>NZ_BMJQ01000002.1:0-300000 GCF_014643535.1 Aliidongia dinghuensis | reverse complement strand
GCGGATCGAATCGAGCTGGTCGCGGTCGGGCCGCGCCATGTCGACAATCACCACGTCCGGCCGGTGCCGGGCCACCGCCTGGGCCAGGCTTTCGCCGGCATCGAGACGCAGCACGTCGACCGCGCCGGAGCCGGCCAGATGGTCGGCAACGGAAGCGGCGCGATCGAGATTGGCGTCGGCGAGCAGGACCCTCATGCCCTTGCTGCACTGCAAAAGGCAGACCAGTCGGGTTTCAGGCCTGGTCGATCAGGTGCAGGAAGGAGCCGAACACGCGCCCCAGTAGCGCACCGTAGGCACCATGGCCCTCGGTCTCGAACAGGGTGGGCACGGCGCCCCGGCCGGTCTCGCGCGCGAAGTGGAACTCGTGCCCACGAAAGCAGCGGCCCGCCGGCCCAAGCGGCGTTTCGGCCGCAGCCATGATGCGGCGATAACCCAATTGCCGGCGCGGCACCGCGAACGAGGTCTCGACCGGCAGCAGCCCGAGCATGGCATGGCGCACGCCGTCGCCATCGATGAGGCCGTCGCCCAAGGCCATGTAGCCGCCGCACTCGCCATAAATCGCGGCACCGCGCGCCGCGGCGGCCAGCATGCCGCGCCGGAATTCCGCGGCGGCAGCGAGCCGGCCGGCGTGCAGCTCCGGATAGCCGCCCGGCAGATAGACCGCGTCGGCGTCGCCCGGCGGCGCCTCGTCGGCGAGCGGCGAGAAGAAGTCGAGTTCGACCCCCGCAGCGCGCCAGCCGTCGAGCACATGCGGATAGGCAAAGGCAAAGGCGATGTCGCGCGCAACAGCGATCCGTCTGCCCAGCGGCGGCAACGCCACGGCCGCGGCACCGCCGGGCGCGATCGGCCGGGCGCAGGCGGCGAGCCGGTCGAGATCGATCGCCCCCTCGAGCAGGTCGGCCGCGCGCTCGAGGAAGCCTTCGAGATCGGCCTGCTCGCCCGCCTGGACCAGCCCCAGATGACGCGACGGCACGGCGATGCCGTCGGCGCGGGCAAGTGCCCCCAGCACGGGCAGGCCGAGTTGGTCGAACGCCGGGCGAATGAGGTCGGCGTGCCGGGCCGAGCCGACCCGGTTGAGGATCGCGGCCGCGACCGTCACGTCGTCGCGAAACCGCGCGAAGCCCTGGGCGGTCGCCGCTGCCGAGACGGTCTGGCCGCGCACGTCGAGCACCAGCGCCACCGGCAGCCCGGTGAGCGCCGCCAGGTCGGCGGTCGAGCCGCCGCCATCGGCCGCCCCGTCGAACAGGCCCATGACGCCCTCGACCAGCAGCAGGTCGGTGCCCTCGGCCGCGCATGCCAGCGCATGGCGCAACGTCTCCGGTCGCATCGCCCAGGGATCGAGATTGCGGCACGGCCGGCCGCTCGCCGCGGCATGGAACGCCGGGTCGATATAGTCCGGCCCGACCTTGGCCGAGCCGACGGCGACGCCGCGGCGGCGGAACGCCCTGAGCAGGCCGAGCGTCACCATGGTCTTGCCGGAGCCGGACGCGGGAGCGGCGATGACGAGGGCGCGGGTCATGATGGCCGACCCTAGTCGAGCGATCGGCCGATGGCGACGGGAAACGACGGCGCTCGGAGCGTCGCGCGATCATTGCGCCGCCATCGTTGCGCCACCATCGTTGCGCCATTGGGGCGAGCCCGTATGATCGAGCGCACCATGACGCGCCCCTTGCCTCACCGCGAGCCCGCCGCCGGCGATCCCCAGGCGCTCACCGACTTCTGCCCGGGCATCCTCCATGCGGTGCCGGCGAAGGACGGCATGCTGATGCGCCTGCGCCTGCCCGGCGGCGTGCTGCCGCCCGCGACGCTCGCAGCGATCGCCGAGCTTGCCGCCCGCCACGGCGACGGGCACCTGGACCTGACTGCGCGCGCCAACATCCAGCTGCGCGGGATCGGGCCGGCGCAGCTCAAACCGATGACTGAGGGACTCGCGCGCGCCGGGCTGCTGCCCTCGGCGAGCCACGAGCGCATCCGCAACATCCTGGTGAGCCCGTTCGCCGGCGTTGATCCGGACGAGCACATCGACCTGACGGGGCTCGCCCAAGCGCTGGACCGGGCGCTGATTGCCGACGCCGCGCTCGCGCAACTGCCCGCGAAATTCGCCTTCACGCTCGACGGCGGCGGGCTCGGCTTCGATCCGGGCGGCGCCGACCTGACGCTGACGGCCGTGGCGCCCGACCGGCTGCACCTGAGCCTTGCCGGGCAGCCGACCGGCCTCGGCACGGCACCCGACGCGGCGGTAGCGCTGCTGATCCGCGCGGCACATGCGACCCTCGTGGTGGCGCAGAGCCATGATCTGCCGGCGCGCGGGCGGTCGATCGGCCGGGTGCCGGCGGCCTATGACGAATTCCGCACCGGCCTGGCGGCGAAATCCTGTTCCGTGCCGGCACCGCGTCAATCAGCACCCGGCTTCGGCATCGTCGCCGGCACGCTGCTGCCGGTCGTGCCGTTGGGCCGCCTCTCCAGCGCGCAGGCTTTGGCGCTCGCGGATGCCGCCCGGCAGTTCGGCTTCGACATGCGGCTCACGCCCTGGCGCAATCTCGCGCTGCGCGGCGTTGCGGCCGGGGACCTGCCCGCGCTCACGGCGACGCTCGCCTCCCTTGGCCTATCACTCGACGGCCGCGACGGCTTCGCCGGCCTCGCCGCCTGCGCCGGCAGTGCGGGCTGTGCCGCAGCGCTCGGCGACGTGCGCCACGATGCGCGCCGGTTCGCCGAGAGCGTCGCCAGCACCGCCCCGACTGCCGGCTGGGCGATGCATGTCGCCGGCTGCGCCAAGCGCTGCGCCATGCGCGGGCCAGCCGTGGTCGATCTGATTGCGACCCAAAACGGCTATGATGTGCTATTCGACGGCGTTGTCGCCCTGACTGGCCTCGCGCCGGACGAGGCGCTCGCCGCCGCCCGCACCGCCTACCGCACGAAAGCGCTTCAAACGCCGTGACCTTGGATTCCCGCGACTACCTGACCGACGGCGCCGAGATCTACCGCCGGTCCTTCGCCATCATCCGGGCCGAGGCCGATCTCTCCGGCCTCTCGCCCGACCTCGCGCGCACGGTGGTGCGCATGATCCATGCGTGCGGCATGACCGACCTGCCGCGCGATCTCGCCGCCGCACCGGGTGCCGCCGAGGCCGGACGCGCGGCACTGCTCGCCGGCGCGCCGATCCTGTGCGATGCCGCCATGGTCGCGGCCGGCATCACGCGCGCGCGCCTGCCCGCCCAGAACGAGGTGATCTGCACGCTGAACGCGCCGGAGGTGCCGGATCTGGCGGCGAAGCTCGCGACCACGCGCAGCGCCGCAGCACTCGAACTCTGGCGCGACCGGCTGCAAGGCGCTGTCGTCGCGATCGGCAATGCGCCGACGGCGCTCTTCCATCTGCTCGACATGATCGATGCCGGGGCGCCGAGGCCGGCGCTGATCCTGGGCCTGCCCGTGGGCTTCGTCGGCGCCGCCGAGTCGAAGGCGGCGCTCCAGGCCGACAGCCGCGGCGTGCCGTTCATCACCATCCTCGGCCGGCGCGGCGGCAGTGCCATCACCTCGGCCGCCGTCAACGCGCTCGCGAGCGAGGCGGAATGACCGGCCCCGTCCACCCCGGCCCCATCCGCCCCGGACGGCTCTACGGCGTCGGCGTCGGCCCGGGCGACCCGGACCTGATCACGGTCAAGGCGCTCAAGGTCATCCAGAGCGCCGATGTCGTGGCCTACCTGGCCGCGCGCCACGGCCGCAGCAACGCGCGCGCCATCGTCGCGGGCGAGCTCACCCGCGGCCAGCGCGAGCTCACGCTCATCTATCCGCTGACGACCGAGACGACCGACCATCCGGATGGCTACGACGGCGCCATCGCTGAGTTCTATGACGAGGCGGCGCGCACGGTCGCAGCCGAGCTCGATGCCGGCCGCAATGTTGCCGTGCTGTGCGAGGGCGATCCGTTCTTTTACGGCAGCTACATGTATCTGCACGACCGGCTGGCGCAGCATTACGAGACGGAGGTCGTGCCGGGCGTGCCCTCGATCATGGCTGGGGCCGCCCGGCTCGGCCGGCCGCTCGTCCGGCGCGACACGGAACTCGCGATCCTGCCCGGGACGCTGCCCGAGGCCGAGCTTGCCCGGCGCCTCGCCCACGGCCAGGCCGCTGCGATCATGAAGCTCGGCCGCAATTTCGCGAAGGTGCGCCGCGCCATCGAAACTGCCGGCGCCGCGGACAGGGCACTCTATATCGAGCGCGCGACCATGGCGGCCGAGCGGATCGTGCCGCTCCACGAAGTCGACCCGGCGCAGGTGCCCTATTTCTCGCTGGTGCTGGTGCCAGGGGCCGAGGTCGTGCCGGTGAAATGCGCCCCCGGCGCCGCCGGCCAACTGATCGTGCTGGGCCTCGGCCCCGGTGCGCCGGAATGGCTGTCGCCTGAGGCGCGCGAGGCCCTGGCCGACGCGACCGATCTCGTCGGCTACCAGCCCTATCTCGACCGGGTGCCGCCGCAGCCGGGCCAGATCCGCCACGGCTCCGACAATCGGGTCGAGGCAGCACGGGCCCGGCATGCGCTGGAACTCGCCACGGCCGGCCGGCGGGTCTGCGTCGTCTCGTCGGGCGACCCGGGCATCTTCGCCATGGCGAGCGCGGTGCTGGAGCAGGTGGAGGCCGGGCCCGCGACCTGGCGCGCGCTCGACATCCGCATCGTGCCCGGCATCTCGGCCATGCAGGCGGCGGCAGCCCGGGTCGGCGCCCCCTTGGGCCATGATTTCTGCGTCATCTCGCTGTCGGATCGCCTGAAGCCCTGGCCGACCATCGTCGAGCGGCTGGACGCCGCGGCACGCGCCGATTTCGCGCTGGCACTCTACAATCCGATCTCGTCGGAACGGCAGTGGCAGCTGGGCGAGGCGCGCTCGGTGCTGCTGCGCCATCGCGCGCCCGAGACACCCGTCATCGTTGCACGCGACGTCGGCGGCGCCGGCGAGCGGATCACGGTGACCGACCTCAAGGGGCTCGACCCGGCTGAGGTCGACATGCGGACGATCCTGCTGATCGGCAATTCCCAGACCCGCCGGCTTGCCGGCGTCGAGGGGCGGCCGCTGGTCTATACGCCGCGGCGCTACGGGGTGTGATGCGGCCGGTCGAGCCAGGCCACGACCGCCTCCAGGCTGCCGGCCTCGTCGGTCGCCGGGCGGGCCGGCCGCTCGACCATCACCACCGGCAGACCGAGCGCGCGCGCCGCCGCGATCTTGGCATAAGTCGCGGGGCCGCCGCTGTTCTTCGAGACGACGAGATCGATCGCGTGGACGCGCATAAGATCGATCTCGTCCGCGAGCGCGAACGGCCCGCGCGCCAGCAGCAGCGCGTGCCGGGTCGGCAACGGCCCGTCGGGCGGGTCGATCGTGCGGATCAGGAACCAGGCGTCCACGGCGGCGAACGGCGCCAGTTCCTGCCGGCCGACCGTCAGGAACACACGGCCGCGGCAGAGCGAAGCCGCCGCCGCTATGTCGGCGACCGGCAGCCAGCGATCGTTCGCCTGCGGTTGCCAGGCGGGACGCACGAAGGTCAAGAGCGGCACGCGCACGCGCCGGCAGGCTTCGGCGGCGTTCCAGCTCATACGCGCCGCGAACGGATGGGTCGCATCGACGACTGCATCAATGCGCTCAGCCTTGAGATAGGCCGCAAGCCCATCGACGCCGCCAAAGCCGCCGACGCGCACGGCGCCCGTGGGCAGGCTGGGGGCGGCGACCCGGCCGGCGAGCGACGAGACGATGTCGAGATCGGCTCGGCCGGTGAGATGGCGGGCGAGCATTGCCGCCTCGCCGGTGCCGCCCAGGATCAGCAGCCGCCGTTTCATCGGGCGGGCGCGCCATGAGCGACGACAACGCCGACGATACCCTGCCCCCCGAAGGCGCGCCGCTGCGCCGCGGCTGGACGACGGGCGCCTGCGCCACGGCCGCGACCAAGTCGGCCTATGCGGCGCTCATCACCGGCAGGTTCCTCGATCCGGTCGAGATCCTGCTGCCCGGCGGCGAGCGGCCGAGCTTCGCGCTTGCCAAGGAGAGCCACGACGGCGACAGCGCCACCGCCGGCATCGTCAAGGACGCCGGCGACGACCCGGACGTGACCCATGGCGCGCTCGTGCTCTCGACCGTCCGGCGCGGGCCGCCCGGCAGCGGCGTCACGTTCCGCGCCGGCCCCGGCGTCGGCACGGTGACGAAGCCCGGCCTGCCGCTGCCGGTCGGCGAGCCCGCGATCAACCCGGTGCCGCGCCAGATGATGCGCGCCGCCGTAGCCGAGATCGCGGCGTCGCTGGGCGATACCGGCGACCTGGTGGTCGAGATCTCGATCCCGGGCGGCGAGGCGATCGCCGCCAGGACCTGGAACCCCCGGCTCGGCATTCTGGGCGGGCTCTCGATCCTCGGCACGACCGGCGTGGTCGTGCCCTATTCCTGCGCTGCCTGGATCCATTCGATCCATCGCGGCATCGATGTCGCGCGTGCCACGGGCGTAACCCACGTCGCGGGCGCCACCGGCGCGACCTCCGAGGCGGCGGTCATGAAGCTCTACGGGCTCGAGGAGGGCGCACTCCTCGACATGGGCGACTTTGCCGGCGGCCTGCTCAAGTACCTGAAGCGCCATCCGGTGCCGCGGCTCACCATCGCCGGCGGCTTCGCCAAGCTGACGAAGCTCGCTCAGGGCCATCTCGACCTGCATTCCGGCCGGTCCCAGGTCGATCTCGGCTGGCTCGCGACCGTCGCGGCGGAGATCGGTGCCGCGCCGACGCTCGTCGCGGACATCGCCGCCGCCAACACCGGCCTCGCCGCGCTGCGCCTGGCACAAGCGGCCGGCCTGCCCTTGGCCGACGCCATCGCCGCCCGCGCCCGCGCGACCGCGCTCGCAACCCTCGCCGGCGCTCCGGTCGCGGTCGACGTGCTGGTGGTCGATCGCGAGGGCAATCCGGTCGGGCGGGCGGGATAGAACCTTCGCTTGCCCTGGATTCCCGCCTACGCGGGAACGACGGCCAATATCGATCGTCATCCCCGCGAAGGCGGGGATCCAGAGCGAGCGACGGGTGCCTGTCACGTCCTGCGCCGCGGCCGTTCGCGGTCGGCCGAGTAGAGATGGCTCGTCCCGAAGCTGGGTCGGCCGAGGCCGCGGCCGACCAGGATCAGTGCCGTGCGGTCGATGCCGGCTTCCTTGACCACGCCCTCGATCGTCGCGAGCGTGCCGCGCAGCACCCGCTCGTCGGGCCAGCTCGCGCGGAACACGACCGCGACCGGGCAATCAGTGCCATAGAGCGGCGTCAGGTCGGCCACGACGCGTGCCAGGTTCATGATCGAGAGATGGATCGCGAGCGTGGCGCCGGTCGCACCCAGGCTCTTCAGATCCTCGCCCGGCGGCATGGCGGTCGAGCGCGTCGCGGTGCGGGTGAGGATCAGGGTCTGCGCCACCTCGGGCAGGGTCAGCTCCTGGCCCAAGGCCGCGGCAGCGGCGGCGAAGGACGGCACGCCCGGCGTCACGTCGTAAGGGATGCCGAGTTCGTCCAGCCGCCGCATCTGCTCGGCCATGGCGCTCCAGACCGAGAGATCGCCCGAGTGAAGCCGCGCCACGTCGAGACCTTGTTCATGCGCCGCGGCGATCTCGGCGATGATCTCGTCCAGATGCATCTCGGCCGTATCGACGATCCGAGCCCCCGCTGGCGCATGGGCGAGCACGCCCGGCGGCACCAGCGAACCCGCATAGAGGCAGACCGGCGAGGCGGCGATCAGGTCGCGCCCGCGCAGGGTCAGGAGATCGGCGGCGCCGGGGCCGGCGCCGATGAAATGGACGGTCATGGGAGCTCCGCGAGCGCACAGGTACAGAGAATGCCGGTCCGGCGTGGCTGGACGAGCCGCGCGCCCGGGCCGAGCGCCGCCAGGGCTGCCGCCTCCGCGACGCTGGCGCTGCCGACCGCGGCAGCCGACCGGGACGAGGGCGTGACAGTGCCCGGAACGGCGGCCAGTTCCTCGGCTGAGAACAGACGCAGCTCCAGATCGAGCGCCTTGGCAACAGCCGCAGCCAGATCCGCACGCCGGTCGATCGTCGCGAGGCAGACGCCGTCGAACCGGCCGACGGTCGTGCGGACAAGCACCAGCACATCCTCGAGCCGGGCCGCCGAGGCAGCACCGATGCCGATGGCGCGCCGGACGGTCATGGCTTGATGGCCGCCCATTGCGTGACCGGCGCCAGGCTCTTCCAGCCGAGCAGACCGCCGATCGGCCGGGCGCGCGACACGGCGATGCGCACGAGCTCGCCGCCCAGTCGGGCATGCCACTGGGCAAGCGTCGCCTCGCCCTCGATCGTGACGACATTGGCGACGAGCCGGCCGCCGGGCTTGAGCGCGGCCCAGCAGCGCTCGGCCAATCCGTCGGTGCCGATGCCGCCACCGATGAAGATCGCGTCCGGCACCGGCAGCCCATCGAGCGCCGCCGGCAATTCACCCTCAACGACCCGCAGGCCCGGCACGCCCAGCGCCCGAGCGTTGGCGGCGATGCGCTGGGCCCGGTCCGGCCGGCGCTCGACCGCGATCACCCGACAGGACGGATGCGCGCGCGACCATTCGATGCCGATCGTCCCCGTACCGGCGCCCAGGTCCCACAAGAGCTGGCCCGGCAGCGGCACGAGGCGCGCGAGCGTCGCGGCGCGCACCTCGCGCTTCGTCATCTGGCCGTCGCTGTCATAGGCCTCGTCGGGCAACCCGGCGAGGGTCGCGAGCGGCCGGGTTTCGGCATCGGCGAGGCAGGTGACCGCGACCACCGCGAGATCGGCCCCGGCGGGATGATCCCAGCACCGCGCGATGCCGTCGCGCCGCGCCTCGGCTGGGCCGCCCAGATGCTCCAGCACCGTGACGCCGCTGCCGCCATAGCCCATGTCCGTCAACAACGCCGCGACCGCGGCCGCCTGGGCGCCATAAATCGTAAGACGTCGCCCCGGCTGAACCGCGACGCGCATCAGGTCGAGCGGCTTGCCGACGGCCGAGATGAGCGTCACCTCGGCCTGGGGCCAGCCGAGCCGAGCGCAGGCCAGGCTGAAGGCCGAGACCTGCGGGATCACGCGATACTCGCCGGGCGCGAGCCGGGCTGCGAAGGTGGCGCCGACGCCGTGCAGCATCGGGTCGCCGCTCGCCAGCACGACGACCTTGCGGTCGCGCAGACCCGCCAGGATCTCGTCGACCAGCGGCATCATGGGCGACGGCCAGGCACGGCGCTCCGCCTGGCTTTCCCGCACGAGCGCCAGATGGCGCGCGCCGCCGATGAGCAGGTCGGCGTGGGCAACCGCCGCCCGTGCCTCGGCGCCAAGCTCGCCGTCCTCGCCGATGCCGACGATGGTGAGCCAGTGCGTCAAAACTCGATGCCCTTCTGCGCCTTGATGCCGGCGGCGAACGGGTGCTTCACCGCCTCCATCTCGGTCACGAGGTCGGCCGCTTCGATCAGCTCCGGCTTGGCGTTGCGGCCGGTAACGATGATGTGGAGGCCTTCCGGCCGGCCCTGCAGCACGGACACGATCTCGTCGACCGGCAGATGGTCATAGCGCAGTGCGATATTGAGCTCGTCGAAGACGAGCAGGTCGTAGGCGCCCTCGTTCCGCGCCGCTTCGATCATGCCGACCGCCAGATCCCAGGCGGCGCGGGCGCTCGCGATGTCGAGCGCGCGGTTTTGCGTCTCCCAGGTGAAGCCCTCGCCATGGGCATGGATCGTCACCTGGTCGCCGAACTTGGCGAAGGCGGCGCGCTCGCCCGATTCCCACTTGCCCTTGACGAACTGCACGATGCCGACGCGCATGCCGTGGCCCAAGGCGCGGAACGCGACGCCGAACGCGGCGGTCGACTTGCCCTTACCCTTGCCGGTATGGACCATCAAGAGGCCCTTGGTCTCTGTCTTGGTCGCCATGATCTTGTCGCGCGCTTCCTTGCGCTTCTTCGACTTCTCGTCGGCGCGGGCGAAGTCCTCGGGTGTCTCGGTCATGCCTGGAGCTCCTGCAAAAGATCGTGCGCCCGGTTGTGGCGCGGCTGCCAGCGGCCGGCCGCGATCATCTGGGCCAAGCGCTGCCCGACGGCGCGAGCGGCCGCCGGGTTGCGGGTGATGAGGAAATGGCGAACCGTGTCGTCCGCGACATAGGCGTCGTAGATCGCCTCGAAATGCTGCGGCGAAACGACCGGCACCAGGTCGGCGAAGGCGGCGAGATAGTCGACGGTGGCCGCGATCTCGGCCGCCCCCTTATGGCCGTGGCGCATGACGCCAGCGAGCCATTTCGGGTTGGCGGCGCGGCCGCGCACGACGCGCGCCATTTCTTCCGCGAGCGTGCGGATGCGCGGATGCTCCGGATTGGCGGTATCCGCATGGAACATCGCTGGCGCCCGGCCGCGGAGCTGCGTCACTGTCGCGGCGAGCCCGCCCTCGAAGCCCCAATAGGCATCGCTGTCGAGCAGGTCGTGCTCGCGATTGTCCTGGTTCTGCACGACTGCCTCGACCGCCGCGAGGCGATCGACGAAGCGATCGTGCAGCGCCTCGCCCGCGAGCCCCGCGCCGTAAGCGAAGCCGCCGGCCGCAAGATAGGCCTCGGCCGGGTCGATCGCGGCTTCCGGATCGGTCAGCAGCGCCTCGAGCCCGCTGCCGTAGCGGCCGGGTGCCGCACCGAACACGCGGGCGCCGGCCTGGAGCCGGGCGCGCGCGGGCTCGACTCCGGCCGCCTCGAGCGCCGCCGCCTCGCCGCGCACGCGGGCAGCGAGCGGGTTCACGTCCTCCGGCTCGTCGAGCGACGCCACGGCGCGCGCCGCCGCGTCGAACAGCGCCACCTGGGTCGGGAAGGCGTCGCGGAAGAAGCCGGAGATGCGCAGCGTCACGTCGACGCGCGGCCGGTCGAGGATCGACGACGGCAGGATCTCGAACCCGGTCACGCGGTTGGACGGGCCATCCCAGGTCGGCTTCACGCCCATGAGCGCCAGCGCCTGGGCTAGGTCGTCGCCGCCCGTGCGCATGTTGGCGGTCCCCCAGGCGGTGATCGCCATGCGCCGGGGCCAGTCGCCCTCGTCCTGGCGATAGCGGTCGACGATGAGGCCGGCCGCGCGCCAGCCGAGGTGCCAGGCGGTCGGCGTCGGCACGGCCCGGCTGTCGAGGGCATGGAAATTGCGGCCCGTGGGCAGTACGTCGAGCCGCCCCCGCGTCGGCGCGCCCGCGGGACCGGATGGCACGAAGCGGCCGGCGAGCCCCTTCACGAGACCGTCGAACTCATGGACGGCGCAGCCTTCGACCGCGGGGCGAAGGCGTTGCTCGATCGCATCGAGCACGGCGCGCGTGCACGCCCAGGCCGGATCGCACGGGCGCCCGCCGACGAGCGCGCGCGCCAGAAGTTCGAGCCGCTCGACCGTGTCCCCCGCGGTGCGCCAGGCGTCAGACCCGACGAGCGCCGCCGGGCGCGGCCCCGTCCAGGGCTGGCCGAGCTCGGCTGTCAGCGGATCGAACTCGAGCGCCAGATCCTGCGCCAGCGCCCGCGTCAGCGAGGCGTCGCCGCCCTCGCCCGCCCCGCGCGGCTGCCGGGTCAGGGCCACGAGCAGGTCCAGGAGCTGGTCGCCCGCGGGCGACTGCCCGAACACATGCAGCCCGTCGCGGATCTGCAGTTCCTTCAACTCGCAGAGATGATTGTCGAGCTTGGCGAGCGCCGAGTCGGACGTCTCACCCGCTTCGATGCCGCAGTCGCGGTCAAGCCCGGTCCGGGCTGCGAGGTCGAGGATGGCGTCGCGGAGCAGCGCGAGCCGGCGCGGATCGACGCCCGCCGCCTCGTAATATTCGTCGACCAGCCGTTCGAGCTCGGCCAGAGGGCCGTAGGCCTCGGCCCGGGTCAAAGGCGGTGTCAGATGGTCGACGATCACGGCCTGGACGCGACGCTTCGCCTGGCTGCCCTCGCCGGGATCGTTGACGATGAACGGATAGAGATGCGGCATCGGCCCGAGCACGACCTCCGGCAGGCATTGCTCGGACAAAGCGACCGCCTTGCCCGGTAGCCATTCGAGCGTGCCGTGCTTGCCCAGATGGATGATCGCATGGGCGTCGAACGCGCGCCGGAGCCAGGCATAGGTCGCGAGATAGAAGTGCGGCGGCACCAGCGCCAGGTCGTGGTGCGCCTGGCGCGGATCCAAGCCCGGCCCGCGGCTTGGCTGCACCAAGACCGCGATATTTCCGGCGCGCAGGATCTTGAGGCGGAAGGCGCCGTCGCGGACGCCCGGGTCCTCGGCCGCGGCCCCCCAGCGCGCCTCGACCGCCGCCCGCACCGGCGCCGGCAGGGTCGCAAAGAAGCGCTCATAATCCGCGACCGGATAAGGCTCTGCGGCGCCGGCCAAATCCCGCATCAGCCGGTCGCCGTCGTCGAAGCCGGAGCCGGTCGCGTAGCCCTCGTCGGCGAGCCGGCGCAGGATGCCGATCGCCGACGCCGGCGTGTCGAGCCCGACGCCGCAGCCGATGCGGCCGTCCTGACCAGGATAGGAGGCGATGACGAGGCCGATACACCGATCCGCCGCCGTTGTGCGCCGGAGTCGCACCCAGCGGGCCGCCGTCTCCGCGACGAATGCGACCCGGTCGGCGACCGGGCGATGCCGGACGAGCGCGCTGTCGACCAGCGGATCGACGTCGCCGGCCGACTTGAACGAGATCGCGCGGGTGATGATCCGGCCGTCGATCTCGGGCAGCGCCACGTTCATGGCGAGGTCGCGCGCCGTGAGGCCGGCCTGGCCGCTGCGCCAGGTTTCCTCGTCCTGGCCGGCCAGGATCACCTGCAACACCGGGCAGTCGGCCGCGGCGAACGGATTGTCCGCCCCATCGCCCCCCTGGGTCGAGACGGCGAAGCCGGTCAGGTTCAGGATTACGTCCGGCGGATGGCGCGTGAGTGTCTGCGTCAAGACTGCCGCCGAGACCGGGTCCTTCAAGCTCGCGACATGGATCGGCAGGGCCGCAAGGCCGTGGGCTTCGAGCGCTTCGACCAGCGCGTCGACCGGTGCCAGGTCGCCCGCCTGCAAGAGCGCGCGGTAGAACACGACCGGCACGACCGGCCGCGTGCCCGGATCGAGCCGGTCGAGCGGCACCGCGCCCTCGCCCGGCCGATAGAAGCCGGCGCGCGGCAGCGGCACCGGCGGCGCCGGCTCGACCAGATGCCCCAGAAGCGCCGCCGCCTGGTCGAGCAGCGCGCGCATGTTGGCGGGGCCACCCTCGAGGCAATAGCGCCAGAGCCGCACGACCGCCGCCCGGTCGACGGTCGAGGCTGCCATCAGGTCGTCGTCCGGCCGTTCGTCGCCGGGCAGGAAGGCGCACGGCACACCCGACGCGGCGATGCGCTCGACGCCGTAGGACCAGTAGCCCATGCCGCCGATCACGCGCACGACGACCAGCTTGGCGCGCGCAATCACCTCGTCCAGATAGAGATCGACCGTCATCGGATGGCCAAGCTGCAGCAGGCTCGCCACACGCAGGCTCGGGTAATCGTCGGGGCACGCGGCGCGCGCGACGGCCAGCGCCGCAAGCTCCGTATCCGCCGCCGACAGGAAGACGATGTCGCCCGGCGACTGGGCGAGCCGGACGGCCTCGCCAGCCGCCTCGACCCGTCCCGGTGTCGCCTTCAGCAGATGCATCAGGCCGCCAGTTCTGCGCGGATGGCGGCCTGATCGAGCCCTTTGAGGCCGATCACGACCAGGCGGCCGACCGGCGCCTCGCCCGCGGCCCAGGCACGGTCGAAATAATGGCCGAACCGTTCGCCGACTCCCTGGACCACGAGCCGCATCGGCTTGCCGGCAATCGCCGCGAATCCCTTGATGCGCAGGATGTCGTGCCGGCCGGCGACCGCCTTCAGCCGGTCGACCAGCGCCGCGGTCGAGGCGGCCGCCGGGATTTCGAGCCAGAAACTGTCGAAATCGTCGTGGTCGTGTTCGCCCTCATCGTCATGGACCGACTTGCGGCCGGCGATGTCGTCCTCCGCGGCCGCGCCCAGGCCCAGGAGCACCGCAGCCGGCAGCTCGCCGAAGCTGGCGCGCACGGTCTTGACGCCCGGGCGGGTGAAGCGTGCGACCTCAGCCTCGGCCGCGGCGATCCGTGCCGCGTCGATCAAGTCGGTCTTGGTGAGCACGACCAGGTCGGCGCAGGCGAGCTGGTCGTGGAACAGCTCTTCGAGCGGCGCATCGTGCTCGAAATTGGGATCGGCCGCGCGCTGGGCCGCCAGCAGCTCGGGGTCGGTTGCGAAACGGCCGGCCGCGGTCGCGTCCGCATCGATCACGGCGACGACGCCATCGACCGTGACGCGCGTGCGCACCGACGGCCAGTCGAACGCCTGGACCAACGGCTTCGGCAGCGCCAGGCCCGAGGTCTCGATGATGATGTGGTCGGGCCGGTCCGGCCGGGCGAGCAGCGCCTCCATGGTCGGCAGGAAATCGTCGGCGACGGTGCAGCAGATGCAGCCGTTCGCGAGCTCGACGATGTCCTCTGCCCGGCAGGTCTCGCTGGCGCAGCCCTTCAGGAGCTCGCCGTCGAAGCCGAGCTCGCCGAACTCGTTGACGATGAGCGCCAGCCGCCGGCCGCCGGCATGGGCGATCAGGTGGCGGATGAGCGTCGTCTTGCCGGCACCGAGGAAGCCGGTGACGATGGTCGCGGGTATCTTGCCGAGGGAATTTGAAGGTTGGGCCACGCTCGTCGAACTCCACCGTTCGCCATCGCGTGCAAAAGGCCGATCCCGCTCAAGTCCCGAGACCATCCCGCCGGTGCACCCCGCCCGTCGTTGCCGCTTTGGCGCGTTCCGACGGCAGGTCTCCTGGCTCGCGGGTCGGCGCCGTCGCATCGGCCTTCCCGGGCCTTCGAGGCCCAGTGGCGCATCGTCGATGCTGGCTCGTCGCTTACAGTTGCGGGGGCAGCCGCGGCTTACGAACGTCCGTCAGGACGTCGGGCCCGCGTTCCCTTTTGATCCCCGAGGGGAACCGTCGGAGGCCGCATACTAGGCGAGCCGCCCGCCGGGGGGAAGAGCCCCGTTACACCGGCCCCGTGACAGCAGGACGGTTGCGCCCGGCTCCGCCCGGCGGCAAGGTGCCGGGCAAGAAGGGTGCTG
Source organism: Aliidongia dinghuensis (assembly GCF_014643535.1). Classification (NCBI taxonomy): domain Bacteria; kingdom Pseudomonadati; phylum Pseudomonadota; class Alphaproteobacteria; order Rhodospirillales; family Dongiaceae; genus Aliidongia; species Aliidongia dinghuensis. Next base: position 284,916 of record NZ_BMJQ01000002.1, on the reverse strand, counting down.
GAAGCGCCGAGCCCGAGGAGACACCATGAGCCTGCCCGCCATCCTGCGCGATCGTCTGCAACTGCCGGTCATCGCGTCGCCGCTGTTCATCATCTCCTGCCCCGACCTGGTCATCGCCCAGTGCAAGGCGGGCGTGGTCGGCAGCTTCCCGGCGCTGAACGCGCGGCCGGCCGAGGTGCTGGAGGAATGGCTCGAGCGCATCACGCGCGAGCTCGCGGCGCACGACGCGGCACATCCGGACCGGCCGGCGGCACCGTTCGCGGTCAACCAGATCGTCCACAAGTCGAACGACCGGCTCGAGCACGACCTCGAACTCTGCGTCAAGTACAAGGTGCCGATCGTCATCACGTCGCTGGGTGCCCGCGAAGACGTGAACCAGGCGGTCCATTCCTATGGCGGCATCGTGCTGCACGATGTCATCAACGACAAATTCGCCCGCAAGGCGATCGAGAAGGGGGCCGACGGCCTGATCGCGGTCGCGTCGGGCGCCGGCGGGCACGCCGGCACGCTCTCGCCCTTCGCGCTCATCCAGGAAATCCGCGAATGGTTCGGAGGCCCCCTCGTGCTGTCGGGCGCCATCGCCAACGGCGGCGCGGTGCTGGCGGCCCAGGCGATGGGTGCCGACCTTGCCTATGTCGGCTCCGCCTTCATCGCGACTGCCGAGGCGAACGCGCCCGGGGCCTACAAGCAGGCGATCGTCGACGGCCGGGCCGACGATATCGTCTATACGAACCTGTTCACCGGCGTGCACGGCAACTATCTCAAGGCCTCGATCGTCCAGGCCGGCCTCGACCCGGACAACCTGCCAGTGTCCGACCCGACCAAGATGAACTTCAGCGGCGGCAGCGCCAAATCCAAGGCCTGGCGCGACATCTGGGGCTCGGGCCAGGGCATCGGGGCCGTCAAGTCCGTGATCGGCGCCGGCCAGCTCGTCGACCGGCTGAAGCAGGAATATGCCGCGGCACAGGCGCGCCTGCTGCCGGCAGCCCGAGCGGCTGAATAATCGCGGCTGAATGACATGAGATACGTTGAGAGACCCGCCCGATGATCCCCGCCCACCGCTTCCGTCGCCCGATCGTGGCTCTCGCCCTCGTCCTGGGCCTCGCCGCCTGCAATGGCGACGCGGCGCACCAGCCCTATACCATCGCCGTCACCACGCCCAACGGCGAACCGCTGCCGACGCCGCCGCTGCAGGGCTTCGATTCGCCCGGCTGCCCGCCGATCCTGGCCACCTGGTTCGACCGGATCGATACGAAGCACGACGGCGTCATCGACCGCGCCGAGTTCATGGCGGATGCCGAGGCACAGTTCAGCCGCATGGACCTGAACCACGACGGCATCATCACGCCCGGCACGCTCGCGCAATATCGCGCGGGCTTCCAGGGGCACCAGCCGTTGAAGCCTCTCAGCAACCGGACCGGCGGCGGCGACGGCAGCGAGGCGCGCCCGGTGCAAGTCGCCGACGCCGACATCTTCGGCGGCGGCAAGAAGGCGAGATCGCTGAGCGACCTCGTTCAGGGCGGCTCCGACCTGCGCGCCGAGCCGGACCTCGTGATGTCGGCCGACACGAGCCTGCGCTTCCAGGTGACCAAGAAGGACTTCATGGACCAGTCGGCACGGCGCTTCGCCCGGCTCGACATGGATCATGCCGGCCGCATCACCAAACAGCAGGCCATGCTCTGGTGCCTGAAGCAGGTCCGCTGGCCAGACCAGCCGGAGTAGGAGCCGGCTGGTTGGAGACGTAATCAGCGGGGACTGGGATGGGTGGATTCCGGTCAGTCCGGTTGTGGCAACAGCCAAGCCAAAGCGGACGTTGCGTCAATTCAATGGGATCGCCTGACGGTCAATCGTAAATCGAACCCGGCAGCATCTATCGCTTCTTTCGCCTTGGCGAGAAACGCATTAGCGACGTCGGAAGGCTCAAACTTTGCTACTATATTGAAAACTATCGGACACTCGATTGTCTCAGGAAATTTCCGCCCAAGTTCACCACTTTCTGTGAACCGAAGATAGGCGTTGAGCTTTTCCTGCAATAACAGCAGGTGTCTGCTCTGATCGTCCCAGGAGAGATGATCGCTGATCGTCAGCAGGGCTTCACCACCATCGCTGATGGTCACAAAATCGATTTTATCGGTGTCCTCGATCGTCATAGCTTTGGCCGCTTCTAAAAAGGCGGACGGGGGCTTGCCTGGGCAAGTATGGGTCGAACCCAGCCGTTGCCAATCGGGCTTCCGCCCCACCCTCTCAATAGTGGAATTCGGCGAACACGACATGGCCCTCGCCAAGCGGGAAGGTGCGCACCGTCAGGTGCTCGCCGTTCAAGGTGACCGGCACCGAGCGCGCCGGCCCGGCTTCGAAGGCGCGCGTCACGCTGTCGACCGCCGGCACGCCGCTTTCCACCCCCGGCGGCTCCGTGCCGTCGATCGTGAACCGGTCGCGGCCATGTGCCAGATAGCCGCGCGGGCGGGTGAGCGTCACGATGGCGCCGGCCTTGGCATAGGCCGGATCGACCGGGGCGAGGCGCAGGTCCAGATAGCGGAACGAGCGCGGGAACGGCGTGCGGAAGATATGGGTCGTCGGATAGCCGGGCGCCGTTACGACGAACTCGTAATAGACCGTGCCGTCGGCGGTGAACGGGCCCCAATGTCCGTCGGCGCCGGTCGTCTGCTGCCAGACGGGCGCGCCGAGGCGAAGGCCAGTTTTGGGATCGACGGCGTAGACCGTGACCGTGGCCTCGCCAAGCGGCAGGTTCGTCGGTGCGCCGTTCTCGAAGCCGCTCACCATGCCGTCGAGCACCGGATGGTCGATCGGCACGGGATCGAGCGTCGTGGGTTCGTGCCCGGCGACGACGCAATAGATTTCGCGGAACGCCAGACGATGGAAGGCGACCTCGCGATGATCGAGGCCCGGCAGCACAATATTGTCCGCCCCGGCCAGCGCCGGCCCATCGTGGCCGATGAAGGTCGGCACATAGGGAAAGCCGATGTAGCGGCCGGTCGGCTGCGCGAACTTGTCGTTACGGTCGCTGCGCAACGTCATGAAATGCACGCCCGGATCGGTCTCGGCCGGTTGGTTGAGCCCTTCCAGAAACGGGCCGTCGCCGTTGAATTCGTTGGACCGCTTGTAGAACGGCAGGGCGAAGACGCCGTGGTTGGGCGTGCCGCCCAGGATCGCGAGCGCCACGGTCGCGCGGCCGCGATCATGGCGGATATAGTCGCGGATCGGATAGCCGCCGCGCGACGAGCCGACGAGCACGAGCTTCGAGCGGCCGGTTTCCGCCAGCACCCGGTCGACTGCCGCCGCGAGCGCCGTGCGCTCGTCCGCCACGCTGCTGCGATTGGGCTCCGGCACGTCTTCAGCCGCCCTGGCCGTCGGGTGCGGGAAGTCGATGGCACTCAGGAGCGCCGGGTCATAGCCGTTGCTCTCGAAGCGCCAGATGTCGGTCTCCCAGAGCGCCGCGCTGTCGCCGTTGCCGTGGACGAACAGGATCGGCAGCTCCGCCTGGACAGCTTCCGACGGCGCGGCCCACGACGGGCATCCCACGACGGCGCAAAGGGCTGCCACGGCCGATAAAACCAGTCTGAGTCTCATCGGCCACGACGCTCCATCTCGACCCTCGCCCCCCGACTCTCGACCGGCGATGCCGGCGCGGCATCAGAGCATTCGGCGAGGACACAGGGCAAGTGCCGCCCGTCGCGCGTCGGTGCGAAAGATCAGGGATGCCGGGCGGAGTCCCCTCTCCCGCTCTCGCGGGCGAGGGGACATGAGCGCCCCCTACTTCCCCTTCACCGGAAACTGCGCCGCCTTGACGAAGGCGTCGTAGAAGCGGTCGAAATCGACGCTCTCGACGATCGTGACCTTGCGCTCGCCCTGGTGCGGCCGGGTCGCCTCGGGCCAGACATGGGCTTGGCCGTAATGCATGCCGTGCTCGAGGTCGATGTCCATGTAGGCGTCGACCGTCTTGGTCACGAGGCTCGGGTCGACCGTGACGGCGGCCGTGAGCTCGTCCCACATCGGCAGCTTCTGCGCATATTTCGCCAGGAACTCGGTCACCGGTGTCTTGACCGCGGCCATGCGCTGTGTGAGTTCCGGCGTCATCATGGTCTGGTTCGTGACATTGCCGACCGACACGATCTTCGCCCAGGGCGCCGTCAGCACGATATGGGCCGCCTCGGGGTCGAACAGGATGTTGAAGTCGGAATAGAAGTCGGCGTCACCGGTCACCTGCAGCGGGTTGTTGCCGACGAGGCCGCCCATGAACACCAGCTCCTTGGCGAGCGAGGCGAATTCCGGATCGAGCCGGATCGCGAGCGCCAAGTTGGTGAGCGGCCCACTCTCGAGGATCGTGACCTGGTGCGGGTGTTCACGCACCTGCTGGATCAGGAACTCGGCGGCCGTGCCGGGGGCCGGCTTGGTCGTGGGATTGCCCGACGGATTGTCCGGGACGAGATAGGGATCGTCCGGATGGAAATTCTCGCCCGGCTTCGGGTCGTTCCAGGCGCCTTTCCACGGGATTTTGCCGTAGGCCTGTTCCCAGGCGCGCATGCGTTCGACCGAATTGACCAGCGGAAACACCGCGCCTTGCACGACCGGAATGTCGGTGCGCTTGGCGATCTCGAGAAAGCGCAGCAGATGCGCCGTCTCCTCGGGCTCCCAGCCGTCGCCGCTCACGACCGTGAAGCCCAGCACCCGGACCGCCGGGTTGCCGAGCAGCATGACGGCCGGCTGGATGTCTGGACCGCCCGGCCCCACGAAATCATTGTCGTGGATGACGAGCATCGGCTGGTCGGCCCGGGCCGGCACCAGACCGACGAGCCCCATGCTGACGAACGACAAGGCAAGGAAGGCAAGCGCCGTCCGCCGCGCAAAGAACCTCATGATGTCTCTAGCTCTCGAATGGCAGCGGCGCGTAGGGTTCGAGCCGCCTCGGGCTCGAACCCCACTGCCGCACCCGCAATCAGAAGCGGTAACGAACCTCGACGCCGTAAGTCCGCGGATCGTTGACGAAACCGGTCAGGTTGTCGAAGTCGATGGCGCCCGTGACCTTCACATTGTCGAGGATGTTGTGCACGTAGGCCGCGAACTCGAGCCCGCGATCGCGATCGACATAGCCGACGCGCAGGCCGCCCAGGAGCAGCGACTGGCCGGTGAATTCCTTCGACTGGTAGAGGAAGAAATTCTCCGTGCTGCGATAGGACCAGTCGGTCAGCACATAGACCTCGTTGTTCCGGTTCAACGGGATGCTGTAGCGCGCCGTGCCATCCAGCACCCAGCGCGGCGCGTTGGGCAGCGGGTTGTGGTTGATCTTGACGTTGCCGGTCACCGGATCGATGGGGCTCGTGACCGTGCAGGCGCTGCAGGGTGAGACCTCCAGGCTCGAATCCTGGATCTGCGTGAAGTTGTAGCTGCCGCTCGCGGTCAAGAGCCACTGCTCGGTCGGCTTGAACTCGAACTCGGCCTCGAAGCCCTCGCCGATGGCGCTCTTGGCGTTCAGGAGGTTGGTGCCCTGGGTCGAACCGCCGATCGCGGCAAGCTGCAGGTTGTCCGTGTTCCAGGCATAGGCGGTCAGGTTCAGGTTCGCCCGGTGCTGGAGCAGGTTCGACTTGAGGCCGATTTCATAGGAGGTCGTGGTCTCGGCCTTGGCGACCGAGAGCGGCGCCGGGCCGGAGAAACCGTCGAACTCCACATTGCGGCCATCGAGCGCCGGCGCCAGATAGCCGGTCGCGATCCGGCCGTAGACGTTCATGTCGGGCGTGACCGAATAGGTCGCACTCAGGTCGAACGTCGTGTCGGAGCTGTTGGTATGGAGCGTCGGCTTCAGCGGATTGAAGCAACCGATGAAGCAGCCGACGTTGTAGTCCTTGGAATCCGTGCTGAAACGGATGCCGGCGCCGAGCTTCAGGTCGTCCGTGACCTTGTAGGTCGCGGAGTCGAACACGCCGAACGACTCGGTGCCCTGGGTCTGGTTCATCGAGACCGCGGTCGAGCCATCGGTATTGTAGGAGAACGAATCGACCCGGAGATATTCGTGGAAATAGAAGAAGCCACCCTGGTTGAAGAACGGACCGTCGCCGTTCGTCTGCAGGCGTACTTCCTGGGTGAACTGGTCGAGACCCGGAATGGAATCGCTCGTCTCGTCCGAGAAGAGGTTCGAGCCGGGGCTGAGGAACGGCGAGCCGACGGCCGCGCTGAAATTGCCGCCGTCGATGTCGCCGCGGCTCCGCACGCTGCCGTGCTCATAGGCGCTGACCGAGGTCAGTGTCACCGGGCCGAAGTCGTTGTTGACAGTGAGGTGCGTGCCCCAGGTGCCGAGGTTCTGGTAGTTGTCGCCGTCGAAATCGACCCGGTCGACGCGGAAGCCGTCGACCAGCTTGTTGGTGCCGGGCTGGATGATATTGGCGCGGAACAGGCGGGCCGTGCCGTCGAGCGCGCGGCCGTCCACTTCGAGGAGCGCGTCGAGCGTGTCGGTCGGCTTGTAGAGCAGCTGCAGCCGGGCCGCCGTATCGGTATAGCCCTCGAGATCCCGGTGATAGGGCGTGTTCGGATTGACGTTGTGCACCCAGTCGTCGCGCCGCTCTTCGAGCACGGAGGCGCGGAAGTCGAGGATGTTCGGCACGATGGCGCCGCCGACGGCACCACTGAAATTGACCGTGTTCCAGTTGCCGTAGCTGAGGTCAACATAGCCGCTGTAATCGTCGTTCGGCTTCCTCGTGTCGATCTTGACCACGCCGGCCGGCGTGTTGCGACCGAACAGCGTGCCCTGCGGCCCGCGCAGCACTTCGACGTCCTGCACGTCGAACACCGGGAACGCCTTCAGGATCGGGTTTTCCAGCACCACGTCGTCGCTGACGACCGAGACCGGCTGCTGCGCGTTGTAGGTGAAGTCCGGATTGCCGAGGCCGCGGATATAGAAGCGCGGATAGGTTCGGCCGAACGAGGATTCGACGTTAAGGCTGGGCACGCGGGCGGCGAGGAAACGGATATCGTCGCCGCTCGACGTCAAGTTGTCGACCGTCTGCGCATCGAGCGACGTCACCGCCAGCGGCACGTCCTTCTCATATTCCGGCTTGTGCTGAGCGGTCACGACGATCTGCTCGAGCGCCGGGGCAGCCGCCTGCGCACCCGCCTGTGTCCCGGCCTGAGCCGTCGCATCCTGCGCCCGTGCCGTGCCCGCCAGTCCCACAACCCCCGACAGCCCAGCTGCCAGCGCCAGGGCCGACACGCTGCAGGCGCTCAGCAGCCCCGTCCAGCGGACCGTCGCCGGCCCGTGCCTAAAACCCCTCATCACCAGTCCCCCGTCTTTGAATATTCAAGCAGCGCGCAGCACGGGCCCCCGACCTCTCCGGATCGCAAGACCGCAGCACTTCGCCAATTTCAGCAATTTCCCCAAAGCGCAGCTTTCACTGCCCGTTTTCTCGACCCTTCATTTCCCAGAACTGCGCGACGCGCAGTAACCACCCCGACAGTTTTTTTGTTTCATCGCAACGTTCACAAATCGGTAGCAGGATCCGTGCCAGACGGCGAGCCGGAATGAACCCGCGCCGCGATGCCGTCATCCCCCTGTAACCGGCGCACCACAGTCGCGCCAAAGTCGCAGCAGACTTGAGCGATTCCGGTCAGGGGCGGCCGTCCGACGCCCTGCCCGATCGGGTGCGACGCCGTACGCGTTTCGGCAACGATTGGCGGATCTTTGCGCCCGGTGCCGCCCCACTATTCGCGCTTGGTCAATTCAACGGCAGGCTGCCCGCCGATCTGCCCCAATCGGGCCGCGTTGCCGTTCCGGCAACAGCGGAAGCCGGAACGGGCACGCGACCGTTCAGGCCAGCGCCGCGGCCGCCCGCGCAATCGCCGCAACGGCGCGGTCGATTTCGGCCCCGGTCGTGAACCGGCCGAGCCCGAGCCTGAGCGTCGCCTGCGCCGCGACGGGATCGAGGCCGAGCGCCGTCAGGACCGGCGACGGCAGCCCCGACTCGGCCTGGCAGGCTGCCCCGCTCGACAGCGCCAGCTCGGGCAGCGCCTCCATGAGCTCCGTCGCGTCGATGCCCGGAAAGGTCAGGCTGAGCAGGCCTGGGGCCACATGTGCCGGATCGCCGTTGCGGCGCAAGCCGGGCACGGCCCGGCTCAGCCCCTGCCAGAGCCGCTGGGTCAAGCGGCCGACCTCCGCCGTCTCCGTCGGCAGCGCCGCCGCGGCAAGCGCGGCTGCCTGGCCGAAGCCGACGATCAAGGGCGTCGGCAGCGTGCCGGGCCTCAAGCCCCGCTCCTGCCCGCCGCCCTCCATGAGCGGCTTGAGGTCGCTTGCCGTCGCCGAGCGGACATAGAGCGCGCCCACGCCCGGCGGGCCATAGAGCTTGTGGGCGCTCACGCTCGCGAGATCGAGCTCAAGCGCGTCCACGTCGAGCGGCATGCGCCCCGCCGCCTGGGCCGCATCGCTGTGGAAGAGGATGCCGCGCGCCCGGCACAGCGTGCCGATTGGACCAAGCGGCTGGATCACGCCGATCTCGTTGTTCACCGCCATGACCGAGACCAGCACCGTATCGGGGCGGAGCTCGCGGGCGAGCCGGTCGGGGTCGACGCGGCCGCCGGCGTCGACCGGCAGCACGGTGACGGACCAGCCCTCGCGGGCGAGTGCCTCCAGCGGCTCCAGCACCGAGGCATGCTCGGTCGCGACGGTGACGATGTGCCGGCCGCGCGCGGCGCGCGCCCGGGCGACGCCCTTGAGCGCCAGATTGTTCGCCTCGGTCGCCCCCGAGGTGAACAGGATCTCCGCCGGGCGGGCCGCGATCAGCGCCGCCACCTCGGCCCGGGCTCGCTCGATCGCCGCCGCCGCAGCCCGGCCGGGCGCATGGTTCCGGTTGTGCGGATTGGCGGCCGTTGCCGAAAAAAACGGCAGCATGGCGTCGACCACGCGCGGATCGCACGGCGTAGTCGCCGGATAGTCGAGATAGACCGGCGTCGTCGCTCCGGACATCGCCTTGGACCTGCTAGTAGGGGATCTTGTCCGCCTTGGCCGACCAGGCCGCGAAGGCGGCCTCGGCCTCGTCGGGCAAGAGCTGGACCGTCGGGATCCGGCGCGCGCCCAGCGGCTGCGCGATCTCGTCATAGAGGAACGCGTCGTCGAAGCCGATCCGCGCCGCATCGGCACGGCCGTTGCCGTAATGGATGCGGTCGAGCCGGGCCCAATAGATCGCCGCCAGGCACATCGGGCACGGCTCGCAGCTCGTATAGATCTCGCAGCCGGCAAGGTTGAAATCATGCAGCGCCGCGCAGGCGTTGCGGATCGCCACGATCTCGGCATGGGCGGTCGGGTCGTGCGACGAGGTCACGCGATTGGCGCCCTCGGCGATGATGCGGCCGTCCTTGACGATGACCGCGCCGAACGGGCCGCCCACGCCGGCACGAACCTGCTCGACCGAGAGTGCTATGGCCCGGCGCATGAAGATTTCCGCACTCACCCGAATATTCCTCCGTTCGACGCCGTTGCGGCGCCCTTTTCCGCCGGCGCCAGCCGGACGGCCTGATCGGTCTGCAGGATCTGCGCTGCGACCGCGATGGCGATTTCCGCCGGATGCTTGCCGCCGGCGCCCGGCACGCCGATCGGGCAGACGAGCCGGCGGATCGTGTCGAGCCCATGGCCGCGCAGCGCCAGCCGCTTGACGAAGCGGGCTCGTTTCGTAGCCGAACCGATCAGCCCGACCGTCGCGAAATCGGTCCGCTTCAACGCCGCGTCGACCAGCTCGAGGTCGAGCTGGTGGCTGTGGGTCATGATCAGCACTTGGGCGCCGGCCGGCAGCCGCTCGACCTCATGGACCGGGAGCGCCGAGACCAGCATCTCGACATTGCCGGGCACGTCAGGCGGGAATTCGGCCGCGCGCGGGTCGATCCAGAGAACGCGGCACGGCAGGGTGCCCAGCACATGGGCGAGCGCGCGACCGACATGGCCGGCGCCGAACAGCGCCACCACGAGCCCGGGCGGCAGCACCGGCTCGAACAGCAGGCCCGCCGCCCCGCCGCAGCATTGACCGAGCGCCGGCCCGAGCGGGAATTCCTTGAGCACCGGGCCAGCACTGCCGACGGTCGGATCCGCCAGCAGCGCGCGGGCGATCTCGAGCGCGCGGAATTCGAGATGGCCGCCGCCGATCGTGCCATAGAGCCCGTCAGCCGTGACCACCATCTTGCAGCCGGCCTCGCGCGGCGTCGAACCGTTGGCCGTGACGACGGTCACCAGCACCGCCGACTCGCGTCGGGTCTTGAGACGGGCAAGCGCGTCGATCCAGTCGGTCATTTCGCCGCCACCGGTTCAACCGCCGCCGCATGGACATGCTCGATCGCGAGCAGCACGCGCTCTGGCGTCGCGGGCGCATCGAAACGGGGCGAGACACCCGGCCCGACCGCCGCCGCGACCGCGTCCTTGAGGGCCTGGAACACCGCGATGCCGAGCATGAGCGGCGGCTCGCCGACCGCCTTGGAGCGATAGATCGCGTCTTCCCGGTTGTCGCCGCGATAGAGCGCCACGCGGAAGTCGCGCGGCGCATCGGACGCGGTCGGGATCTTGTAGGTCGACGGGGCATGGGTCGTGAGCCGGCCTTGCGCGTCCCACGCAAGCTCCTCGGTCGTAAGCCACCCCATGCCCTGGATGAAGCCGCCCTCGACCTGGCCCAGATCGATCGCCGGATTGAGCGAACGGCCGCAGTCGTGCAGCAGATCGGCGCGCAGCACCTTTGATTCACCGGTCAGCACGTCGATCGCCACCTCGGCAACCGCAGCGCCATAGGCGAAATAGAAGAACGGCCGGCCCTGATGCGTCGCTTCGTTCCAGTCGAGCCGCGGCGTCCGGTAGAAGCCGGTCGACGACAGCTGGACCCGCGCCAGATGGGCCGCCTTTGCCAGTTCTGCGAAGCTGATGCTCTGCCCGCCACCGCTGACCCGGCCCTCGCGGAACGTGATCTCTTCCGCCGGCACGCCGAAGCGCTGGGCCGCGACTTCGGCCATCCGGTCCCTGATTGTCAGCGCCGCGGCCTCCGCCGCCTTGCCGTTGAGGTCGGCGCCGGACGAGGCTGCCGTCGGCGAGGTGTTCGGCACCTTGCCGGTCGAGGTCGCGGTCAGCTTCACCCGCTCGAGCGGCACGCCCAGCGTCTCGGCCACGACCTGGGCGACCTTGATGTAGAGGCCCTGCCCCATCTCGGTGCCGCCGTGGTTCAAGAGCACGCTGCCGTCGGTATAGACATGGACGAGCGCGCCCGCCTGGTTGAGGTGCTTCGCCGTGAACGAGATGCCGAACTTCACCGGCGTCAGCGCCAGGCCTTTCTTGAGCCAGCGGCTCGACCGGTTGAACGCATCGACCGCGGCCCGCCGGGCATCGTAATCGGCGCTCGCCACCAGTTCCGCAACCAGGTCCGGAATGATGTTGTCCTCGACCACCATGCCGTAGGGCGTCACGTTGCGGTCGGTCGTGCCATAGAAATTGCGCCGGCGCACCGCTAGCGGGTCGAGGCCCAGGTGGCGGGCGATCTCGTCCATGACATACTCGATCGCCATCATGCCCTGCGGCCCGCCGAAGCCGCGGAACGCTGTATTCGACACCGTGTGCGTCTTGCAGCGGTGGGACGTGATCGTGACATGCTCCAGGAAGTAGCAATTGTCGGCGTGGAACATGGCGCGGTCGTTGATCGAGCCCGACAGGTCCGGCGACATGCCGCAGCGGGACGCGAGCGTGAATTCGACGCCGTCGATCCGGCCGTCGTCCGCGAAGCCCACGTCATAGTCGATCAGGAAATCGTGCCGCTTGCCGGTCAGCTCCATGTCGTCGTCGCGGTCGAGCCTGAGCTTGACCGGCCGGCCGGTCTTGCGCGCCAGCAAGGCCGCGACGCAGGCGACAATCGCGGCCTGGGTCTCCTTGCCGCCGAAGCCGCCGCCCATGCGCCGGACCTCGGTCGTGACCGCGTGGTCCGGCAGGCCCAGCACCTTCGCGACCAGGTGCTGCACCTCGGTCGGATGCTGGGTCGAGCTCAGCACCAGCATGTCGCCGTCCTCGCCCGGCACGGCCATCGCGACCTGGCCTTCCAGATAGAAATGATCCTGGCCGCCGACCGCGAAGCGGCCGCTCAAGCGATGTGGCGCCTGGGCGAGCGCCGCCGCCGCATCGCCGCGCCGCAGCACCCTGGTCGGCAGCACAAAGCTGCCTGCCGCAAGGGCCGCCTCAACCGTCAGCGCTGCCGGCAGGTCCTCGTAATCGACGCGCGCGAGCCGGGCGGCGCGGCGGGCCTCAAAGACGCTCTCGGCCGCGACCGCGAAGATCGACTGGCCGTGATATTCGACGAGCCCATCGGCGAACACCGGGTCGCCCGGCAGCACCGGGCCGATGTCGTTCGACGCCGGCAAGTCTTCCGCAGCCATGACCGCGACAACGCCGGGCGCGGCGCGGACTGCATCGAGGTTGAGCCCCAGGATGCGGGCATGGGCGCGCGTGCTGAGGCCGATCGCGGCATGGAGCAGGTCGCGCGGCTCCGGCAGATCGTCGACGTAGCGCGCCGTGCCGCGCACATGCTTGTCGGCGCTGTCGTGGGCGACCGGGCGATGAACGGTCTCGGGGATGGCACTCATGGCTGGGCCTCCGCGAGCGCCAGCACATCGATCGATCCGGTACCGCTCGTCTCGAGCTGGAACTTGCGCAACAGGTTCGCCGCAACACGGGCTCGATAGTCGGCGCTCGCCCGCATGTCGCTGAGCGGTGAGAAATCGAGCGCCAGCGCCGGCAGCGCCGCCGCAACGGCCGCCTCGGTCCAGGGTTGGCCGAGGAGCGCCTGCTCCGCCTGCCGCGCGCGTGCCGGGACGGCCGCCATACCGCCGAACGCGAGCCGGATGTCGGCGACGCGGCCGTCGTCGAGCGTCACCGCGAAGCCGCCGCATACGGCCGAGATATCCTGGTCGAACCGTTTCGAGATCTTGTAGGCGCGGAACCGGGTCGTGGGTCCCGCACCTGGCACGCGGATGCGCGCCAGGAACTCGCCCGCGGCCAGCGCCGTCTGGCGATATCCCAAGAAGAAATCCTCGATCGGCAATTCCCGCTCGACCGAGCCCCGGCGCAGCACCAGGACGGCGCCGAGCGCGATCAGGGCCGGCAGGCTGTCGCCGATCGGCGAGCCGTTGGCGATATTGCCGCCGATCGTGCCGGCATTGCGCACCTGGGTCGAGCCGAGCCGGCGCAGCAGCCCATCCATTTCTGGATGGCGCTGCGTCAAGATCGGCATCGCGTCGGTATAGGTCGCGGCCGCGCCGATCGTGATGCCGGCGGCATCGACCGCGATGTCCGCGAGCCCCGCGACCCGGCCCAGGTAGATCACGGTGTCGAGCCGGCGCAGTTGCTTCGTCACCCACAAACCGACATCGGTGCCGCCGGCAAGCAAGGTCGCATCTGGATGGGCCAGCACGAGCTCCGCGAGCGCATTGAGGTCGGTGGGTGCCAAGAAGCGGCGGCCGTCCTGCTCGATCGCAAGCGTCTCGGCGGGCTCGAGCGCCGCCAGCTGTGCCACGCTCGCGACCGGCCGGGGCTCGCACCGGTCGGCCGCGGCGCAGGCGCGCTCGGCGGCGGCCACGATCGGCCGGTAGCCGGTACAGCGACAGAGATTGCCGGCGAGCGCCTCCTCGATCTCGGCCCGCGTGGGCCGGCCACCTTGGCGCCACAACGCATAGAGCGCCATGACGAAGCCGGGCGTACAGAAGCCGCATTGCGAGCCGTGGCAGTCGACCAGCGCCTGCTGGACCGGATGGGCCGGGCCATCGGCGGTGGCCAGGCTCTCGACCGTCACCAGCTCTTTGCCGTCGACGGCACCCATGAACAGGATGCAGGCATTGACCGCCCGATAGCGCACGGTGCCGTCAACGGGCTCGCCCAGCACGACGGTGCAGGCGCCGCAATCGCCCTCGGCGCAGCCCTCCTTGGTGCCTGAGCGCCGTTCGAGGCCGCGCAGATAGTCGAGCACAGTCAGCGTCGGGTCGAAGCCGCCCAAGGTCCGGACCGTGCCGTCGATGAGGAAGCGGATCCGATCCATCAGCTGCCCCGGTAGGTCGTGTAGCCGTAGCGCGCCAGGATCAGCGGCACGTGATAGTTCTGCGCGGGGTCGCCGACACGGAAGCGGATCGGCACTTGGTCGTAGAACAGCGCGTCTGCCGCCATGCCGTTCGCCTTCTGATAGGCGCCGGCCTCGAACAGGATCTCGTAGAGACCGGGCACCAGGTCGGCGCCGGCAAGCAGCGCCCCGTCGCCGCGGCCGTCCGCGTTGGTCCGGCCGCTCGCCAGCCAGGTCCGCTCCGGCCCGTCGAGACGGAACAGTTGATAGACCAGGCCCGCCGCCGGCCGGCCGAGGCTGGTGTCGAGCGCATGGATGGTGAGGCGTCCGCTGCTCATGACGCCGCTCCCGATTCGGCCAGCGCTTCCAGCCGGAACCGTGCGATCTTGGCGACCTCGGCGAGCGCGGTCGCGATCTCGGTTGCCCGGTCATGCTCGGCGCGGGTTTCGAGCGCGCCCAGGATCACCCGCCGGTCGCGCTGCGCCTTGACCGCGATGATGAACGGGAAGCCGAAGCGCGCGCGATAGCGGGCGTTCGCCTGGTCGAACCGGGCGACCTCCGCCTGGTCGAGCCGATCGAGGCCGAGGCTCGCCTGCTCACCGGCCGAGGCCGCCGTGAGGCCGCCCGAGCGGGCGAGCTTGCCGGCCAGTTCCGGATGGGCCTCGATCAGCGCCAATTGCTGGGCGGGCTCGGCCGCCATGACGGCTGCGACCATGGCGCGGTGCAGCCCGTCCAGGCTGCCGAACGGCCGCCGGTCTACGACCGCCTCGGCGACCCAGGGCGAATGCTCGAAAATGCCGCCGAGCCGGTCCAGGAACTCCGCCCGCGGGAGCGCGTCGAAATTCATGGTGCCGCCTCCGCATAAGGATGCTCGGCGATCCAGTGCCGCGCGATGTCGACCCGCCGGCACACCCAGACGTCCTTGTGGGCGCGGACATGTTGCAGGAACCGGCGCAGGCCCTGGATGCGGCCCGGCCGGCCGATGAGCCTTGTGTGGAGGCCGACCGACATCATCCGCCCGCCTTCGGCATAGAGCGCGTCGAACGCGTCGCGGGCGTAGGTGAAGAAATCCTGGCCCTGGTTGAAGCCCTGGGCCGTGCCGAACTTCATGTCGTTGACATCGAGCGTATAGGGCACGACCAGATGCGGCCGGCCGGCCTCGACGACCCAGTAAGGCAGATCGTCGTTATAGGCATCGGCGTCGTAGAGGAAACCGCCGTGCTCGACCACCAGCCGACGGGTGTTGGGGCTGAGCCGGCCGGTGTACCAGCCGAGGGGCGCCGCGCCTGCGAGCCGGGTCAGCGTCTCGACCGCGAGGCGGATATGCTCGCGCTCGATCTCTTCCGGCACATGCTGGTAGTCGATCCAGCGCCAGCCATGGCTCGCGATTTCGTGGTCGGCCGCGAGGATCGCGGCAGCCGCGTCCGGATGGCGTTCGAGCGCCATGGCGACCGCGAACACGGTGACCGGCACGTCGAATTCCTGGAA
The DNA here is from genome assembly GCF_014643535.1 of Aliidongia dinghuensis. NCBI lineage: Bacteria > Pseudomonadati > Pseudomonadota > Alphaproteobacteria > Rhodospirillales > Dongiaceae > Aliidongia > Aliidongia dinghuensis. The sequence goes on along the minus strand of NZ_BMJQ01000002.1, from coordinate 269,362 downwards.
CAGCCGCATCAGCCGCCAGAAGCCGGCACGGCTGCCGTATTCGTAGATCGATTCGACCTGCAGGTTGCGTGCGCCCTGGATCGCCGGCGCGCCGACCACCTCCTGCAGGTAGGTCTCGGCATGGGCGTCGCCGTGCAGGATCGAAGCTTCGCCGCCTTCCTCGTAGTTCATGACGATCTGCACGGCCACCCGCGCACCGTTCGGCCAGCGCGGATCGGGCGGGTTGGCGCCGTAGCCGACGAGATCGCGCGGGTAGTCGCCGCTCATCGGCCGCACCCCCGAGCTCCTGAAAACTGCTGCATAAATCCCCATCGGACAGAGTCGCCCATTTCCTCAAGCGTCGGCCCGGAACGCACGAGCGACAAGCAGTATTTGGCGAGCGGCGCGAGCGCAAAATGGCATCAATTACAAGCCGTCGCTGTCAAAGAGAGAGCATTGGCAGTACCCTTGCTGCATGACCTCGGAAATCAACCGCCCCCGCCCTTCCCCGCGCAAGCCCGCGCTGACGCGCGATCAGCTGGCGCGGGCACTCTATGGGCCGGCGCTCTATTATTTCGCGGCCGTGTGCGAGACGCTGTCGATCCGCGCCGCCGCCCGCCAGCTCAACATCGCCTCATCCGCGGTCAACCGGCAGATCCTGCAGCTGGAGGAGACGATCGGCGGCCCGCTGTTCGAGCGGCAGGGCCGGACGCTGCGCCTCCTGCCGATGGGCGAGGTGCTGGCGCGCCACGCGCGCATGACCTTGGGCGACCTGGAGGCGACCGCCGCCGACATGGACGCGATCCAGGGCCTGCGCCGCGGGCTGGTGCGCGTCGCCTCCGTCGAGAGCATCGCGAGCGACCTCCTGCCGGCGGTCGTCGCCGAATTTGCCCGGCGCTTCCCGCTGATCCATGTCGCGGTCACGGTCGAATCCTCGAGCCGGGTAACCGATCTGGTCGCGCGCGGCGACGTCGAGATCGGCTTCACGTTCAATCCACCGAAACAGGCGCATCTGAGCGTCGCCTTCGCCCGCGACCTGGCGATCGGCGCGGTCGTGGCGCGCGACCATCCGCTGGCCGCCCGCCCGCAGCTGGCGCTCGCCGACTGTCTCGATTATCCGCTGGTGCTGCCGGCCAAGGGCCTGTCGATCCGCGACGCGCTCGAAAGCGCCTTCGCCGCCAACGGCCTGGCGCCGCGCAGCTTCGTCGAGGCCAACCTGCTGCGCTTCATGACCTCGCTGGCGCTGCAGGGCCAGTTCGTCGCGTTCCAGACACGCTTCGGCATCGCCCGCCAGCTGGCCGACGGCAGCCTGATCTTCATCCCGCTCGCCGCCGCCGGCCTGCCGGCCGACCGGCTGGCGCTCGTCACCCGCACCGATCCGACGCTGCGGCTCGCCCCGGCGATCTTCTTCGACGTGAGCCGCCAGGTGCTGGGCGAGCTGCTGCCCCAGGCGTGACGCCCTAACCGTCGAGCCCGATCACCTGGAAGCGATCGACGTCGATCAGGCCGTGGTCGGTGATCTTCAGGTGCGGGATGACCGACAGCGGCAGGAACGCCATCTGGACGAACGGCTCGGCGAGTTGGCAGCCGAGGTCGCGCACGGCGGCACGCAGATGGCGGAGATCCGCCTCCACATCTTCGGCCGACTGGTCGCTCATGAGGCCTGCGACCGGCAGCGCCAGCTCGGCCAGCACGCGGCCATCGCGCACCGCAACAAAGCCGCCCTGCAGTTCGATCAGCCGGTTGACCGCGAGCGCCATGTCGGCGTCGTCGAGCCCGACCGTGATGATGTTGTGCGCGTCATGGCCGATCGACGAGGCGAGCGCGCCGCCCGTGAGGCCGAACCCCTTGACGAAGCCGCGGCCGATATTGCCGTTCCGGCCATGCCGCTCCAGCACTGCGACCTTGGCGACGTCCTGCGCCGGGTCCGGATGTCGCTCCCCCGCGCGATAAGGCAGCGCGAGCGTCAGCGCGTCAGTCACGATCTGGTTGACCCTAAGCCCGATGACCGGGCCGGTCGGCCCCCCGCACGGCACCGCGAAATCGGTGGCACTCACCGGCGCGCGCTTGACCGAGCCGTATCCGACGGCCGGCGGCAGCCGGCGGCCCGCGAAGGTCTCCGGCCCGACCGGCCGGCCGGCACGGATGACCCGGGCGACCGCGCAGCTGTCGAGATCGTCGAGCAGCACGATGTCGGCGAGCCGCCCGGGTGCCAGGATGCCGCGATCCTTGAGCCCGAAATGGTTCGCCGCCGACCAGGTCGCCGCCCGATAGACCGCGTGGGCCGGCCGGCCCTTGGCGATCGCCGTGCGGATCAGATGGTCGAGATGGCCGTCCTCGACGATGTGCAGCGGTGTGCGGTCGTCGGTGCAGAAGCCCAGGAACGGCGAGTGGGTGATGTCGATGAGCGGCGCCAGCGCATGGACGTCGCGCGTGACGCTGCCGTCGCGGATCAGCACCTGCATGCCCTTGCGGAGCTTCTCGCCCGCCTCGGCCAGGCTGGTCGATTCGTGGCAGTTGCGGATGCCGCAGGAAAGATAGGCGTTGAGGTCGCGGCCGCCCAAGAGCGGCGCATGGCCGTCGATATGGCCGTCCTGGAACGCGACCAGCTTGTCCAGCACCTCGTCGGTCTTGGCGAGCACGCCCGGAAAATTCATGAACTCGGCGAGGCCCAGCACTTGCGGCCGGCCGCGGAGGGCTACGAGCGCCGCCGCGTCGAGCCGGGCGCCCGAGGTCTCGAGCGGCGTCGCCGGCACGCAGGAGGCGAGGTTGATGCGCAAGTCCATGGCGAGCACGCCGGCAGCCGCAATGAAATACTCGAGGCCCGGTGTGCCCAGCACGTTCGCGATCTCGTGCGGGTCGGCAATCGCCGTCGTCGTGCCGCGGCCCAAGAGCAGCCGGTCGAACTGGTCGGGCAGCACCAGCGTCGATTCCGGATGGACGTGGGTATCGATGAAGCCGGGCACGGCGAAATATCGGCTGCCGTCGATCTCCTGCCGGCCCCGATAGTCGAGATCATAAGTACCGACGATGACATCGCCGCACACGGCGATGTCGGTGCGCACGATCTCGCCCGTCGCCATGTCGAGCATGCGCGTGTTCTTGACGACGAGGTCGGCCTCGCGGCTCCCCCGCGCCTGGTCGATCCGCCGTTTCAGGTCGTCGCGGCCGAGCGTCATCGGAATGCCGTCTCCGCGAAGCTTCTGAGCTTGCGGCTATGCAGCCGCTCCAGCCATTCGTTGCGCAGCATCTCCATGGCCAGCACGCCGATCCTCAGGTGCTGGTCGACTCGCTCCCGGTAGAACCGGTCGGCCATGCCAGGCAGCTTCAGGTTGCCGTGCATCGGCTTGTCCGAGATGCAGAGCAGCGTGCCGTAGGGCACGCGGAAGCGGTAGCCGTTGGCGGCGATCGTCGCCGATTCCATGTCGAGTGCTATGGCGCGCGACAGGTTGAAACGGGCGACCAGCTCCTTCTGGTCCTTGAGCTCCCAGTTCCGGTCATCGGTGGTGGCGACCGTGCCGGTCTGCATCAACGACTTGAGGCCGTAGCCGCTGACGCCGGCGACGCTGGCAACGGCGCTCTCCAGCGCCTGCTGCACCTCGGCGAGTGCCGGCAGCGGGACCCAGGTCGGCAGCGCGTCGTCCAGCACATGGTCGTCGCGCACATAGGCGTGCGCCAGCACATAGTCGCCGAGCTTCTGCGAGCCCCTCAGCCCCGCGCAATGGCCCAGCATCAGCCAGGCATGCGGCCGGAGCACCGCGACATGGTCGGTGATCGTCTTGGCGTTGGAGGGACCGACGCCGATGTTGATGAGCGTGATGCCGGCGCCGTCGGCGCGCTTCAGGTGATAAGCCGGCATCTGCGGCTGGCGCGGCGGCCGAGTGCCGGTCGCCTCGGCCTTGGGATCGAGCACCCGGTTCGGCGTCGTGAGGTTGCCGGGTTCGACAAACGCCGTGTAGCCGTGCCCGGCCCCGTCCTGCATCATGGCGTGGCCGAGCCGCACGAACTCGTCGACGTAGAACTGGTAGTTCGTGAACAGCACGAACTGCTGGAAATGCTCGGGATTGGTCGCCGTATAGTGGCGCAAGCGCTGCAGCGACAGGTCGACGCGCGCGGCGGTGAACAGGGCCAGCGGCTGGCGGTTCGCCGTCGGCAGGAAATAGGTGCCGTTCGGCACCGCGTCATCGACGTAGGTCAGCTCCGGCAGATCGAAGAAGTCGCCGACCAGCTCGAGCCGCGCGGGATCAAGGTTCGCCTCCGGATGCATGTTCTCGCCGAGCGCGAAATGGATCGGGATCGGCCGGTTCGACAGGCCGACCTCGAGCGGCACCTTGTGGTTCTGCAGCAGAAGCTCGAACTGCTTCAGGTAATAGTCGCCGAACAGGTCGGGCCGGGTCAGCGTCGCGCGATAGGTGCCGGGCGCCAGCACGAAGCCGTAGGAGAGGCGGCTGTCGAGCCGGGCGTGGCTCGTGGTCGAGATCTCGACATAGGGATAGAACGCGCGGACCCGGCGCGGCAGGTCCGCGCCCTGGACATACTCCTCGAACCGGCGTGTGAGATAGGCGGACTGCGCCTCGTAGATCGCGCGGACCTGGGCGAGAGCCGCGGCCGCTTCGGTGAAACGGGTCGGAACCGGACGCGGTTCGGACGTGTCGATGAGCGACATTCAGTAAAACTTTCCTTCCTCGGCGGGTTTCTCCCGCCTTTTGGGCATCGGGCGCCCCGGCATCAGACAGTCAGGCACTAGACGGTCACGCCGCGGCATCTTGGCGCTCTAGCAATGACAACTCGTCGCGCACCAGCGCGATAAAGGCATCGAGTGCCACCGGCAAGGCCCGTCCCTCGCGTAAATATACACCCAGTTCCGTCGTGAGCACGCCGGCGCCATGCAACGGCACGTGGACGAGCCGGCCGCTCGCAAGCTCCGCCTCGAGTCCGATGCGCGACTGGAACGCGATGGCGCCGAGCCGCAGCGTCAGATTCTTGATCAGCTCGATCGAGCTCGCCTCGACCAACGTCTCGAGCTTGCCGCGAAAGCGCCTGAGCTGCGGCTCGAGCAGCGTATGGATCGAGAGATCGGCGCTCGGCAGGACGAGCGGGTAGCGCACGCACTGAGGAAAGGTCACCTGCGCCTCGCGTGCCAGCGCATGGTCCGGCCGCATGACGGCGCCCAGGCGGAAGCGGCCGACCGCAACCTGGGTCAGTTCCGGGTGGTGATAAAGCGAGAATGCCAGGCCCAGATCCGCATCGCCGGCGGCGAGGGCCGACGGGATCGAGTTCGAGCCCGCAGTGCGCACCTTGAGCGCGATGCCCGGGTATTTCGTGACCATGCGCTCGATCAGCGCCGGCAGGAACGCCGCATTGAGCGACTCGACCGCGATCATGCTGATCTCGCCGCGGCGCAGGCCCTTGAGCGCGTCGAGTTCGCTCGCGGCGCGCTTCTCGTCCTGCAGCACGGCGATCGCGTGGCGCGCGAAGATCTCGCCGGCCGGCGTCAGCTTCATGCCGTCCGCCAGCCGCTCGAACAGCGGCAGGCCGACCTCGCCCTCGAACTTCAGGATCTGCCGATTGACCGCAGAGGCCGCGACGTCGAGCCGGCGCGCCGCCTCGCGGATCGAGCCGTAGCGCCGGACCGCATCGAAATAGCCCATGGAGCGATAGTGGATCGGCCGCTTCATCGGGCGTCCGCCAGTCGGGTATCCGTCAGTCGGGTATCCGTCAGTTCGGGCGGCGGACCGTCGAGATGGATGAGCTCCGGCTCCGCATAGGCCATGAGCGCCGCGCAATGAGCCTCGGCATCCTCCGTGAACAGCGATTTCGCGATGCCGGCAACCAGCCGCTGGACGCCATACTTGAGCCCGCTGATCGATCCGCCGGCCAGCCCCACGCTTGGCATGGTAGCGAAAGTGAAGTCGTGGATATGGCCGAGATACGGATGGCTGCCCGGCAACTTCGCGGTGAAGGAGCAGTCCGGCGCCAGGTACGGGAATTGCGCCAGCGCCGCGTGTGCCTCGCCCTCGGGCGGCCGATAGCGGTCGGCCCAGGTCGCGATGTGCGGGGCAAGGCCGCTGAGCGCCGGCCTGAGCGCCAGGTCGACGGTGAAGCCCGTGCCGATGATGAGGAAATCGAACGTGAAGGTCCGGTCCGGCGTCTCGACCCGGATCGCCTCGCCCGCCATCTCGACGCGGGTCCAGGGGCAGCCGGTGTGGAGCCTGAACCCGTCGAAGACCTGGCAGCGCCAGAGCGTGTCCTGCGGCGGCGGCTGGTTCATGTCGAAGATCCGGCGCGTCATGCGCCAGCGGATCGGGTCCGGCAGGTCCGCGAAATGGCCGAGATAGCCGGCGTTCTCCATCCAGCGATAGGGATTGATCCGCGGCAGTTCCGTCCGCCGGACGCAGAGGTCGACCGCGGCGGCGCCCGCCTCGAGTGCCGTCGCCGCATTGTCGAAGGCTGAAGCGCCGCCGCCCAGCACGCCGACGCGCTTGCCGCGGAGGGCCGCGAAATCGATCGCCTCGGCGGTATGAGCATAGCGCTCCCGCGGCAGGTGGTCCGAGACGAACGACGGGATCTGCCAGCGCCCGCCGCCTTCGATGCCGGTCGCGAGCACGATCCGGCGCGCGTAGCGGGTCTCGCCGGTATCGAGCTCGGCGGCGAGCAGGTCGCCGTCCGGCCGGATCGCCGTCACGCGCACGCCGTTCCGGACCGGCAGGTCGAGCACCCGGCGATACCAGACGAGATAATCCTGCCAGTCGCGCCGGTCGATCTTGCCGAGCTTGGCCCAGGCATCGGCACCGTAGCGCGCCTCGAACCAGGCGCGCGGTGAGAGGCTGGGCAGGCCCAGGTCCGGGCCGGTCACGTGCTTTGGCGTCCGGAGCGTGATCATGCGGGCGAAATCGACCCAGGGTCCTTCGAGCCCCGCCGGCTTCGCATCCAGCACCTCGACCCGGGTGATCCGTTCGCGGCGCAGGCCGAAGGCGGCGGCCAGCCCCGCCTGGCCGCCGCCGACGATCAGCACGTCCGGCACAGGCTCGCCCGCACGCACCGTCTCCGGCACCCAGCCGCGCGAGGGGTAGCCAAGGAACTCCAGTTCCTGCCGTACGCGACGTTCGAGGGTTTCGAGGCTCATGGGGCGGGTCTCATCGAAAGGCGTCATCCCGCCATTCTGCGCGATTGGGCGCTGCCGTCCATGAAAATGAAAAGCATCACCCGTTGCCGATTCGGCAACGGGTGGAGTTGCGGCACCCGCAGTGGGCAGACTGCCCGTACTGAAGTCAGAAGCGGCACCCTTCCGTCATCTCCGTCGTCAAGCCCGGCCATGACGATAGGGGAAGGACGATTGGCGCTGATCGGACGGTCGCGAGGCAAGCCCAGGCCCGAATGCCCCCGCTGGCATGGATCCTGCGACGATGACAATATGGCGCCGCGTTCGAAGGGGGCAGAGCGGGGGAATGGGTGAGGTCGAGGTCGAGCCATGCCGAGGGGCTGCGATGAGCGGCGGCGGGCCGGAGACGGTCGTCCCGCGCCTCTCTATCCGCGGCATCAGCAAGCGGTTCGGCGACCTCGCGGCCAACGCCGACATCGACCTCGAAGTGGCGCCCGGCGAGATCCATGCGCTCTTGGGCGAGAACGGCGCCGGCAAGTCGACCCTGGTCAAGATCCTCTATGGCCTGCTCGCCGCCGACGCGGGCGAGATCCGCTGGGATGGCGCCGTGATGCCGATCACCTCGCCACGCGCCGCACGCGCGCTCGGCATCGGCATGGTGTTCCAGCACTTCTCGCTGTTCGAGGCGATGAGCGTGCTCGAGAACGTATCGCTCGGCCTCGACCATCCGGAGCGCGCCGACCGGCTCGCGGCCCGGGTGCGCGAGGTCAGCCGTGCCTACGGCTTGCCGCTCGATCCGGCGCGCATCGTCGACACGCTGTCGATCGGCGAGCGCCAGCGCATCGAGATCGTGCGCTGCCTGCTGCAGGCGCCGCGGCTGCTGATCCTCGACGAGCCGACGTCGGTGCTGACGCCGCAGGAGGCCGAGGCACTGTTCCGCACGCTGCGCCAGCTTGCGGCCGAGGGCTGCGCCATCCTCTACATCAGCCACAAGCTGGCCGAGATCCAGGCACTCTGCGACCGGGCGACGGTGTTGCGCGGCGGTCGGGTCGTGGGCCGCTGCATCCCCGCCGAAACGCCGGTGCGCGAGATGGCGCAGATGATGGTCGGCGCCGGGTTGCGCGAGGTCTCGCCGCGCGCCGGCCGGCCCATGGGTCCTGTGCGGCTCGAGGTCGCTAACCTCGACCTGCCGGCGGCCGACCCGCACGGCGTGACGCTCCGCGGCATCCGCTTCACGCTCCATGCCGGCGAGATCCTGGGCATCGCGGGGGTCGCCGGCAACGGCCAGGGCGAACTGCAGCAGGCACTCGGCGGCGAGCGGCCGGCGGTACGCGCGGACGCCCTGCTGCTCGACAGCAAGCCGATGGGGCAACACGACGCCGCCTGGCGCCGCCAGCACGGCCTGTGTTCTGTGCCCGAGGAGCGCAACGGCCATGCCGCCGTGCCGGGCTTCAGCCTGATCGACAACACGTTCCTGACCGCCCACGACCGGGCCGGCCTCGTCGGCCGGGGCGGACTCGTCCGGCAGGAGCGGGCGCGGGCGCTCACCGAACGCATCATCGCCGAACGCGACGTGCGGGCGGGAGGCCCCGCCGCTGCGGCCGCGACGCTGTCGGGCGGTAACCTGCAGAAATTCATCATCGGCCGCGAGCTGGCGCAGCAGCCGGACGTGCTGGTGGTGGCACAGCCGACCTGGGGCGTCGATGCGAATGCCGCGGCCGCGATCCATCAAGCGCTGGTGGCGCTCGCCGAGGCCGGCAGCGCCATCGTCGTGATCTCGCAGGACCTGGACGAGCTGTTGCTGCTCGCCGACCGGATCGCCGTGCTGCACGGCGGTGAACTGTCGCCGGCCCTGCCGGTCGAGGGCCTGTCGATCGAACATCTGGGCCTGCTGATGGGCGGCGTCAGTGCGGAGGCGGCATCGTGAGGCTCTCTGTCGAGCCGCGCGCCGAGCCGTCGCGCCTGCTCTGGACCGCGACACCGCTCCTGGCGCTGGCATTCACCATGGCGATCGCGACCGCGCTCTTCGCCGCGCTCGGCCATAATGCCGGGCAGAGCTTCATGGCGTTCTTCGTCTCGCCGCTCACGAGTCTCAATGGCTTGACCGAGCTGGGCGTGAAGGGAGCACCCCTGCTCATGATCGCGGCCGGCCTCGCGATCGCGTTCCGTGCCGGCGTCTCCAACATCGGTGCCGAGGGGCAGCTCATCATGGGCGCCGTCGCCGGCGGCGGCGTGGCGCTTGCCTGCTGGGACCTGTCGGGCCCCTGGATTCTGCCGCTCATGATGCTGGCCGGGATCGCAGGCGGCATGGCCTGGGCCGCGATCCCCGCCTTCCTGCGCGTGCGCTTCGCGGTCAGCGAGATCCTGACCAGCCTGATGCTGACTTATGTCGCCTCGCTGTTCCTGAACCTGCTGGTCTACGGCCCCTGGCGCGATCCCGAGGGCATGAACTTCCCGCAGTCGCGCCTGTTCAACGACGACGAGACGCTGGGCATCCTCGTCGACGGCACGCGGCTCCACACCGGCACGGCGATCGCCCTCGGCCTGACGCTCGTCGCCTGGTTCGTCATGACCCGGACGCTTACAGGCTTCCGCATCCGCACGGTCGGCGCCTCGCCCGCGGCGGCGCGCTATGCCGGCTTCGGCACGGACCGGACGATCTGGCTGACGCTGCTTGCCAGCGGCGGGCTCGCGGGCTTGGCCGGCCTCATCGAGGTCGCGGGGCCGATCGGCCAGATCATCCCGGAGATCACGCCCGGCTACGGCTTCACGGCGATCATCGTTGCGTTTCTCGGGCGCCTGCATCCCTTGGGCATCATCCCGGCGGCGCTCGTCGTCGCCCTCTCCTACATCGGCGGCGAGAACGCGCAGGTGCTGGTGGGATTGCCCAAGGCGGTGACCGGCGTGGTGCAAGGCCTGCTGCTGTTCGTGCTGCTCGCCTCCGACTTCCTGGTGCGCTATCGCCTCAAGCTCGTGCGCCCGGCCGGAGCCGCGGCATGAGCCCCGACACGCTCGTCTCGCTGCTGGCGACCACGCTCACCGCCGCCACCCCGCTCCTTCTGGCGGCGATCGGCGAACTGGTCGTCGAGCGCGCCGGCGTGCTCAACCTCGGCGTCGAAGGCATGATGCTGACCGGCGCCGTTTCGGGCTTCGCCGCGATGGCGCTGACCGGCAGCCACGCCTTGGCCCTCCTCGCCGCCATTCTGGCCGGCATGGGCCTGGCCGCGGTCTTCGGCTTCCTGGTGCTGACGCTCATGAGCAACCAGGTCGCGACCGGCCTGGCGCTCACCATCTTCGGCACGGGCTTGAGCGCGCTCATCGGCACCGGCTTTACCGGCGAGCCGGTGCCGGCGCTCCCCAAGCTCATGCTGCCCGGCCTCAGCACCTTGCCGATCCTCGGCAAGCTGTTCGAGCAGGACGCGCTCGTCTATTTCGCCGTCTTCGCGGTCGCGGCCGTCGCCTGGTTCCTGAGATCGACGCGGGCGGGCCTCGTGCTCCGCGCGGTCGGCGAGGCAGATCTCTCGGCCCATTCGATCGGCTATCCGGTATTGCGCATCCGCTTCCTGGCGATCCTGTTCGGCGGCGCCATGGCCGGCCTCGGCGGCGCCTACCTATCGCTCGCCTATACGCCGATGTGGGTCGAGAACATGACCGCCGGGCGCGGCTGGATTGCGCTCGCCATCGTCGTGTTCGCGGCCTGGCGGCCGTGGCGGGCGGCGGGCGGCGCCTATCTCTTCGGCGGCGTCACGGTACTGCAGCTCTACCTGCAGGGCAGCGGCCTCTTGCCGATCCCGCCGCAATTGCTTTCCATGTTGCCGTACCTGGGGACGATCCTGGTCCTGACCCTGATCTCCTCCGGCCCGTTCCGCCGCCGCTTCAGCCCGCCGGCCTGCCTCGGCAAGCCGTTCCGGCCGCCCGCATGAAGCATCGATCATGAACCATCGATAAGGACCTGCCATGCCGAACACCGTCGACCGCCGCCGCTTTCTCCTGGGTTCGGCCGCACTTGGGAGCGCTGCGCTCGCCTCCCGCATCCTGCCGGCACGCGCCGCCGGGCCGTTCCAGGTCGGCTTCCTCTATGTCGGCCCCGTCGGCGATTTCGGCTGGAGCTACCAGCACGACCAGGCGAGGAAGGCGGTCGAGGCCAAGCTTGGCGACCAGGTGAAGACGAGCTTCGTCGAGAATGTCGCCGAGGGGCCGGACTCCGAACGGGTCATCCGCCAGCTGGCCTCGGCCGGCAACCAGCTGATCTTCTCGACCTCGTTCGGCTTCATGAACTCGGCGCTCAAGGTGGCAAAGCAGTTCCCGGCGGTGAAGTTCGAGCAGGCGACCGGCTACAAGACCGCGCCCAACGTCGCCGAATACAACGGCCGCTTCTACGAGGGCCGCGCCGTCTGCGGCACGATCGCCGGCCATGTCTCGAAATCGGGCATCGTGGGCTACGTCGGCTCGTTCCCGATCCCCGAGGTCGTGATGGGCATCAACGCCTTCACGCTCGCCGCCCGCAAGGTCAACCCGGCGATCAAGGTCAAGGTCATCTGGGTCAATTCCTGGTTCGACCCGGGCAAGGAGGCGGATGCCGCGAAGTCGCTCATCGACCAGGGCGCCGACATCCTATGCACCCACACCGACAGCTCGGCCATCGTGCAGACCGCCGAAGCGCGCGGCGTCCATGCCTTCGGCCAGGATTCCGACATGAAGCAGTTCGGGCCCAATGCCCAGCTGTCGGCGATCGTCAACAACTGGGGCGACTATTACATCGCCCGCACCAAGGCGGCGATGGACGGCAGCTGGAAGGAGCAGAGCGTCTGGGAGGGCCTCAAGGAAGGCATCGTCCAGCTCGCGGCCTATGGCCCCGGCGTCACCGATGAGGCGCGCAAGGCGGCGGACACGACCAAGGCCGGCATCGTCGCCGGCACGCTGCATCCCTTCACCGGACCGGTCAGCGATAACAAGGGCAAGGCCCGCATTGCGGCCGGCGCCAAACCGACGGACGAGGAACTCCAGAAGCAGGACTGGTACGTGGAAGGCGTGCAGGCCTGAGGCCGGACGCCGGTTTCGAAGCACAGAAGCTCAGTCGATAGACCGGCGGAAGCTGGTGCGACGCCGGGCGATTCCGCGCGGGGATCCCGCCTGCTACCGCAAGGTCGCGCGTGGCCGCGACCAGGGTGGTTACGGCGATCCTGCCTCGCGCGCACAACCGCGGGCGCCACGCCCGACAGGCGGTCCCGGCGGAAATCCGCGACTTCCCGCGATCATTGCTGAAAATTATCATTAACAACCAGAATTACTAATTACACTTACGTACAGCACTTCAAGGTAGTGAACAATATCCGATACATCTCTGAATATACGCGAAGTAACTACCAATTATATAAGTACACCATCGGACAATTTCTGATTGTTTCCACAAATTTATTTGAGATTATTTCTAGTAACGATTACTGCTACAGTTACTCTGAACGCGCAGACCTGAATCCAAATGTAGCCGGTGCAGTTTTCCACGGGACAGACGCCCGCTGGCACGTGGCAAGCGTCGCGCTTACACCCACGATGCCGATCTCGACATAGGTCATGCTCTAGAAAAGGGGTTCATGATGCCCTACGCACGCGAGCGATTGAGCGGGGGGCGCGACTACGCCCGCCGCGCGCTGACGGTTTTCGCCCTGTTGGCCCTTTCCGCGTTCCATCCTGCCGCCGGCCAAAGTTTCGCCATACAGGACCTAGGCACGCTCGGCGGCACCTCGAGCCAGGCGGCCGGCATCAACGATCGCGGACAAGTGGTGGGCCAAGCGGACACCGCGAACGGAGTTTCGCATGCCTTCTTGTTTGAAAAGGGGGTGATGACCGACCTCGGCACGCTCGGTGGCAGCAGTGCCGCGTTCGGGATCAACGAGCCAGGCCAAGTGGTCGGCAGTTCGAATACCCACAGCACAATCCAGGACGCTTTTCTATTTGAAAACGGGGTGATGACGGACATCATTCCTGGTGATGCTCGCACTTTTGCTACCGGCATAAACAATCGCGGCCAAATCGTCGGCTACACTGGCGAGAGACACGGTCGACCACTCACGGCGGCTTTTCTATATGAAGACGGGGTGGTGACCGTGCTTCCCGGTTCGCTCCCCGGTGCTTCCTTTAGCGCAGCTTTTGGGATTAACGACCGCGGCCAAATAGTGGGATCGGCGATTATCTCGCCCGGACCCTATCACGCTTTTCTGTTTGAAAATGGAGTAATGTCCGATCTCGGCACGCTCTCGGGCGCTAGCTTGAGCAGCAGCCGGGCTTTCGGGATCAACAACCGCGGCCAGGTGGTGGGTGTATCGGACACCGCGAACTCTCAGCACGCTTTCTTCTTTGACAATGGGATAATGACTGACCTCGGCACGCTCCCGGGCGGCAGCTTCAGCCAGGCTCTGGGGATTAACGAGCGCGGCCAAGTGGTTGGCGAGGCGGACACGGCAAGCGGAGCCCTCCACGCTTTCTTGTTTGACAATGGGGTAATGACTGACCTCGGCACGCTCCCGGGCGGCAGCTTCAGCCAGGCTTTCGGGATCAACAACCGCGGTGAGGTGGTAGGCGTGGCGAGCACCGCAAGCGGAGCCCAGCACGCTGTTCTCTGGACGCCATAGACGGGAGGCCGGCCGATCAAAGCGGCTGGTGGCCGTAGCGGCGCTGCGCTACGTCCGCCCCGAACCGGTCGGCGACAAGACGGCCTGATCTTGCCGAGTCAGGCGTCGCCCGGGCCGATCACCCGGCGCACGGCCCGGTCGAAGCGGCCGCTGTCGGGCTTGGTCGGGCTCAAGAACCAGGTCTTGAGCCGCCCGTCGCGGCCGATCAGGTATTTGTAGAAGTTCCAGCGCGGCCGCGAGAAGAAGCCGCCCTCGGCCGCGAGCCAGCGGAACAGCGGATGCGCCGCCGGCCCGCGCACATGGACCTTTTCCGTCATCGGGAAATCGACGCCGTAATTGATCTCGCAGAACGAGGCAATCTCGTCGGCCTCGCCCGGCTCTTGGGCTCCGAAATCGTTCGATGGCACGCCGATGATCACGAGCCCCTGGTCCTTGTGCCGCCGCCAGACTTCGGTGAGGCCGGCATATTGCGGCGTGAACCCGCATTTCGACGCGGTATTGACCACGACGAGCGGCCGGCCCCTGAAGCGCACAAGATCGAACGGCTCGCCCTGGAGCGTCCGGAAGCTGAAGTCGTAAGCAGTCTTGCCGTCGGCCACGCGTGTTTCTCCAATTTGCTTGTCGAGCCTGCTCGTCGGAACAGTCGGCTCAGGCTTCCCGACTATTCTTTCAATTCTTTGCGTCGCGCGACAAGGGCTCGGGCAAGATCGCGCGCACCGTGAAACACAGCCAGGATCGTGACGACCTCCGCCTCCGCCCGATAGACGATCAGATAGGGCTGGGAGGGGACCGGAAACTCGCGGGTGTCAGGTAAGCGCCCCGGACGGCCGCTGTCGGGAAAGCCGGCAAGATGGCGGGATGTGGCAACGATCGCCCGGTAGATCTTCTCTGCCGCCGCCGGATCCTCGTCGGCGACATAGTCGACAATAGCATCGAGATCCCGTTCGGCCGGCTCCGCGAAGACCAGTCGCCTCAACGCGACCAGCCGTGTTTCGCCGAGATCCTTGCAAACACGTCATCGGCCGGCCGTACGCGCCCGGCATCCGCAGCCGCAATGCCTTCCCGGATGCGTTCGACCTGCCAGGCATTGGTTTCCAGATACTGCTGAAGCGCCTGGTTCACGATATCGTCGCGCGAACGATCGGTAGCGGCGGCAAGCGCGTCGATTTCCGCGACCGTCTCCTTCTCAGCGTGGACCGTTATAGATGCCCTGGCCCGGCTCATCGCATACTCCTTCATCCCTCGCCACGATCATAAGGCACAAACGCCAGAGACAAAACCGCCGGCAAAATCCTGCAACTTTTGCGACGACGGCCCGGATGGCCCCAAGTCTTCTGATGCTTTGCGGCGCCATCAGTGGTGAACTAGTGCTGCAACAGAAATGGCTTGATCGGGTATCATTCCGGTTCCAACGCCGCGGCGGCACGACAGATCGGGGAGGCATTCCATGACGAACGTGGCCCATATCCTTCAGTCGAAATCCGACATGACCGTCTACAACGTGTCGCCGAGCACATCGATGTTCGACGCGATCTCGCTGATGGCGGAGAAGAACATCGGGGCCTTGCTCGTCATGGACGGAGACACGATCAGCGGCATCGTCTCCGAGCGCGACTATGCCCGGAAGATCATTCTGGCCGGCCGATCGTCGCGCGAGACGCCGGTCGGGGACGTCATGTCCTCCCCCGTCATGTATGTGGCGCCGTCGGCCAGCACCGAAGAATGCATGGCGCTCATGACCAAGAACCGGCTGCGCCATCTGCCCGTGCTCGACAACGGCAAGCTGGTCGGGCTCATCTCGATCGGCGACCTGGTCAAGGACATCATTTCCGAGCAGAGCTTCATGATCGAACAACTGCAGCACTACATCTCGGGGACGCCCGCCTGACCGAAGTTCTACATATTGATATCGGCCATGCGAAATAATTACAGATCGACGGCGGCTTATCGCTTATGGTGCCCGCCCCGACGGTTGGAGCCGTCGATCTGAAGAGGGAAAGAGGGTGCAGTCCGCTACCGTCCAAACGCTTCCGGCCCAAACGCTCCCGGCCGCCGGCCTTACGCACCTGCAGCGGCTGGAGGCGGAAAGCATCCACATCATGCGGGAGGTCGTGGCCGAGGCCGAGAACCCGGTGATGCTCTATTCGATCGGCAAGGACAGCGCCGTTATGCTGCACCTGGCCCTGAAAGCGTTCTATCCGGGCAAGCCGCCCTTCCCGCTGCTGCATGTCGATACCACATGGAAATTCCGTGAAATGATCGTGTTCCGCGACCAGATCGCGGAACGCTACGGGCTCGACCTGCGCGTCCATATCAATCCGGATGGGCTCGCCCAGGGCGTCGGCCCCTTCACCCACGGCTCCGAGCGGCACACCCACGTCATGAAGACCGAGGCGCTGAAGCAGGCGCTGGACCACGGGCGCTTCGACGCGGCGTTCGGCGGCGCCCGGCGCGACGAGGAGAAGAGCCGCGCCAAGGAGCGCGTCTTCAGCTTCCGCACGGCCCAACATCGCTGGGACCCGAAGCATCAGCGGCCGGAACTCTGGCACCTCTACAACACGCGCAAGCACAAGGGCGAAAGCTTCCGTGTGTTCCCGCTGTCCAATTGGACCGAGCTCGACATCTGGCTCTATATCCAGGAACAGAACATCCCGATCGTGCCGCTCTATTTCGCCAAGGAGCGCCCGGTCGTGCGCCGCGACGGCACCTGGATCATGGTCGACGACGCCCGCATGCCGCTCGAGCCCGGCGAGGAGCCCGAGCTGCGCCGGGTCCGCTTCCGCACGCTCGGCTGCTATCCCCTGACCGGCGCGATCGAGAGCGAAGCCGACACGCTCGACAAGATCATCGATGAGATGCTGGCCGCGACCAGTTCCGAACGCCAGGGCCGCATGATCGACAAGGACACCGCCGCGTCGATGGAGCAGAAGAAGCAGGAGGGCTATTTCTGATGGCGCCCGAAGCCCTGCCCCAGAGCCCGACGCCGGCGCAGACGCCCCAGCGCGATCTTCTGCGCTTCATCACCTGCGGCAGCGTCGACGACGGCAAGTCGACGCTGATCGGCCGGCTGCTCTACGAATCGAAGATGCTGTTCGACGACCAGCTGGCGGCCCTCGAAGCCGACAGCAAGAAGGTCGGGACCCAGGGCGGCGCGCTCGATTTCGCGCTGCTCGTCGACGGGCTCGCGGCCGAGCGCGAGCAGGGCATCACCATC
Organism: Aliidongia dinghuensis; assembly: GCF_014643535.1. Classification (NCBI taxonomy): domain Bacteria; kingdom Pseudomonadati; phylum Pseudomonadota; class Alphaproteobacteria; order Rhodospirillales; family Dongiaceae; genus Aliidongia; species Aliidongia dinghuensis. The sequence goes on along the minus strand of NZ_BMJQ01000002.1, from coordinate 252,435 downwards.
GACGTCGCCTACCGCTTCTTCGCGACCGAGCGGCGCAAATTCATCGTCGCCGACACGCCAGGCCACGAGCAATACACGCGCAACATGGTGACGGGGGCGTCGACCGCCGATCTCGCCGTCATCCTGATCGATGCGCGCAAGGGCGTGCTGACCCAGACCCGGCGCCATGCCTATCTGGTCTCGCTCTTGGGCATCCGCCGGATCGTGCTCGCGATCAACAAGATGGACCTCGTCGATTTCTCGCAAGAGGTCCACGAGCGGATCGTAGCCGACTTCACCAGCTTCGCCCGGCAGATCGGCCTCGACGACGTCGTCGCGATCCCGCTGTCGGCGCTCGCCGGCGACAATGTCACGGAGCAGAGTCCGCGCATGCCCTGGTACCAGGGCCCGGCGCTCATGCCCTATCTCGACGAGATGGCGCTGCCCGAAGCGAAGGCGGACCGGCCGTTCCGCCTGCCGGTGCAATGGGTCAACCGCCCGAACCTCGATTTCCGCGGTTTCAGCGGCCTCGTCGCCTCCGGCCGCATCCGGCCGGGTGATCCGGTCCGCGTCGTGCCGTCCGGCCGCGTGAGCCGGGTCGCCCGCATCGTGACCGCCGACGGCGACCTCGACGAGGCGGTCGAAGGCCAGTCGGTGACGCTCACGCTCACGGACGAGATCGACATCAGCCGCGGCGACGTGCTGGCCGACGCCGCCCGTCCGCCCGAGGCGGCCGATCAGTTCGAGGTGACGCTCGTCTGGATGGCCGAGGAGCCGATGCTGCCCGGCCGTTCCTATCTCTTGAAGCTCGGCACCAGCACCGCGCAATGCACGATCACCTCGGCCAAGTACAAGGTGAACGTCAACACGCTCGAACACCTGGCAGCGAAGTCGCTGGCCTTGAACGAGATCGGCATCTGCAACATCGGGCTCGACCGGCCGATCGCCTTCGACGCCTACGACGACAACCGCGAGCTGGGCGGTTTCATCCTGATCGACCGGATGACCAACGAGACGGTCGGCGCGGGCCTGCTGCATTTCGGGCTCCGCCGCGCGCAGAACGTCCATTGGCAGCCGGTCGACATCGACAAGACGGCGCAGGCCCGGCTCAAGGGCCAGAAGCCCTGCATCCTATGGTTCACGGGCCTTTCCGGCGCCGGCAAGTCGACCATCGCCAACCTGGTCGAGCAGGATCTCTACGCTCGCGGCCGGCACACGGCGCTGCTCGACGGCGACAATGTGCGCCACGGCTTGAACAAGGACCTGGGCTTCACGGACGCCGACCGGGTCGAGAACATCCGCCGGGTCGCCGAGGTCGGCAAGCTGATGGTCGAGGCGGGCCTCATCGTCATGGTCTCGTTCATCTCGCCGTTCCGCGCCGAGCGGCAGATGGCGCGCGAGCGCGTCGAGCCGGGCGAATTCATCGAGATCTTCGTCGACACGCCGCTCGAGATCGCCGAGGCGCGCGACGTGAAGGGCCTCTACAAGAAGGCGCGGCGCGGCGAGCTCGCCCATTTCACCGGCATCGACAGCCCGTACGAACCGCCGGAGGCGCCCGACATCCGGGTCAACACCTCCATCATGACCGCGCGCGAGGCGGCGGACAGCATCATCCGCTACCTGATCGACCACGCGATCATCTGAAACCGTCCTCGTGGTACCGCTCGTCTGCTTGACAGGGTGCTTCGGCCACTTACTTTCATTATGAAAGTTTTAGGCCAGGAGGTTTCACATGGATCTGCAATTGTCCGGCAAGCGCGCCCTCGTCACCGGCTCGTCGAGCGGCATCGGCGAGGCGATCGCGAAGCTGTTGGCGGCCGAGGGCGCCCTGGTGGTGGTGCAGGGTCGCCGCGCGGCCGAGGTCGAGCGTGTCGTGGGCGAGATCAAGGAGGTCGGGCATATTGCGGCCGGCGCCGTCGGCGACGTCAGCCGGCCCGGCGAGGCGGAGCAGGTAGTGCACGCGGCGCTCGCGGCTTTCGGCGGCGTCGACATCCTGATCAACAATGCGGGGGCGGCCCCGCTCGCCGGCTGGTTCGATGGGTCGCCCGAGCTCTGGCGCGATCTCTACGAGCAGAATGTCGGCAGCGTCGTGCGCATGGTGCAGGCGTTCGTGCCGGCGATGCGCGAGCGCGGCTGGGGCCGCGTCGTCAACCTCGGCTCGATCGTGGCCGACGCGCCGCGCAACGCCAATCCGCATTACACGGCGACGAAGGCGGCCAACGTCAATCAGACGGTCAGCCTCGCCAAAGAGTTGGCCGGCACCGGCATCACGGTCAATTCGGTGAGCCCGGGCCTGATCCGCACGCCCGCGACCGAGCCCTGGATGCAGGGATGGGCGAAGCAGCACAATTGGGGCGACGACTGGGACGTGATCGAGCGCAACGTCGCGACCCACATCGTGCCCAACCCGTCCGCGCGCATGGGCCGCCCGGGCGACATTGCCTACGCGGTCGCCTTCCTCGTCTCGCCGCTCGCGAGCTTCATCAACGGCGCCAACATTCGCGTCGACGGCGGCGGCAACCCGACGATCTGATCGACCGGCCGCCTAACTCGGTCTTGTCCGGTCGGCGGGCTTGTCCCGCCGGCCGCCGGATCCAATCTGGATGAGGCGCAGAGGAGAGGCGGCATGAAGGCGATCTGGAATGGTGCGGTCCTGGCTGAGAGCGACGATATCGTGCAGGTCGAGGGCAACGCCTATTTTCCCGCCGGTTCGCTGCGGCACGATCTGACGACCGACAGCGAACTCACCACCGTCTGCCCCTGGAAGGGCACGGCACATTACCTGAACCTCACGATCGACGGCCGGACCAACGAGAATGCGGCCTGGTACTATCCGGCCCCGAAGCCGGCGGCGGCGCAGATCAAGGACCGCGTCGCCTTCTGGAAGGGCGTCACGATCGTCGCCTGATACCCCCAGCCCGCCGCATCGCGGAAAATGCGTATCGGGCCCCCGATTATCCAGGCGCAATCTGCGCGACAATGGTTTAAGAACCTAGATACAGAGTCCGGCGCGTCCGCACGGGATGGCGCCTTCCGCATTTTCCGAAGAACTGCCTGACCATGAGCTCGAAAATCCCGCCAGCGGAATGGGACGCCATCGCGGCGCGTCGCGACAATGGCGAATCCGTCGCCTATATCGCCCGCACCTACGAAACCAGCCCGGCCACGATCTACGGCATCTTGAAGAAGGTCGCCGAAGCCAAGGCGGGGCAAGCGCCCAGCCCCACACAAGAAGCGCCTGCCCAGGAACCCCCTGCCCCGGCAGCGCCGCAGCCCGCTGCACCGGTGGTCAAAGCCCGGCCTGCCGAGGCACCCGCGGCCCGGCCTGCAGTGGCACCGGCGCCGGCCGCAGCGGAGACTGCACCGGCCGCGACTGTGCCGCCGCGGCGGGAACCGTCGCGCCTGACCCTGGCGTCGGCAGCGCCGCCGCGACCGGCCCCAGCGCCCGCCCCCACGCCTGCTCCGACGCCTGCACCTGTCCAGGCGGCACCGGCTCCGGTGGCGCCGGCGACACCGGCTCCAGCAACGCCAGCCCAGGCCCCGGCCGCGCCGGCGACCGCGGCCCCCCAGGCGCAGCCGGCAACACCGTTCCGCTTCACCTATGAGAACCGTGCGGTCGAGCCGCCGCCGCGCCAGCCGCGGCAGCCGATGCCGCCCCGGCCCTTTGCCGAGCAGGAGCCGAAGACGGCGCTCAACGCCAACCTGGACGCGGAGTTGCGCGCCCAGGCGGACGCCGCGATCGCCACGTTCCAGAGCGCGTTCGAGCAGGTGCTCGGCGAGGAGACCGCGGCGACGCGCAAGGCGTTGCGCCAGGCGGCGTCCGACCTCATGCGCGTCGCTGCCCGCACGACGATCGCGCTCGAGCGCAAGGACGCAATCGCCGACCGCGCCGCCATGCCGCAGATGCAGCGCTATCGGAACGAGCCGCCCGGCGAGCCCGGCGGCGAGTTCCGCCACGGCCGCCGTCCCCCACGCAACTGAGGGCGCGCGGCTGACGGCGCTTTCTCCACATCGGGGATGATGTTTGGATACCGCTCGAAGGACGGTATCCAAACCCCCGACTCTACACGAATATTGCTCTTTGCGGCGCTTCATGGTTAACGTGGCGCTTCGAAGCCAGTTGGGGGGACATCTGGCGATGACGCGCATGATGTTCAGGGGAACCATGTGCCGCGTGCCGATGCGCGGCATGGTCGAAGTGCGCCGGGCCGCAGTCGGCGTCGTGCTCTTGTCGGGCCTCGCGGCCTGCGCGGGATCGCCGCCGGGTGCCAGCACGGCACCGGTATCGGTGGCGGCACCGCAAAGTGCTGCCGCCAATTACGCGCCGCCCGGGCCGCCGAACGACCCGTGGGGACCGTACATCCACGAAGCCTCGACCCGTTTCTCCGTACCGGAGAAATGGATCCGCGAGGTCATGCGCCAGGAATCGGGCGGCCGCGAATATATCAACGGCGGCCTCACGACCTCGTCCGTCGGCGCCATGGGGCTGATGCAGCTTATGCCCGTGACCTATGCGGAGATGCGCGACCGCTACGGCCTGGGCCCGGATCCCTACGCACCGCACGACAATATCCTGGCCGGCACCGCCTATATCCGTGAAATGTATGCGCGCTACGGATCGCCGGGCTTCCTCGCCGCCTACAACGCCGGGCCGGGCCGGCTCGAATCCTACCTCTACGGCGCCACCCCCCTGCCGGCTGAGACCGTCGGCTACCTGACCTCGGTGGCACCACGCCTCGGCGACGATGCGGCGCCGAGCGGCCCGCTCGCCCATTACGCGATGGCCGAGACCTCGTCGGATTCGCTCAACGCTCGCTCGCTCGCGGGCACCCTGCCCGCGTCATCTCCGCAACCGGTGCCCGCGGCGCCTGCGCCCGCAACGGGGGCCGTACAGATGGCGAGCTATCAGGTGCCACCGCCGGATGCGCCGTCGGGTGACCTCTATCGCGAACTCCAGGCCAAGGCGACGCGAGCGCCGATCGAATCCTCGCCGCTCGCGGCCTATGCCCCACCGGCCCCGCCGCCAAAGCCGCAGCCGCAACAGGCGCGGGTCGTGCTCGCCGCCGCGACGGCGCCCGCCCTCGCCCCGGGCGGAAGCTGGGCCGTGCAGGTGGGCGCGTTCAGCACCGCGGCGCAGGCCCAGACGGCGGCGGCCGATGCCCGCAGCCGCGCCCGCGGCACGCTCGACCGCGCCCAGCCGTCGGTCGCGACTGTCAACCGGCCGTCTGCGCCGGCGGTCTATCGCGCCCAGCTGGTCGGCCTCAGCGCCGACGGCGCGAGCGACGCCTGCAGCCGGCTTGCGCATGAGCATGTCGCCTGCATCGTGGTGGCGCCGCACGGCAGCCTGTAGCCGCCGCCAGCAGCATCTGCTAGCGGCAGACGACGTCCGCCACTGCAGCCGGCGGGCCTGGGCTGATGCCGCAGAGCCGCGTGCCCCCGGCATAGTCGACGCGATAGACCTCGAGCGGCCGTTCCCGCGGGTCGAAGGGATGGCGCGGCAGCAGCTGGTCGAGATAGGTCACGTCCTTGAGCGGGCCGAGTTCGGCCACGTCCGTCCGCATGTCGTCCAGGTTCCGTCGTAGGCGGGCCGCCGCCTCGGGCGCATAGCGATCGGCGGTGAGATGGCCCTGGGCGATATCGGCCAGCACGGCGCGCAGCAGCGGGGCACTCGGCCGTTCGGGCCCCGAGCCCTGCCCCGAACCTTGAACGGTCAATTTCGTTGCGTGGATCGGCACGCCGCCGGTCAGCTGGGTGCCGAGCGCGCCGCCGCTGATCGTCCCGGTAAGCGCGCTGCTTGTCGGCGCGGATGCTTTCAGGATCAGGGTCGCCGGCCCGACCCAGGAGCGTAGGACGATCTGGTTGCCGTCGATGCTGCCGGCCGCCGTGCGGTCGAGACGCAGGCAGCGGGCGTCGAGCGCGGTGCCGGTCTGGCGCAGCTCGCAGATGTCGCGGTCGCCGGTCTCGCCGCTGTAGCGGATGTGCACGCCCGAGAAGAGTCCCACATCCATGGCGAGCCGCTTCGGCGAGTTCACTTTCCAGAGGCCGGTGAAGCTGCGTCCGAGGACGGTGATCTGCTCGGTCGAGCCGGATACGGGCGCCGTTGCAGCGGCCGTGACGGTGGGAGCGGCGGCGACCGGCGCGCTGTTGTCGCTCGCAGAGGCCGCGGCAGCGCGTCCCGGGTCCGCCGGCGCCTCTGCCGCGGCGGATAGCGGAACCGCCAGCGACGTCTCGCCCGGCTCTTCCTGGCGCGCGACGCATCCGGCCACGCCGGCGAGCAAGCTCGCCAGCAGCACGACCCTCGCCCCTCGTCCGATCCGGTCAGCGGAACGCATGATCCCTCCGTCGAGCGTATCGCCCATCATAGAAGAGAGACGCACGGGACGGCAAAGACCACGCGGCGGCGCAGCCGGCACTGGCCGGCGCGCGGCCGTCAGGACGGCCCGGGATCAGAAGGGGCGGGCAGCGGCGAACGCGCGCTCGAAACCGTCGTCGGCGATGAAAGCCAAGGTCGCGCGCAGCGCCTCAGCCTGTTCGCGGCCGAACACGGCCTCGAACCGCTCCTGCGCGTCGTGCCAGAGCGCCGTCGTTGCGTCGAGCTTTGCCGTTCCGAGCGAGGTCAGGGCGACCAATCGGCTGCGCCGGTCCCCGGGATCGACCGTGACCGCGACCAACCCATCCCGCTCGAGCGGCTTCAGGTTATGGGCGAGCGCCGAGCGGTCCAGCACGAGCAAGGCCGCGAGTTCGCCCATCGTCGGCGTGCCAGCGCGCGCGATATGGATCAGGATCGCCCGCTGGGTCGAGCGCAGCCCGCTCGGCGCCAGGGCCGCGTCATAAAGCTGCGACACCCGCCGCGTTGCTTTGCGCAGGGCCGTAAAATTGCACTGCCCGCCGTCGGCCCGGTTCATCGCCGTCACCCATCCTCCTCGCGTCGCTTGACGGATATTAGCACATACCCATAATCACAATAGCGGCATATGCAAATAATGATTTGTCGTCGCCGCGAACGCATGAGGCGACGGCATGGACGGAAGGAGAGGACGATGCGGATTCTGATCGTCGGCGCCGGCTCGACCGGTGGCTATTTCGGCGGGCGGCTGGCCCTAACCGGGCGCGACGTGACCTTCCTGGTGCGGCCGACGCGGGCTGAGCGCCTGCGGGAGGCCGGTCTCGAGATCGTGAGCCCGCACGGCAACTTCACGCTGGCGCCGTCGCTCGTGACCGCCGGCCAGATCGACAAGCCCTACGACGTCGTGCTGCTGACCGTGAAGGGCTTCGGCCTCGACGCAGCACTCGACGACCTCGCCCCCGCGATCGGGCCCGAGACGATGATCCTGCCCGTGCTGAACGGCATGAAGCACGTCGAGACGCTCGAGGCGCGCTTCGGACCGCGGGCGCTCGTCGGCTGCGTCTGCAAGGTCGCAACCCACCTCGACGATGCCGGCCGCATCGTCCAGCTGACCCCGCTCCACGAGCTTGCCTATGGCGAGATGGACGGGGCGCCCACGGCCCGCGTCGCGGCCCTTGACCGCATCATGCAGGGTGCCGGCTTCGATGCCCGGCTGTCGTCCGCGATCGCGCGCGAGATGTGGGAGAAATGGATCTTGCTCGCGACCATCGGCGGCGTCACCTGCCTGATGCGCGGCAATATCGGCGCGATCGAGGCGGTGCCCGGCGGCGCCGATTTCGCGCTCGCCTTCCTCGACGAGGTCACGGCGATCGTACGCGCCGTGGGCGTGCCGCCGAGCGACGGTTTCCTTAAGGCAACGCGGCCGCTCGTGACCCAGCACGGCTCGCCGCTGACCTCGTCCATGTATCGCGACCTCGAAGCCGGCCGGGCGGTCGAGGTCGAGCAGATCCTGGGCGACCTTTTGGCCCGCGGCCAGCGCGCCGGCCTCGCGACGCCGCTCGTTCACGCCGCGACGACCCACCTGCGCGTCTACCAGAACCGCGTCGCGCCCCGCTGAGGGCGGTTCGATCCAGGTCGCCTCTCTCACGTCCCGGCCGGGCATGCCCCACGGCTGTCCGATTTATTTTTCCCGTCATCCCGCCTGCGCAGGGATGACGGAAGAGAGGTGGGGACACCGCTAGATCAACGGCTTATGGCACCGCACCATCCGTCCGTCGGCGAGTGTGGTCGGCGGCGGCTCGACCGTGCGGCAATGGTCGTCGGCATGGGGGCAGCGGCCCTGGAAGCGGCAGCCGGGCGGCAGGTGGGACGGGCTCGGGATCTCGCCGTAGAGCACGGCCGGCGGATGGGTCCGGTCCGGGTCGAGGCGCGGGGTCGCGTCGATGAGCGCCCGGGTATAGGGATGGGCCGGCCGCCGGAAGATCTCGGCCGCCGGCCCGGTCTCGACGAACTGGCCCAGATACATGACCGCGAACCGGTCGGCCATGACGCGCACGACCTTGAGATTGTGCGACACCAGCAGATAGGTCAGCCCATAGTCGCGCTGCAGCTCGCTCATGAGGTTGACGAGCTCGCCCTGGACCGAGACGTCGAGGCCGGCGGTCGGCTCGTCGGCCACGACCAGGCGCGGGCGCAGGATGAGCGCGCGGGCGATGCCGACGCGGCGCGCCTGGCCGCCGCTCACCTGATGCGGATATTTGCCGAGCAGGGTCTCGTTGAGCCCGACCCGGCGCAGCAGGTCGAGCACGCCGGGCCAGGCCTTGGCCTCATCGATGCCATGGATCGCCAGCGGCTCGGCGAGCAGGCGCCGGATGGTGAGGCGCGGCGAGAGCGAGGCAACCGGGTCCTGGAAGATCATCTGCACGTCACGGCGGAAACGCTGCCGCTGCGCGCGATCCTGGCGGGCGAGGTCGCCGCCGTCGAACAGCACCCGGCCGGCGCTCGGCCGGACCAGACCGACCAGCAGGCGGGCGAGCGACGACTTGCCCGAGCCGCTCTCGCCGATCAGGCCCAGCGTCTCGCCCGGCCGGATCTCGAGCGAAATGCCGTCGACCGCGCGGATGCCGCCATAGGTGACGGTCGCGTCCTCGAGCGCGATCAGAGCCGGCTGCATGCCGCCCTCCGCTCCGGCCCGAACGCGCGCAAGTCCGGAACCCGGTCGCGACACGCCGCCACCGCGTCGGGGCAGCGGTCGGCGAAGATGCAGCCGGCTGGCACGCGGGAGAGATCCGGCGTCTCGCCCGGGATCGAGGCGAGCAGATCGCCATGCTGCTTGTCATCGCCGATCTCGCAGGCGACGAGCGCCCGCGTGTAGGGATGCAACGGCCGACGGAATACCTCGGCCATCGGCCCGGTCTCGACGACCGTGCCGGCGTAGAGCACGACCACGTCGTCGCACAGCTGCGAGATCAGGCCCAGGTCGTGCGAGATCAGCATGAGCGTGTTGCCGGTCTCGGCATGCACGTGGCGCATCAGCGCCACGATCTGCGCCTCGATAGTCGGGTCGAGCGCCGTCGTCGGCTCGTCAGCGATCAAGAGGTCGGCCTCGGTCAGGAGGGCCGCCGCGATCATCACGCGCTGGCGCATGCCGCCCGAGAATTCATGGGGATAGTCGTGGAAGCGGCGCGCCGGATCGGCGATGCCGACATGGGCCAGCATGGCGAGCGCCCGCTCCCTGAGCTCCGCGGACGGGGCGAACGGCCGCCTCGCGCGCTGGAACTCGACGAGCTGGCTGCCGACGGTGAACACCGGGTTGAGCGCCGTCATCGGGTCTTGGAACACCATCGCGAAGCGCGTGCCGCGCAACGCCATGGTCTCGGCGAGCGGCAGGGCGAGCAGGTCCCGGCCCTCGAAGCGGATCGAGCCGTCGAGCCGAGCGAGGTTCGCCGCGAGCAGCCGCATCAGCGCCGCCGCGAGCGTCGACTTGCCCGACCCGCTCTCGCCGACGACGCCGATCGCCCGCCCGCGCCCGAGATCGAGCGAGACATGGCGTAGCGCCTCGGCCGTGCCCCGGTCGGTCCGGAAATGGACCGAAAGATCGCGGATCTCGACCAAAGGCTCGCTCATGGCTGGACCCTGAGCTTGGGGTCGATCGCGTCGCGCAGCGCCTCGCCGAACAGCGTGAATCCCAGCGTGGCGCCGGTCAGCATCAGGCCGGCGAAGGCAACCGGCCACGGCGACTGGGTCAGGCTCGTATAGCCGTCGTGCAGCAGCCCGCCCCAGCTCGCCCGCGGCGGCGGCACGCCGATGCCGAGGAAGGAGAGACCGGCCTCGAGCGTGATCACGACCGGGATGTCCATGCTCGCCAGCACGACGAGCGGCCCCAGGATGTTCGGCAGGACATGATGGCAGACGAGCCGCACGGGCGAGGCGCCCAGCACCCGCTCCGCATCCAGGAACGGCGCCTGGCGCAGCGACAGGGTCTGGGCGCGCGCGATCCGGCCGAAATGCGGCACGAGCGTCACCGCGATGATCAGGATGACCTTGTCGAGCCCGGGACCCAGCAGCGCCACGATCGCGAGCGCCAGGATCAGGCTTGGAAACGCACTCAGCACGTCGAACAGGATGAGGATGACCCGTTCGAGCTGGATCGGCGCATAGGCGGCCGCGATGCCGAGCAATGTGCCGCCGACGAGCGACAGCGCGATGGTGCTGAGGGCGACGCCGAGCGCGATCTGGCCGCCGATCGCCATGCGGGCGGCCAGGTCGCGGCCAAGATTGTCGGTGCCCATCCAATGGTCCGGCGACGGACCCGCGAAGCGATGCAGCACGTCGAGCCGGTTGGGCAGCTGGTCGATGACGAAAGGCCCGCCGAAGCTGAACAGCAGCACGAGCACGACCAGGGCCAGGCCGATACGCCCGGTCGGGCTGCGCCAGACGGCACCGAACGCGGCGCTCATCGCTCCTGCCCCAGCCGCCGGCCGAGCCGCGGGTCGAGCCAGAGATAACTGAGGTCGGTCAAAAGGTTGGTGAGCGTGAACACGCCGACCACGACCAGCACCGCCGCCTGCACGACCGGATAGTTGCGCAGGTTGATCGCGTCATAGACGAGCGTGCCCAATCCCGGCCGGGCGAACACGATCTCGGCGAAGATGGCGCCGCCCAGGAGCCGGCCGACGCCCAGGCCCAGGATCGCGACCGTTGGGATCGCTGCCAGCTTCAGGGCATTGCGATAGACGAGCCGCCGCTCGGCGACGCCATAGGCGCGCGCTGTACGGATATGCGGCTCGCCCATCACCTCGAGCAGCGAGGCGCGCAGCAGCCGCGCGATATAGCCGACCCAGCTCAAGGCGAGCGACAGGGCCGGCAGCACGAGGCGCAACGCCGCGTCGCCCCAGCCGCCATCGCGGCCGACGCCCAGCACCGGCAGCCAATGGAGCCAGACTGAGAAGATCAGCACCAGGAACACCGCGACGACGAAATTCGGCATGGCGATGAAGGCGACGCTGGTCACCGCGCCCACCTGGTCGGCGAGGCTGCCGGGGTGTGTCGCGGCATAGCAGCCGAGCGGCACGCCCAGGAGCACGGCGAGCCCGATCGCGGCCAGCGTCAGAGAGAGCGTGTAGGGAAAGACCTCGAGCACCAGGTCGAGTATCGGCCGGCCGCTGATGATGTCGCGGCCGAGGTCGCCGCGGAGCACATTGCCGAGGAAGATCGCAAGCCGTTCCAGGAGCGGCCGGTCGAGCCCCATGGCATGGCTGTAGGCCTGGACCGCCTCGGGCGTCGCGCGCGGGCCCAGCAGCACCTCGGCCGGGTTGCCGGGAATGAGCAGCGTCAGCGCGAACAGCAGGACCGTGGCACAGAGGAGCACGAGAATCGTGGTCACCAGCCGGCTCGCGACATACCGCAGTTTCGGCGAAAGGTTCATTGAAGCGACGACGAAGCCCCAGTTGGATCGCAGCAAATCAGATCGCGGTGAAACGGTCGTAAAGCATGTCGTCGCCGTTCGGCAGCACCGCGGGCCTGAGCCACGGGCGGAAAGCGAAGATGTTCGCCTCGTGCGTCAGCCAGATGTAGGCGCCCGACGCCTCCATGCGCTTCTGCGCCTCGATGTAGAGCCGGTTGCGCTCCGCCTTGTCGTTGGTCGCGGCGGCCTTGGCTGAGAACTCGTCGAACTCAGGATCGTTCCAGCGCTGCCAGTTCCAGGTGCCGATCTGAGACGCCACGAACCATTGGGTCTGGAACGCCGGGTCGGCCTTGCCGCCGAAGCGCTGCAGCGCCATGTCGAGCTTCTTGCCAGCCTCACCCTGACCGGCGGCATAGTAGGCACCGGCGTCGAGCACCTGCAGGTCGACCTGCACGCCGACATCGGCGAGCATCGCCTGGACGATCTGGCCGATCGCCTGGTAGGTCGGCTTGCTCATGAGGGTGAGCGTGCATTTGAAGCCGTTCGGATGGCCGGCTTCGGCCAGAAGCTTCTTCGCCGCGGCCGGATCGGGCTTGGGCTTCGGCGCGTCGGCCCAATATCCCAAGAGCCCCGGCGCCATGAGCGCATAGGCTGGCTTGACCGTGCCGTTGTAGGCGCCAGCCAGCACCTGGTCGGTGTCGATCGCGAGCCGGATCGCCTGGCGGACCTTGGGATTGTCGAACGGCGGCTTCTCGACGTTGAGGCCGATCCAGACATAGTTGATCGAATCCTGTCGGAGCAGGCTCGTGTCCGGCTGCTTCTGGACCTCGGCCGCATCGGCGGGCTCGATCAGCGTGAACTGCAGTTCGTTCGCCCGAAGCGCCAGCTCAGCCGTCTTCGGATCGCGCACCGGCTGCAGCACCAGTTCGGGAAAGCCCGGCTTGTCGCCCTTCCAGTCGGGATTGGCTTTCAGGACGACGCGCTGGTTCGGGACCCACTCGGCGAGCATATAGGCGCCCGTGCCGATGAGCTTGATCGGCTGCTGGTCCGAGCGATAGCAGCCGGCCTCCCACGCCTTCTTGGAGATGATGAGGCCGGAATTGTCCGGCAGCACGACGAGCCAGAGCTGCGGCGACGGCGTCTTCAGCACGATGCGGCCGGTGTATTTGCCGGTCACCTCGACGTGGTCGAGCGCCGCCCAATCCTTGGCATAATCGGCCGGCTTGCCGTCCGGGCGGTTCTTCTGGAACAGCTCGAAGGAGAACTTGACGTCGTCGGCCGTCATCTCGCCGTAGCCGCCGTGGAACTGGAGGCCGGGGTTGAGCTCGAACTCGATCGCCGTGTCGCTGACCTGCGTGAGCGTCTTCGCCGCCCACAGATCCCAATCGAACGAACCCGGCTTGAAGCGGATCAGCCCCTGGCAGACCGTCCGCATGATGTTGCCCTCGATCGCGCCGACCCGGTAGGGCGGGGCCAGCAGGCCCTGGATGTCGCGGGTGATCGCGAACGTCACGCTGGTGTGGCTCGCGGCGAGGACCGGAAAAGGCAGCCCGGTGGCCATGAGGCCGGCCGTGGCCGCCGTGCCTCCGAGCATCTGGCGGCGGCTGAGCATCGTCATGCGTCGTCCCCTCTTCTCGAAGCGCCCGGTCCGAGGCGGCCATTTCAAGGCAGTGGCGCGCCCGGCCATTGAAACTGTTGTATTTTCCTTATCCCAATGTGACACGGGGCTTTATCGAGTTATATCACAATCTCGTACTTCGCCGCGGCGGCGTCCGCCCAGGCGAGGGTCACGGCATGATCGGCCGCGCTTGACCCTGACACCATTGGAAGCTTCAGCCTTCAGGGGTTCGTTGTCCCGTCTGAAGGAAGACCCATGACCTCCCGCTTATCTCGTTCCCTCGTCCTGCTCATGCTCCTGGCCCTGCCGCTCCCGGCCATAGCCCAACAAAACATGGCCCACCAGAATATGGCGGGCATGAACATGCCCTCGACCGCTGTCCCCAGCGGCTCCTCGGAAGCCTTCAAGGCCGCTGATGCCAAGATGATGAAGGACATGGACGTACCACTGACCGGCGATACGGACCGCGACTTCGTCGCCGGCATGATCCCCCATCATGCGGGTGCGGTCGACATGGCCGAGATCGAGCTCAAGAGCGGCAAGGACCCGGCGTTGCGCAAGCTCGCGAAGAACATCATCGCGGCTCAGCAGGAAGAGATTGCCTTCATGAAGCAATGGCAGGCAGCCCACGCCCAATAGCCGGCTCGCGTGCCCGCCGCGGAAGCAGCCCCGCGGCGGGTGCCGCGCCTCAGAACGCGTAGCTGAGGCGCGTGTAGTAAAAGCCGCCGTTGAAGCCGAACGGCGAGGTCGTGTCGTAGGTGTTCCAGCCGGACGGCGCGAAGGTCGCCGGATTGGTTTTGTTCGGATAGCGGTTGAACAGGTTGTCGGCGCCGACGGCCAGATGCAGGCGGCTCGAGATGTCGTAGCCGACCTCCATATCGGTGATGTAGGCCGCCTTGACCACGTTCAGGAAATAGTTGCTGAAGGTCACCTGGTCGAGGTCGTACTGGGCGACATGGCCATAGCGCGTCTCGTGCAGCGCCAGGCTCCAGTCGTCCAGGTACCAGGTGCCGCCGATGATGATCTTGTTCCGGGGCGTCGCCGTCGACAGGTACGAGATGCCGGCCACATTCAGGTTCGGCGTGCCGAGCGAATTCAGCCGGATGTTGCGCACGGCCGTGTAGTTGAGATTGAGCGCGCCGTCCCAGCGCACCTGGCCCCATCGGCCGAAGTCGGTCGTGTAGTCGGCCTTGATGTCGAGGCCGCGCGTCAGCGTGTCGGCGCCGTTGGTGTAGTACTGCGCCGAGGTCGTGGTCCCGGCCGGGATGACCTCGCCGTTCTTGAGCAGGGCGGCACTGACGAAACCCGTCGCGTCGTCGGTATAGAGCGCGCTGTCGACGATGCGGTCCTTGATCTTGATCTGATACGCATCGACCGTGGTGTGCAGGTGCGAGACCGGCTCCGCCACGATGCCGACGCTGTAGTTCGTCGATTTCTCCGGCTTCAGCGCCGTCGAGCCGAGCGCGAGCGCCGCCGGCGAGGTCACCGGCAGCTGGACCGAGGCATAGCCCGGGCCGACGTTGACGGCCGAGAAATATTCCTCTGCCAGCGATGGCGCGCGGAAGCCGTTCGAGACCGTGGCGCGCACGCCGAAGCGCGGGCTGAAATCGTAGCGCGTCGAGAGCTTGCCGTCCGCCGTGCTGCCGAAATCGCTGTAATGCTCGTAGCGGCCGGCGAGATCGACCTGCCAGGCCGACGTCAGGTTGGTCGAGAGATCGACATAGGTGCCGACGCTGTTGCGGGAGTGCCCGCCGGCGACCGCCGGCAGGTTGCCGGGCAGGCCCTGGGCGCCGCTGCCGTAGGTGCCGGACGTCGCCGGATCCGTGCTCGTGTAGTAGGACGCTGGATCGCCGGCGCCGAGGCTATAGCTCTCGCGCCGATGCTCGAGCCCGAGCGCCACATTGAGCGGCGCCGGCAGCAGGCCGGTCGCGAACGGCCGGCTGACATCGAGATTGTTGGTCCATTGCGTGGTCTGGTAGTCGCCGACGTGGAACGACGTCGGCGTGGCACCGGTGTCGACATAGAGGCTCGAATTGGCCGAGCTCACGAGCCCGATCCGGTCGGAATCGCCGCCATAGGTCGAGCTCACGTCCCAGCGCCAGCCGAAGAAATCATTGCCACGGGCACCGGCCGTCAGCGAGAAATCGTTCTCGTCGATCGTCTCGGCCGGCGCGAAGCCGTTCGGATAGAGCGGCGCCAGCGCCTGGGCGTCGGCATTGCCGGCATCCGGGTTCGGATTGCGGAAATTCTCCCAGCTCTCGGCATTCCGGTGCGCGTAGGTGCCGAACAGATAGAGCTCGACGCCGTTGCCGAGCTTCTCGCCGG
Source organism: Aliidongia dinghuensis (assembly GCF_014643535.1). Lineage (NCBI taxonomy): Bacteria > Pseudomonadati > Pseudomonadota > Alphaproteobacteria > Rhodospirillales > Dongiaceae > Aliidongia > Aliidongia dinghuensis. Next base: position 236,760 of record NZ_BMJQ01000002.1, on the reverse strand, counting down.
CGTTGAAGGCCAAGGCCTCGCGCGTGCTCTCGGGATCGCCCAGCACACGGGTGTCGACGATATTGCCGTTCTGCGGGTCGGGGCCGCTGCGGTTGCTGAAATTATGGTAGTGGAATTCACCGCTGAGATGCAGGAAGCCGTTGGGGCCGAGCGCCGTGCCGACATCGCCGGAGAGGCCCTGGGTGAAGCCGTCGCCCTTGTAGTAGGCGCCGGTCGTGGTGCTGGCCGAACCGCCCTCGGCGCCCGATTTCAGGATGATGTTGACGACGCCGGCGATCGCGTCGGAGCCGTATTGCGCGGCAGCGCCATCGCGCAGCACCTCGATATGATCGATGGCGCTGATCGGGATCAGGTCGAGATCGACCGGGGCCGAGCCCTGGAGCGGCCCGACGTCGGCATTGATGTTGGCCGTCGTGTGCCGGCGCTTGCCGTTGACCAGAACCAGCACCTGATCCGGGCTCAGGCCCCGGAGCTGGATCGCGTCGGTCAAGGCACCGGTATCATAGGCCGCGGCCTGGCGGCTGAACGACGGCAGCAGGCGGGAAAGCACGTCACGCAGATCCGTCTGGCCGGTTGCCGTCAGCTGCTCGCCGCTCACGATGTCGATCGGCGCCAGGCTCTCGCTCGCCTTCTTGTCGGCCTCGCGCGTGCCGGTCACGATGACCGTCTCGGAGGCGTCGGCGGCAAGGCCGCTGCCGATGCCATGGAGCGACATGAGCGCGAGGGTGCTCGCGCCGATGAGACTGGTGCGCTTGATCACGTCGAAACGGTCTCCCCTGATCCGTCCGGACAGGAACGGCCGCAATCCCCCCAGGATGCGGGCCTCCGGACGGGTGTGACGGTTTCATGGCACCGCACAATCGGTCAATATGTCGGACGACATGACCAGTATGACGTTCAAGCCTAGCTGCTCCGGACGACCGGCGGTAGGAAGGTGCCGCGCAAGCCGCTAGGATCCCGCATCCGCACCGCTCTTCCACCGCCCGAAGGCCCTCATGCGCCGTTTCGTTCTGCTGTTCGCCGCACTGCTGGCCTCGTATCCGGGGGCCGCACATCCGGCCTGGGCCGAGAGCGTGCTCATCCGCGCGGTCGGCGCCGAAGTGACGTCGCTCGACCCGCATCTGATCGGCAACCAATATGAGACGGTGGTGGCCGCCGATCTGTTCGAAGGCCTGACCGCCTATGGTCCGGACGGCTCAATCCGCCCCGGCGCCGCGGCAAGCTGGGACGTTTCGGCCGACGGCAAGACCTATCTCTTCCATTTGCGGCCGGGCCTCGTCTGGTCCGACGGCAGCGCGCTTACGGCCGAGGATTTCGTCTATGCGTTCCGGCGTGGGCTCACCCCCAAGACCGGCGCGCCCTACAACGAGATTCTCTATCCGATCCTGGGTGCCGAGGCTTGGGCGACCGGCAAGACGACCGATCCGGCGGCATTGGGCGTCGATGCGCCCGACCCGGCGACCGTGCGGATCCGGCTCGAACGGCCGGCACAGTTCCTGCCGGCGATCCTCGCCTATTCCATGGCCTTTCCGGTCCCGCGCGCCGCGATCGAGCGCTGGGGTGCCGATTGGACCCGGCCCGGCCATCTCGTCGGCAACGGCCCGTTCACGCTCGTGGAGGCGGTGCCGCAAGCCCGCCTGGTGTTCGCCCGCAACCCGCATTTCCACGACGCGGCCTCGGTCAAGCTCGATCAGGTGCGCTGGGTCGTCATGGCCGACGAGGCCGCATTCAAGGCGTTCCGCACCGGCGAGATCGATCTCGCCACCGTGCCGGCGCGTCTCCTGCCCGAGGCGCGCCGCGATCTCGCCGCCTCGCTTCGGGAGCAGCGGCTGCTGATCGCGCACTACGTCGACATCAACATGACGCGCGCACCGCTCGGGCAGGACCCGAAGCTCCGCCGGGCATTGGCGCTGGCGCTCGACCAGGTCGCGGTCGAAACCAAGGTGGTGAAGGACGGCGGCGTCGGCGGCTTCAGCATCGTGCCCGACGGCATGCCCGGCTACCGGCCGGCGCGCGAGGATTTCGCCGACCGCCCGATGGCTGACCGGCTGGCCGAGGCGCGCCGGCTCTGGGCCGAGGCCGGCTACGGCCCCGACCATCCGCTGGCCCTGCGGCTCATGACCGACGACGTCGCGAACTACCTGCTCGAGGGCAAGGCGATTGCCACGCTCTGGCAGGCGGCACTCCCCGGTCTCAAGGTCTCGCTCGACGTCAATGAATACCAGGTCGTCACCGGCCGCCTCGTCGATCACGACTACGACGTGGCGCTGTCGAGCTGGAGCGCCGATTTTCCCGACCCGTGGAATTTCCTTGCCGCCTGGCGTACCGGCGCCGGCAACGCCAACGTCGTGGGCTATCGCAACGCCGCCTACGACCGCCTGCTCGACGAGGCGGCGGCCCTTCTCGAACCGGCGTCGCGCCTCGCCCGGCTTGCGGCTGCCGAGCGGGTCCTGCTCGACGATTGCGCGATCCTGCCCTATGGCTTCGAGAGCGAGAGCAGCCTGGTCGCAGCCCGCGTGACCGGCTGGCAGCCGAACGAGCTCGGCATCCACTTGAGCCGTTATCTCGGGGTCACCGGCACGCCCTGACCCCTCGGCGCGACGGATTTCACAGAGCGATCCATTGACTCGCCCGGCCCATTGCCTCAGCCTCAGATGGAGCGGCTTCCCATCTGCACTCGTAGCGGGTGGCGCCGACCCCTGATGGAGGTCGGAAATGGCGCGCATTTTGATCATCGATGACGACCCGGCCATCCGGGCCCTCTTGTCGGGCATTCTGGAAGCCGGCGGTCATTCCGTCGTCACCGCCCGCGACGGTCAGGCGGGCCTGACGGCGTTCGACGGCGAGCAGGTCGACTTGATCGTGTGCGACATCGTCATGCCGGAACAGGAAGGCATCGCGACGATCAGCGCGATCCGCCGTGCGAGTGCCACGGTGCCCATTCTCGCGATCTCCGGCAGCAGCACCGTCGGGCGCTACGGCAGTCACCTCGATGCCGCGGCACTCATGGGGGCGAATGCGACGCTGCCGAAACCGCTCACGGCGGACGCTTTTCTCGAGGCCGTGGAACGCTTGCTCGCCGCCCGGCATTAGCCGCTTGTCGACCGGTCGTCCTCGACGTGGGCAGCCGTGCCGGCGCCCTGTGGCGGGCCCGCCACAGGCGGTCGGGCGATTTTTCGCAGTCGCACAATCTCGGATTGTTGGGCGAATCTAGCGGATGATAGAAGCGTACTCGGTTGTTTCCTCGAGGCGGGGTTCGGCATGCGCTTTCTGACGTCGACGGCTATCGCGACTCTTTTTCTATCCAGCACGGCGCTCGCCCAGCAATTCTCCAGCATCACCGTCTTCGGCGACAGCCTGTCCGACAACGGCAATATTCCGAAGCTCTACGGCATCACCGCCCGCCCCTCGCCGCCCTATTATCCCGGCCGTTTCTCCAACGGCCCGGTCTATGCCGAATATCTGCCCGGCCTCCTCAACGTCCCCGTTGCCAACTTCAGCGACAACGCGATCGGCGGCGCGCTGTCGGGGACGAGCAATCTCGGCAATTTCCCGAGCTCGGGCACGATGGACGAGATCAACCGCTATCTGGCGACCGGCCAAACCGCCAGCAGCCGCGACCTGTTCGTGCTGTGGACCGGGGCCAACGACTATCTGGGCCTGTCCGGTGCCATCTCGCCGGCCGTGCCGCCGGCCCTCATCCAGGCGGTGGTGAACCAGACAGCCGCGGCGGCGGTCGGCAACATCAGCGCGGAGGTCACGGCGCTCGCCCGGACCGGCGCCCGCAATTTCCTGGTGCCGAACCTGCCGAACCTGGGCGAGACGCCGCTGCTGAACGGCTCCGCCTTGAGCGCGTCGGTCGGTGCCTATGCCGGCTCGGTCCATGACGCGGCGCTGACCCAGGCCATGGCGGCCCTGTCGGCGCAACTGCACGTCAATATCGTGGTCGCCGACGTGAAGTCGCTGGTCGACGACGCGGTTGCCAATCCGGCCAAATATGGTCTCACCAACGTCACGGCCGAATGCGTGCAGAACGCCGCCTGCGTCGCGCAGAAGCAGCCCTACCTGTTCTGGGACGAGGAGCATCCGACGGAGCAGGTGCACCAGATCCTCGCGCAATATTTCGCGACTTCGCTCAACGGCCCGACCGTGGTCGGCGCCGAGGGCGAGATGGCGATCATCGCGGCGCAGTCCTTCTCTGATCACGTGTCGGAGCGGTTCGAGGCGCTGCGCAACGGCGCCACCGGCCTCTCGGTCTCGACCGGCGGCGGCGATGGCGCCACGGTCGCGGGCGACCCGGCAAAGCCGTTCGGCGCCTTCCTGTCGGGCAGCTACGGCTGGGGCTCGCGCGACGATCGCTATGGCGCCGTTGGCTTCTCCTACGACCAGACCGACATCACCGCCGGCGTCGACTACAAGCTGACGCCCAACCTGGCGCTGGGCGCGGTGTTCGGCTTCGGCACGATCACCGGCGACCTGCATGAAAGCATGGGCGAAGCCCGGCAGCGCTCGTATCAGGGCGCCCTCTACGCGACCTACTTCACCGACGATTTCCACGTTGGCGCCATGCTCGACTATATCGGCAACGACTGGGACAAGCTCCGCCGCAACACCTTCGTCGCCAGCCAGACCGCAACCGCGAACGCCGGCGGCCGCACGCTCGGCTATGCGCTCGAGGGCGGCTATGACCTCCACGCCGGCGACGTCCGGTTCGGCCCCGTCGCAGCACTCCGCTACGCCCATATCCATATCGACGGCTATACCGAGACGGGTGCCGTCGGGCTCAACCAGACCATCGACAGCCAGGGCATCAATTCGCTGATCGGCGAGTTCGGCGTCGAGGCGTCGTTCAACACCCAACTCGCCGGAACGGCGCTCCGGCCGCACCTGCGCGTGACCTACGACAACCAGTTCACCGACGGGCCGCGCAACGTCACCTCGCGCCTCGTCACCGAATCGGCCCTCACCATCACGACGCCAATCGATCCGGCCAAGAGCCACTGGCTGCGCCTCGCCGGCGGCGTGGACTTCCCGATCGACCCGAGCTTCACCGCGACGCTCGGCTTCGACACGGCACTTGCCCGCGGCGACGGCTCCGACAACCGGGCCGAGGCCAAGCTCAGGATGGCGTTCTAGCCCCGCGCCGAGGTCGGGCGCCGAACGTCAAGCTGCGCGGACGCCGGCCAGGAACTGGTCGACCTCGCGGCGCAGCGCCCCCGCCTCCTGGCCGAGCGAGCCGGCCGCCGACAGCACCTGCTGTGCCGCAACGCCGGTCTCGCTGGCGGCGTCCTTGACGGCCACCGCGTTGGCGGCGGCATCCTGGGTCCCGAGAGCGGCCTGCTGCACGTTGCGCGCGATCTCCTGGGTCGCGGCCCCCTGCTCCTCGACCGCGGAGGCGACCATGGTCGTCACTTCCGTGATGGCGCCGATCGTGCCGGTGATGGCGCGGATCGTCTCGACCATCTTGCCCGTGGCACTCTGCATGCCTTCGACCTGGCCGTGGATCTCGCCGGTCGCGGCCGCCGTCTGCTGTGCCAGCGCCTTGACCTCGCCCGCCACCACGGCGAAGCCCTTGCCCGCGTCGCCGGCCCGTGCCGCCTCGATCGTCGCATTCAGGGCCAGAAGATTGGTCTGCTGGGCGATGTTGTTGATGAGCGAGACGACCTCGCCGATCTTCTTTGCCGCGTCGGCCAGTTCCTGCACGTTCGCGTCGGCGGCCGAGGCCTGCCTCAGTGCCGTGTCGACGGTCTCGGTCGCGCGCGTCACCTGCTGGCCGATCGACGAGGTGGAGGACGCCAGCTCCTCGCTCGCCCCCGCAACGGTCTGGACATTGGCCGATGCCTGCTCCGACGCCGAGGCCGTCGCGAGCGCCTGGCCGCTCGTGCGCTCGGCAACCGACGCCATGGTCCGGGACGTGCCGGTGAGCTCGGTCGAGGCGGCCGAGACGGCGCTCACGATCTGTTCGATCCGGCCCTCGAACGAGGCGGTAAGCGCCTCGAGGGCGGCGACCCGCTTTTCGCGCGCCGCCTGCTCCTCGGCCCTGAGCGCCGTCACACGCTGGGCTTCGATGCCATTGTCCTGGAACACCCGGACGGCGCGCGCCATGTCGCCCAGCTCGTCCGCCCGCTTGGCGCCCGGCACACGGGCATCGAAATCGCCGGTCGCGAGCACGCGCATGACCGAGGTGAGCGCGGTCAGCGGCCGGACGATCGCCCGGGCCGTGACCTGGAACGACAGGATGAGGCCGGCCGCGATGCCGATGACGGCGATGCCGATCAGCTCGCTGAGGCTGCCCCGGTAGCGCTCGTCGAGCCGCCTGTTGATGTCCTCGATTTCCTGCTGGTTCGCCTGGGCGAGTTGGTCGATCGCCTGGCCCAGCCGCTGACGGTTGCCGCGATTCGTGTCGTTGTCGCTGTAGGTCCGCGCGTCGGCGGTGCCGACCTCGCGCGCGAGCCGGATCGTCTCGGTGCGGAAGGTGACGAACTCCCGCACGTGAGCCGACGCCTGATCGAGGCTGGCCGCCCGGTCCGGCGGCAGCAGGCGCCGCCATTCCTGCATCAGCTCGTCGATGCGGCGCAGGTTCGCCGCCATCGGCTTCGCGTATTTCTCGATCTCGTCCGGGCTGCGCGACATGAACAGGCCGCGCGTATCCATGACGACCGCATAGATCAGGCCATTGACCTGCAGCCCATGGGCGGAACGATCCGCGGCGAGGCGCATGGCTTGGACGTCGGCCTGATAGGTCGCGAGCGCGTCGATGCCGCGCCAGCTGATCAGCGCCGCGACGACGGACAGCAGACCGACGACGGCATAGATCTTCGTCCCGATCTTGAGTGTCCGGATAAAGTTCATGGGCATTCCACCTTCAAGCAAGATCGCCGGACGCACCGGCAGGCAGCTCCCCGTCCGGGGGTGCGGGCTCCGCGGGATCGATGAACGGCTCGTCCGGGCGCATGCGGTAGGCAAGGCCGGCGCCGGCGAGCAGCAGGCCCATCGACACGGCGAACGGCACGGTCCAGGTGCCGGTCAGGTCGATGAGATAACCGAAGCAGGAGGGCGAGATGATGCCGGCGACGCCGAATCCTAAGTTCATGAGACCGCTGGCCGAGCCGGCATGGCGCGGCGCGATGTCCATCGGCACGGACCAGATCGGCCCGACGATGAGCTCGGCCGAGAAGAAGGCAAGCGAGAGGAACAGCGCGTCGATCGTCAGGTCATGGATGGCCACGACCGGGATCAGGCACAGGAAGGCGCCAAGGAAGCCCACGATGATGACGTTGCGCCGCGCCGCCGCGAGCCGGCCGGTGCGCTTCAGGATCCGGTCGCTCACCATGCCGCCCAAGAGGTCGCCCACGACGCCCGCCGCGAACACGCCGGTCGAGAACAGGGCCGAGCCCTTCAGGTCGAGCTTGAACGAATCGTAGAAGAAGGACGGGATCCAGCTGAGGAACAGCCACAGCGTCCAGCCGTAGCAGAAATCGACGCAGGTGACGGGCAGCATGCGGCGCGCAAGCGCCCACCAGGAGGTGGCGGAGCGTTGTGCCGTGCCGCCCACCCGTGCCGCCGGCAGCGCCGTCCGACGACCGTCCTTGGCCGAGACCCAGACCCACGGCACCAGCCACAGGAGGTTGAGGAGCGCAAACACGACGAAGGAGCCGCGCCAGCTGAGATATGCCACCAGCAAGGCCACGAGCGGCGGGGTCACGGCATTGCCGATGCGTGCCGCCGAATGGGTGATGCCCTGGGCGAAGCCCCAGCGCGCCTCCGGGACCCATCCGGCCATCGCCCGGGTCGCGGTCGGGAAGGTGGCGCCCTCGCCCAGGCCCAGCGCGAAGCGCGCCGCGATCAGCGAGGCGAGCCCGCCGACGAGGCCGGTCGCGAGCGTCGAGAGAATGACGACGATGCCGCATAGCCCGAGGACCCGGCGCGGCCCGAACCGGTCGCCGAGCCAGCCGCCGACCAGCTGGAACAGCGCGTAAGGGTAAGCGAAGGCGGAAAACGCCAGGCCCAGCTCGGCGTTGCTGAGCTTGAGCTCGCTCCTGATGAGCGGCGCCGAGGTCGAAATGTTGACCCGGTCGATATAGAGAATCATGTAGAGCAGGCAGAGGACGAACAATACCCGGCCCGAAGCGCCCAGTCCCAAAGCGCCGAGTCGCGCGCGCATCCGCATCATCCTTGCTGCGTTGTCCTTGCTGGACCGTTCTTGTTCGCGAGGCCGGAAAGCTCAGGCCGTTGGGCGTTCCTGTCCCTGGACCTGGGTGCGGTGCATGACGCGCCGGCTGTCGGCCGCGAAGGGATTGCGCCGATGCATGGTGCAGCGGTTGTCCCACATGACCAGGTCGCCGACCCGCCAGTTGTTGTACCAGCTGAGTTCCGGCCGCGTGGCGCAGCCCCAAAGCTCGTCAAGCAGCGCCTCCGACTCCTCGAGCGCCAGGCCCAGGAGGTAGGCGTTGCGCCGCCGGCCGAGATAGAGATTGCGCCGGCCGGTCTCCGGATGGGTGCAGACGAGCGGATGCACGGCGCCGGGCGAGGTGCGCGGATCGTCGGTCGCGGTGACGCCCTGCCGCAGGTAGCCGCCGCTGTTGTAGGTGCCGTCGTGCTTGATCGTGAGGCCGTCGATGCGGCGCTTCAAGCCGTCCGGCAGATTGTCGTAGGCCGCGTACATGCTGCAGAAGCCGGTCTCGCCGCCGACGGGCGGCACCTCGAGCGCATAGAGCATGCTCATCTTGGGTGGCTCGACCAGATAAGACATGTCGGTGTGCCAGACCGCCTCACCCGAACCGAGGCTGCCGATCGGCTCGCCGTCGGCGCCGAGCACGTTCGAGACGACATAGATCTCGGGATAGCCCTCGACGAAGCGGCGCCCGGTCTCCTGGACCGGCGCGAAATCGAGCGTGCCGAAGCGCCGGCTGAAATGGATCAGGTCCTCGTCCTCCAGCGCCTGGTCGCGGAACAGCAGCACACTGTAATCGAGCCAAACCTGATGGACCGCCTGGAACTCGGCATCGTCGATCGACGCAAGGTCGACGCCGCGGATCTCGGCGCCAAGAGCCGCACCGGTCGGCACGATCTCGATCGGCGGCAGATAGCTGGCCGGGGCGTCGATCGGTTGCGGATCCTGAACCATGCTGCACATCCGAGGATAGAGGATTTCGGCCGACTTCACGCCCTGAGGGGTTAACACTTCACTACCGGCGCGGGCCAAATTATCCAGCATTTGTGGGGTCAGCTGGCGGCGTTCGGCCCTCGGGATCATCGCATGAAGCACGGCCAGCGGCAAAGCAGCGCGCCGCATGCGATGATCCTCGGCATGCCTTAGGCTAGAGTTTCACCCCGCCTCTCACCCAGTCCCGCCTCCCACCCAGTCCCGCCCATCAGCCAGGAAGCCCGCCATGCCGAGACCGAGCCGTCGCCGTCCCGCCTATAAGGCCATGATCGTGGCGCCGCAGCCGGAGGCAACTGAGGCTGGCCTCGCGGTGCTCGAGGCCGGCGGCAACGCGCTCGACGCCGTCGTCGCCTGCGCGCTGACCCAGGGCGTGGTCGATCCGGCCATGTGTGGTTTGGGCGGCCTTGGCAGCCTGCAGATCTTCGACCCGGCGAATGGGCAGGCAACCGTATTCGACGGGCTGTCGACCTGCCCTGCGGCGGCGACGCCCGACATGTGGGCCGACATCTTCGAGCGCGAATGCAGCGACGGCTACGGCTATGTACTGAAGGGCGCGGTCAACGAGCTGGGCCACGCCGCCGTCACCACGCCGGGCATCGTGCGCGTATTCGGCGACGCGCATCGCGCGTTTGGCCGGCTCGCCTGGGCCGAACTGTTCGGGCCGGCGATCGGCTTCGCGCGCGACGGTTGGCTCATCCGCCCGCATGTGGCGTCGATGTTCGCGCTCAACGAGACGAGCGTCGGGCGCCGGCCCTATGCCGACAAGCTGGCGCTGACGGCCGACGGCCGCGAGCTCTACCTGCGGCCCGACGGCACGCCGAAGAAGCTCGGCGACGCGGTCCGGAACCCGGCGCTCGCTGAGACGCTCGCCAACCTGGCGCGCGATGGGGCCGACAGTTTCTACACCGGCGAGATCGCCCGGCGCATCGCCGATGACATGGCGGCGCACGGTGGGCTCATGACGCGCGCCGATCTCGCGGGCTTCCGGGTGCAGCGGAAGGCGCCGCTCGAAGTCAACTACCGCGGCCGCCGGATCTCGGCCCCGCCGCCGCCGGCCGGCGGCATCTATGTCGCGGAGGCGCTGCGCATCCTGGAGCGGTTCGTGCTCACGGCGCTCGCGCACAACGGCGCCGACTATATCGCAATCGTCGCCGAGGCGATGAAGATCGCCGGCGCCGACAAGGACCGGTTCATCGGCGACCCGGACTTCGTGGCGCCGCCGCTCGACCGGCTGCTGTCGGACGCCTATGCCGACGAGTGTGCTGCCCGGATCCGGCGCGGCGAGAAGACGCCGCTCGTCCGCATCACGGGCGACAGCCAGCACACGACGACCGTGTCCTGCATCGATGCCGACGGCATGGTCGTCTCGCTGACCCACACCAACGGCGTGCCGTCCGGCGTCATCCCGCCGGGCGTGGGCTTCATGCTGAACGGTGCCATGAACTGGTACGACCCGCGTCCCGGCCGCGCCGGCTCCATCGCACCGGGCAAGCGGCGCTTCTCGTCGATGAGCCCAACCATCGTGTTCGAAGGCGAGACGCCGGTCTTCACGTTGGGGGCGCCCGGCGGCGCCTGGATCGGCCCGGCCATCCTGCAGGTCCTGCTGAATGTGCTCGACTGGGGCATGCCGGTCGCAGAAGCGGTCGCAGCACCACGCTTCAGCGCCACCTCGGACGCGATCGACATCTCGAACCGCATCCCGCGCCGCGTCGAGCACGCGCTCACGGCCAAAGGCTACGCGGTAAAACGCTCGCCGCTCTCCTACCCCTTCGCAGCCCCGCACGGCATCACCTGCTGGGACGGCCAGCTCGAGGGCGGCGCCGACCCGCAGCGCGACGGCTACGCCGCCGGCCTCGCCTAGAGATCCCGCGCCCGCTATTTCCGCTGCTCGCGCTCCGCCTCTTCCTGCTCCTCGGCCTCGGCGTCGCGGATCTCCTGCTGACGGCCGCGGAAATACACGCCGACGATGATCGCGGCCAGGATCAGCATGCCGACAATGCCGAGCACCATCGGCACGCGCCCGGCCGGATCGAGGCTGCCCGGGATGTAGTTCCAGAACTCGATCGACCGGAACAGGATGACGACGAAACCGGCGAGCATCGCGAGCGTGATGCTGACGGCGAAGATCTTGTCGCCTCTGGTGGCAGGCATGCGTCCCTCCTAGGGATTCGCGGCGCCAATATCTGCATTGTATGCCGCTTGTATGGACCATTAAATCCATATAATGTACATATATATGCAGGAGCGGAGTAGGCGCAATGGCCGAGGATGAAGAAACTGCGCCCTGGCAGCCGGCCATCCGCAAGGGCGGCGGCCCCCTATATCTCGCGATTGCGGACGCGCTCGCGTCGGACATCCAATCCGGCGCGCTCGCCGCGGGCACCCGCCTGCCGACTCAGCGCCGCCTGGCCGAAGCGCTCGGGATCGATTTCACAACCGTAACCCGCGCCTATACGGAGGCGCGCCGGCGCGGGCTGATCGAGGGCCGGGTCGGCCATGGCACGTTCGTCCGGGCACGGCCATCGCCGCGCGCGCTCAGCCCTTCGTCCAGCATCGTCGACATGGCGATGAACCTGCCGCCGCGCTTTGCCGATGCGCGGCTCGCCGCACGGCTGTGGCAGGGCATCGCCACCCTGGAAGCCGGCGACGGGCTCGACCTGCTGCTCTGCTACCAGGAGCCGGGCGGCACGGTGCAAGACCGCGCAGCGGGCGCCCAATGGCTTGGCCGGCGCTTCCCTTTGCTCGCGACGGAGCGCCTCCTGGTTTCGGCCGGGACCCAAGGCGCGCTGCTCGCAATCACCAGCCAGCTCACGGTGCCGGGCGACGTCGTCTGTGTCGAGGCGCTGACCTATCCTGGCTTCAGGGCGCTCGCATCTCATCTCCGCCTGCGCCTCGCCCCCGTCGAGATTGATGCCGAGGGTCTGGTGCCCGAGGCCTTCGCCGCGGCCTGCCGGCGCGAGCGGCCGAAGGCGCTTTATTGCACGCCGACCCTGCACAATCCGACGACGGCGACGATGTCCCTGGCGCGGCGAACCGCGATCGCCGCAGTCGCGCGCGAGCACGGCGTGCCGATCATCGAGGACGACGCCTACGCCATGCTGCCGGCAGCACCACTGCCGCCGCTCGCGACGCTGGCGCCCGAGCTTACCTATTATGTGGCCGGCCTTGCGAAATGCCTGTCGCCGGCGCTGCGCGTCGCCTATGTCGTGCCGCCGGACGCCAGTGCCGCGGCGCGCCTTGCCGGGGCCATCCGGGCCACGACCACCATGGCATCGCCGCTGACGGTGGCGACCGCGACGCGCTGGATCGAGGACGGCACGGCCGACGCAGTGACGGCGGCGATCCGGGCCGAGGCCGCCGCCCGGCGGGCGATCCTGCGCGCCCTGCTGCCCGACGGCGTCCTGTCAGCGCCGGTGGACGCGTTCCATGCCTGGCTCGCCCTGCCGCCGCCCTGGACCTCAGCGATGTTCGTGGCCCGGCTGCGCTCGGCCGGCATCGGCGTGGTCGGTGCCGACCAATTCGCCGCTGGAACGGCGCCCGAGGCGGTACGCCTCAGCCTCGGTGCCGCGCGCACACGGGACGAACTTAGCGCCGGCCTCGCCGTCGTCGCCGACCTGCTGGCCGAGCGCCCACGGCTGTCGGCGCTCGTGGTCTGAGCCTTCGGTCTTGGGGCCTTCAGTCTTGGGCCTCGGGCATGAGCAAGGCCAGCGGATAGCCGCCGCTGCGCTTCACCTGCTTGATCGCGACGTAGCTGAAGTATTTTTCGACGCCGAGATCGCGATCGAGCAGGCTTTCGACCGCGAGCTGATAGTCGAGGATGTCACGGGCGATGAACTGCGCCAGGTAGTCGTAGCCGCCGGTGACCAGGAAGCAGTTCAGGATATGCGGGATGTCCTGGATGCCGCGCTCGAACCGGAGGAAATCCTCGCGCCGGTGGTTGCGCAGCATCACCTGGGTGAAGACGGTGATGCTGCTCGCCAGCCGGTCGATGTCGAGCTCCGCCCCATAGCCGCGGATATAGCCGGCCGCCTCCATGCGCTTCACGCGTTGCAGGCAGGGGGTCGCGGACAGGCCGACCGCCTGGGCCAGATCGAGGTTCGTCATCCGGCCCGAGGCCTGCAGCGCCGCGAGGATCTTGAGATCCAGCCGGTCCAGCCTGATGGCGCCCCCGTCGCCGCGCTTCATGGCCGCCCCCTCGTCCGGTCGATCGACGCCATCGCTCAGGCCGTTTCACCACGCAGATGGGCCTGATGCAGCGCCACGAACTCGGCCATGCTCGCGACCTGGAAATGCGGCTTGGCGGCATCGCCGGCGGCGGCCGGCATTGGCGTGGCACCCCAGCCGCCGACCTCCTTGCGCCGGTTGATCCAGAGCGTGGTGAGGCCGACCTGTTTCGCCGGTACCACGTCGTGGAAGATGCTCTGCGCCGTATGCAGGATCTGCGACGGGCCAACGCCCAGCGAGCGCTCCAGATCGGCGAGCGCATACTGGAAATTCCGCAGGTTCGGCTTGTAGGAGCCGACGTCTTCGGCCGTGATGACGCGGTCGAACTCGACGCCGAGCTTCTGGTTGCTGAGCGCGAAGGACGCCCGGTCGACGTTCGACAGGATGACCAGCTTGTAATAGCGCTTCAGATACTGCAGCGCCGTGGCGCTGTCGGCGAAGGCCGGCCAGCGGCCGACCGACTGGCCGAAATCCGCCGTCTCGTCGGCCGCCGACCGGATCTCCCACTGCCGGGCGAGCCGCCGGTGCACCTCCTCCAGGATCTGCGGATAGAGCGTCGCCGGCGTCTCGGCCTCGCAGGCGGCCTCGGTCTGGCCGAACGTCTCCAGGATCTCGTCGTCGCTCAGGCCCTGGCGACCCTGCCGATCGACCCACGGCCGAAGCTCGTTCAGGATGCCGCGCTCCCAATCGATGAGCGTGCCGTAGCAGTCGAAAGTAAGCGTGCTGAACTCGTTCACCTGGGTCATGGCTCCCTCCTTGATCCCGTCGCCATCGACCGGCGACCATGTCCCAGAGCCTAGCGGCAGGCCCGCAGGATGGGGCGCCAAAGTTCAGCCACGCGACAGAGGATCTGCAGAGCGATCTGCCGAAACTTAGCAATTCCTGCTGCAGCCGGCTTCCTAATATCCTTAAGTGAGCAAGCCTGGACGCAGCGGCGCCGGGCTCCCCATCGACGAAAGGCGGACCAGAGCCGTGAGCGAGCCCCAGATCACCCTGCTGCGCAATGCCCAGATCCTCGACACCGTGGCGGGCGAGATCCTTGCCGACCGGACGGTCCTGGTCCGCGACGGCCGGATCGCCGAGATCGATTATGCCAACGGCCCGGCGCCGGCCGCGGCGCGCGTCATCGACCTCCGCGGCCTGACGCTGATGCCCGGCCTCGCCGACGCCCACGTCCACCTGACCGCGGCGACGCCCGATTTCGCCGCCTTGACCCGCTGGTCGCCGACCTATGTCGCGGCGCGCGCGGGCGAGATCCTGGAAGGCATGCTGATGCGCGGCTTCACGACCGTGCGCGATGCCGGCGGCGCCGACTTCGGCCTGGCCGATGCCGTCGCCGAGGGGTACCTCACCGGCCCGCGCATCCTGTTCTGCGGCCATGCCTTGTCGCAGACCGGCGGCCACGGCGACATGCGCTCACGCGGCGAGCACAGTTTCGAGGGCTGCTTCTGCTGCGCGGGCCTGGGCGTGGTGTGCGACGGCGTCGCCGAGGTGCGCCGCGCCTGCCGCCACGAGATCCGCAAGGGTGCCACCCAGATCAAGATCATGGCGTCCGGCGGCGTCTCCTCGCCGACCGACCGCATCACCAGCACGCAATTCTCGATCGAGGAGATCAAGGCGGCGGTCGAGGAGGCCGAGGGCGCCTCGATCTATGTCATGGCCCATGCCTATACCGCCCGCGCCATCAACCGGGCGCTCGACTGCGGCGTCCGCTCGATCGAGCACGGCAACCTGCTCGACGAGACGAGCATCGCGAAGTTCCTGGAGCATGACGCGTTCCTGGTGCCGACGCTCGCGACCTATCACGCGCTCGCCGAGGAAGGCGTCAAGGTGGGATTGCCGGCCGATATGCACGCCAAGATCTTCGACGTGCTCGACGCCGGCAGCCGGGCGCTCGAGCTGGCACACCGCAGCGGCGTGAAGCTGGTCTACGGCAGCGACCTGCTGGGCGCCATGCACCGGCGGCAGCTGACCGAGTTCGCGCTCCGGGGCGAGATCCAGCAGCCGATCGACGTGATCCGCGCCGCCACGACCAATGCGGCAGAGCTGTTCCGCCTGGAGGGCGAGATCGGCGTCGTGGCACCGGGTGCGCGCGCCGACCTCCTCGCCGTCGACGGCAATCCGCTGGACGACCTGGGCGTGCTGCAGGATCCGGAGCGGCGGCTCAAGCTGATCATGAAGGACGGTACGATCTACAAGCAGGCGCTCGACTGAACAGGCAAGAAGCGAGCATCGCCGCCGACGACGGCCGGCGATGCTCGCCTTGAACTTGCTTACTGGGCGACGAAGGCCAGGCCGTGCGGGCTCGTCAGGTTGGTGACGGCCGGCAGCACCACGCCGCTGTGCAGGTCGATCTGGCCGACATAGGCCGGGACCGCGGGCGTGCTGCCCGACGCGGCGACGCCGGTCGACGCCGAGAAGGCGGTGCCGACCTGCCAGACGTTGCTCGAGAGCTTGTAGATCGTATTCGAGTTCCGGTCCGCGATCAGCAGATAGCCGCGGTTCGCCGTCACGAAGGCCGTGTCGTCGATCTGCATGCCGCCCTGCAGCGGGATCACCTGGATCGGCGGCTCGTTCGAGTTGGACGCCCTGAGCAGGACGAGCTGACCGTCGCCCTGATCGTCGAGCAGCAGGTCGCCCCACGGCGTCAGGATCATCGAATCCGGATCGGTCAGGTTGAGCCGGGTCGGCGTGCCGAACGTGAAGTTCACCGCCTCCGGCGTGCCGGACATCACCGGATAGACGTCGACCGTGTGGTTCTGCCGCAGCACGGCGCGCACGATCGCGGGGCCGATGTTGTTGCCGTTCTTGTCGAGCGTCGGGTTGGACGCGCTCAGGTACGTGTAGCCATCCTTGAACACGATATCGTCATAGCCGCCACCGTGCAGCGGCTTGCCGAAGGTGAAGAGCTCCGTCGCAGCCGTCGTCGGGTCGATCAGGACGAGGTTGGCGTTGGCATCCTCGTTCTGCAGCGCCCACAGCTTCTTGTTGACCCCGTCGTAGCGCAGGCCGTCGTTGTGGCCGGCGACGGTTAGCACCCGCAGGACCGTACCGGTGTTGGAATATTCCACGATCTGGCTCTTGGCGCCGCCAGTGCCGTCCGGGTTACCGGTGTTGCCGTAGCCGACCCAGACCGTGGCACCCACGACGGCGATCGAGTCCGGCTGGCTCGACCCGGCGAGCGGGCCGGCGAAGGTCGAGAGGGTAAAGCCCGTCGTGGGCGTCGGCGCCGTAGCGGCCGCGGTCGTATCCGCGCCGAAGGACGCCTGCGAAGAGACGGCGAGGCCGAGGGCGAGGATCGCCGCAGCCGCAGGCCGTCCGAGGAAATATGCGGGGTTCGATGCGCGCATGGTCGTCACCCTTATGGTTAAATTTCCGTTAACCATCTTGCCGGGCGGTTGTGACTACCATGTGAAGTCGCCCGTGACATTTCTGAGATTACCAAGAATCAATGTCGGGGTGCCGCCGGGTCCCGAGCGGCGGCATGCTCACCGTCCGCGGCGGGCGCCGACCTCATCGCCCTCGACGGCTGCCCGCTCGATGACCTGGGCGTGCTGCGGGATCCGGAACGCCGGCTCAAGCTGATCATGAAGGACGGCGCCGTCTACAAGCGGGCCCTCGACTGAACGAACCTCAAGGCGACTCAGGCCGACGCCGACAAGCTCTCGACGATCCTGCAGTCAGCGACATTGCCGCCGTTGCAGCTGTCAATGATGCGGCGGAGTTCTCCGGCGAGGCGTTCGAGGTGGGCCGCTTTTCGCTCGACCTCTACCAGATGGAGGCGGGCGATCCTGTCGACTTCCGCGCAGTCCCGCTGCGGATGGTCGGCGAGATCGAGCAGCGCGCGGACCTCGCGGAGGGTAAAGCCCAGATCGCGCGAGCGCTTGATGAAGGCCAGGCGCTCTACGTGCTCGTTCCGATAGACCCGGTAGTTTCCGGCCGAGCGGTCAGGCGACGGAATCAGGCCAACGCTTTCGTACCAGCGGATGGTCTCCACCTTGATACCGGTCGCCCGCGCGACAGCGGCAATATTCATGTCCACGCGCTCGACCATCCCTTGACCCTCTAGTGGCTACAGGGTCCATATGGGTATGTGATCGGTTTCCAACCAGGGTCACGACCTTCATGTCCGGCTGCTGCTCCGTCGCCACCTGCCAGGCGCCACCCCCGGATCCGAGCTATCGTCGGATCCTTTTGATCGCGCTGATGCTGAACGGCGCGATGTTCGTCGTCGAGGCGGTCGCCAGCCTGTTTGCGGGATCGATTTCCCTTCAGGCGGACGCGCTTGATTTCCTGGGTGACGCGGCGAACTACGCGGTCGGGTTGACCGTTCTCGGCATGGCTGTCCGCTGGCGCACCCGCGCCGCCATCGGCAAGGGCCTCGTCATGGGCACGTTCGGCCTATACGTCGCCGGGAATACTGTGTGGCACGCGCTCTCCGACGGTGTGCCGCGATCGGACCTGATGAGCGGCATCGGCCTGCTCGCGCTCGCTATCAACGTCGGCGTCGCGCTCCTGCTGTTCCGCCACCGGACGGGCGATGCGAACCGATTGTCGGTCTGGCTCTGCACGCGGAACGACGCCATCGCGAATGTTGCCGTCATCCTCGCGGGCGCCGGGGTCTGGCTGACCGGGACGCATTGGCCCGACATCGCCGTCGCCGCGGTCATCGCGTATCTGGGATTGACCAGCGCGGGACAGGTGCTCCGCCAAGCCCGGCTGGACAATCGAGCGATCGGTCTATCGGCCTTCGCCGAATGATGTCGCATCAAGCGGGGTGGTCAGGTGCCTGCTTTGCGGCGTCTCATCGATTGTAAGCCAGTGCCGATGATCTCGATCCGCTACAGCTCACCGTCCGCGGCGGGCGCCGACCGGCGCCATTGCGCCGGCGTCACGCCCATGTGCTGCTTGAAGGCACGCTGGAACGCGGCTTCCGACTGATAGCCCGCCGCATCGGCGACAGCACCGACGGCGGTCGTGCCGTGGCGCAACAGGTTGGCGGCGAGCGTCATGCGAATGTCGGTCAGAAGCTCGGCCGCCGAGCGCCCGAGACTCTCCTGGAAATGGCGCGCGAAGGTCGCGCGCGACATGTGGCAGAGCCGGGCGAGTTCCGGCAGCGACCAGGGGTGACCCGGGTTCTGGAACAGCGCCGTCAGCGCGGGCGCCAGGCGCGGATGGCCGGCGAGCGCCAGCAGGCCCGTCGGCGCCGTGTCCGCTTCGCTCGCGAGCCGCAGCGTCAGTGCGAACATGGCGGTCGACAAGGCATTCAGCATGGCACGGCTGCCCAGGCTCTCGATCGCCGATTCGATGCGCAGGAGCGAGACCAGCCCCGCGAGTTGGGCACCGGCCCCGGGCGGCGCGGTCGCGGCGCTATGGTCGGCCGCACGCACCACCAACTGCGGCGGCAAGTGATCGCTGACCAGGCGATCGTGCGGCGGGCTCAGCATGAAATGGCCGCACAGCATGTCGAGCCGGTCGCCCGTGCCGGCATTCTCGCTGAAGGTCACGTTGAGCCGCACGCGGGCCTCGGCCGGCATCGGCGGCCCACCGCCGCCGTCGTGCAGCACGTGCCGCGGATTGCGCGGCAGCAGCAGGATGTCGCCCGCGGTGAGCCGCCGCGGCCGGCCGCCGGCCGGATCTTCCAGCACGGCCGACCCGCCCAGCACGGCGTGATACGGGATTTCGCCCGGAGCGCCCGGCCCTTGCTCGATGCGCCAGGGCGCGCCGTAGAAGCAGCGCAGATCGAGCCGGCCGCGCACGGGCACCAGCTCCAGCAGGCGGCTCAGCCAATCCATAGGTTCCGACATCACTCGACCAGATTGAGACGAATAGGCATGAACAAGAGCTTCTATAGCATTAAAGATCCCATTCGTCAGCCATAGATTGACACTCGTACGGCGCTCGGATCCCCGCGACGCCGAACCCAGGAAGGAGTGTCATCCCATGTCCCGCATCCATACCCTCGCCATCGAGGGAGCCAAGTCATGAATTCGCTCGCCAAGCTCGCCGCCAGCTCCGCTCTCGCCACGGGCGACCTCGACTATCACCTGATGCGCGCCGCGATGGTGCTCATCTTCGCGCTGTTCGGCTATCAGAAGTGGTTCGACTACGAGGCGCAGGTGCTGATCCCGTTCATCAGCAACGGCCCGTTCATCTTCTGGCTCGAGCCCGCCTTTGGCGTCCATGGCGCGAGTTATTTCCTCGGCGTCTCCGAGTGGCTGTTCGGCGCGCTGCTGCTCGCCGGCTTCTGGAACAGGACGCTCGGCATCCTCGGCGCCATCGGCTCGACCGGCACGTTCGTGATGACCGTCACCATCATCCCATTCATCCCAAACGGCTGGGCCGCGGTCGGCTTCCCGGCGATGGCGATCAACAACGCCTTCCTCCTGAAGGACGTCGTCCTGCTCGCGGCTTCGCTCTACCTGCTGAAGCAGGACATCATCCGGCTGGCGCGCGCTACCGCGGCGTGACGCGGCCGGGAAAGGATCTGGATCAGTCGAGCGGCCGGCGGGCGTTCAGTCCGCCGGCCGCGACGTTCTTATGGGCCAGCCCTGTACGCCAACCAGCCAGTCCTCAGACGAAGGCGCGCGTCGTGAGCGACGGCTCGGCGAGCAGGCTCGCGACGAGCGCCAGCGCATCCTCGAGCGCCGCCCGGTCCGGCACGCCGAGCGACAGGCGCACGGCCTCGATCGATGGCGCCGTGACGGCGAAGAGCGTGCTCGGTGCCAGCGTCACGCCCAGATGCCCTGCATGCTCGGCGAAGTCGGTCGCCTGCCAGGACGGCGGCATGTGCAGCCACAGGTGATGGCCGTGCGGGTCGGCGGCGAAGCTCGCCTCGCCGAGCACCGCCGCCGCGATCTTCTGCCGCTCGACATTCTCCGCCCGGATCGCCGTGACGATCTCGTCCAGCACGCCGTCCGCGATCCAGCGCGAAGCAAGCGCCGCCATGAGCGGCGGCGCCATCAGGGTCGTCGCGCGCAAGACGCCGGCGAGCCGCAAGGCCTGCGCGCCGCCGGGGGCGACGACATAGGCGACGCGCAACGCCGGCGTGGCACATTTCGACAGGGTCGCGATGTGCCACGTGATGTCGCCGGCGAGGGCGGCGAGGCTCGGCGGACTTTCCGGCCTGAGCGGCCAGTAGGGGTCATCCTCGATGATCGTCACGTGATGCCGGCGCGCGATCGCGATGAGCTGTCGCCGGCGATCCTCCGGCAGGGTCGCCGTCGTCGGATTGTCGATCGACGGCACGACATAGAGCGCCCGCGGCGCCCCGTCGCGGCACGCCGCCTCAAACGCGTCGGGCATGATGCCGCCCGCATCCATGGCAAGCGGCTTGAGGGCGATGCCCTTGTGCGCCGCCACCGCGCGAAGCCCCGAATAGGTCACGGTGCCGACGGCGAGCGCGTCACCCGGGCGAAACTGCGCTTCGCAGATCGCGAAGAGCGCGCTCTGCGCGCCGGCGGCAACCAGCATCCGGCTGGGCGGCACCGGGCCGAGCCGCCGCTCGAGCCAATCGGCGCCCGCCGCCCGGTCCTGCTCCGTGCCGGTGCTGTCCTGGTATTGGAAATGTCGGGCCCCGCGCGCGCCCGCCATGAGGCCGAAGAGGCCGTCGGCGATGGCGCGGCGCAGATTGGCGGTCGCCGGCTGCGGCGGGATGTTCATGCTGAGATCGATCGGCGGCGTGCCGGCCGCCGCACCAGGTGCGCGATCCGTCCCCAGCGCCTCGCGGATGAAGCTGCCGCGCCCGGCCTGGGCGTCGACCAGCCCGCGGCGCCGCGCCTCGTTGAACGCCCGGGTAACGGTGGTGAGATCGACGTTCAGGCTGTCGGCGATCGCCCGCTGGGCCGGCAGCCGGTCACCCGGCCGGACCCGGCCGGCACGCACGTCGGCTTCCAAGGCCTCGACAATGCCCAGGTATTTCATGCGGGCGCTCTCTACGAGTCTTGGTCGCCATGAAGACATTGGACATCAATCCGTATGCGTCGATCGCATGCAATAATATTAACCTGTTTGCCCAATTCTTGGGAAGGCTCTCCCCACTGCTGCCTCGAACGCAGGCAGCACGCCGGCTCGCGCGGCCGCAGGGTCGCGGGCGGGCACGTCCGGAATGTCCGAAGATCGGCGCTCGCCCGAGGCCGGCGCATGAGCGCCGCCTCGGGCAATCGGGTTCCGTCGCTAGGGCTCAGTCACCCGAATTCAGTCACCCGACATGGCGCGTTCGGGCGACATGTGCATCGGCATCATGTTGATGTCGGCATTGTGCATGACCCAGAGCGAGCCGCTGACGATCGTCGCAATGAGCAGGACGGCGAACACGAAGATCATCGTGTTGCTGCGCTGGCCCACCGAGGTGCCGAGATGCAGGAAGAACCCGAGCTGCACCAGGAGCTGCGCCACGGCGAGCACGACGATCGCCTGGAGCATCATGCCGTGCGGCACGTACCCGCTCATCACCGCGCCGAACGACAGCACGGTCAGGACGAGCGAGAGCGCGAAGCCGATGGTGTAGGACTTGAGGCTGCCGTGGGACGCGTCGTGCGCGCCCCCTCCAGAACCGTGGACGGCAGAACCGTGGGCGGTAGCATGGGCGGTCGACATCACAGCACCCCGCGCAGATAGACGAAGCTGAACACGCAGATCCAGATCAGATCGAGGAAGTGCCAGAACAGGCTGAGGCACGCGACGCGGCGCCGGACGACGCCGTCGAGGCCGAAGCGCATCACCTGATGCATCATGACGGCGAGCCACAGAAGGCCGGCAGTCACGTGCAGGCCGTGGGTCCCGACCAGGGTGAAATAGGCCGAGAGGAACGCGCTGCGGCCGGGGCCGGCACCCTCGTCGACCAGATGGATGAATTCCTGCACTTCCATGCCGATGAAGCCGGCACCGAACAGGAAGGTGACGGCGAGCCAGGCGATCACCTGCCCCTGCCGGCCGGCCTGCATGGCGAGCACCGCCAGGCCGAAGGTGAAGCTGCTGATCAAGAGCAGCAGCGTCTCGCCGCCAACATAGGGCAGATCGAACAGCTCGCGGCCGCTCGGCCCGCCCGCCGTATTGGCGGAGAGCACGCCGAAGGTCGCGAACAGCACCGAGAAGATCAGGCAGTCGCTCATGAGATAGATCCAGAAGCCGAGTACGGTCTTGGATCCGTCGTCATGGGCATGGTCGTCGTGGCCATGCGTGGGGCCGTGGCCGACCCCAGGCGTGGCCCGAAGCGAGGCGTGATTGAGGGTGGTAACAGAGCTGCCCATGATCACGCCGCCTTCCGCACGAGCGCGAAGCGCTCGCTTTCGATGCGCGCGACTTCCGCCGCCGGGACGTAGTAGTCGACGTCACGGTTGTAGGTGCGCGCGATGAACGTGCCGATCATGCCGAGGAGGCCGACCGCCGCGATCAGCCACATGTTCCAGATCAGCGCGAAGGAGAGCACGAAGCCGAAGGCGGAGATGACGACGCCCGCCGCCGTGTTCTTCGGCATGTGGATGTCCTCGTACTGGCGCGGCCGGGCATAGGCGCGGCCCCGCTCCTTGTCGTCCCAATGCTGTTCCAGCGAATCGATCTCGGGCACATGGGCGAAGTTGTAGAACGGCGCCGGCGAGGCGGTCGCCCATTCGAGGCTGCGGCCGTTCCAGGGGTCGCCGGTCAGGTCGCGGTTCTCGGCGCGCTGCCAGATGCTGACGACCAGCTGGATGACGAGCGCCACGATGCCGAGGCCGATGATGACGGCGCCGACGAGGGCCACGACCAGCCAGGGATGCCACGCCGGATTGTCGTAGTGGTTCATGCGGCGCGTCATGCCCATGAAGCCCAGCACGTAGAGCGGGATGAAGGCGAAGTGATAGCCCACGATCCAGCACCAGAACGACACCTTGCCCCAGAACTCGTTCAGCGTGAAACCGAAGGCCTTGGGGAACCAGAAGTTCATGGCGGCAAGGCAGCCGAACACGACGCCGCCGATGATCACGTTGTGGAAGTGTGCGACCAGGAACAGGCTGTTGTGCAGGACGAAGTCCGCACCCGGCACCGCCAGCAGCACGCCGGTCATGCCGCCGATCGCGAACGTGACCATGAAGCCGATCGTCCAGAGCGTCGCCGAGTGATAGCGCACGCGGCCGCGGAACATGGTGAACAGCCAGTTGAACAGCTTCACCCCGGTCGGGATCGAGATGATCGTCGTCATGATGCCGAAGAAGGCATTGACGTTGGCGCCCGACCCCATCGTGAAGAAGTGGTGCAGCCAGACGAAGAACGACAGAACGCCGATCGAGGCGGTCGCATAGACCATCGACTTGTAGCCGAACAGCGGCTTGCCCGAGAAGGTCGAGATGATCTCGGAGAAGGCGCCGAAGCACGGCAGGATCAGGATGTACACCTCCGGGTGGCCCCACACCCAGATGAGGTTGATGTACATCATCGGGTTGCCGCCGGCCTCGTTGGTGAAGAAGTGCATGCCCAGCATGCGGTCGGCACTGAGCAGCGCCAGCGTCGCAGTCAGCACTGGGAAGACGGCCACGATCAGGATGTTGGTGATGAGCGCCGTCCAGGTGAAGACCGGCATCTTCATCAGGCCCATGCCCGGCGCGCGCATGCGCAGGATGGTCACGATGAAGTTGATGCCGGTCAGCGTCGTACCGAGGCCTGAGATCTGCAGCGACCAGATGTAATAGTCGACGCCGACCGTCGGGCTGTAGCCGAGCTCGGACAGCGGCGGATAGGCGACCCAACCGGTCGCGGCGAAATCGCCGACGAACATCGACAGCATGACGAGCGCCGCACCCATGGCCGACAGCCAGAAGCTCAGCGAATTCAAGAACGGATAGGCCACGTCGCGCGCGCCGATCTGCAGCGGCACGATGACGTTCATCAGCCCGATGATGAACGGCGTCGCCATGAAGAAGATCATGATCACGCCGTGGGCGGTGAAGATCTGGTCGTAATGGTGCGGCGGCAGGTAGCCGGCCGCGTCATTGTTCGCCATCGCCTGCTGCGCGCGCATCATGATGGCGTCGGCGAAGCCGCGCAGCAGCATGACGAGCGCCAGGATGATGTACATGACGCCGATGCGCTTATGGTCGACGGAGGTGATCCATTCGCGCCAGAGATAGCCCCACTGGCGGAAATAGGTGATCGCACCGAGCAGAGCCAGGCCCAGCAGCGCGACGACGGCGCCGGTGCCCACGATGATCGGCTCGTCGAGCGGGATCGCGTCGAGAGTTAGTTTTCCGAGTATCATTTATTGCTCCTCAGCTTTCGCTGTGGTCTGGCGCACGGCCGCCGAATTCATCGCTTGGCCGTTCATCGCCTGGTCGTTCATCGCCTGGTCGTTCGACGCCGTGTGCGGCATGGCCATGGCCGGCATGTATTTGTCGACGACACTGTCGAACAGGCCTGGGATCACGCTGGAATAGATCGTCACCGGCACCTTGGAGCTGGGCTTTTCCAGCGCCTCGTAGGTGTCTTGATCGAGCGTCAGCCGCGAGCCCTTGGCCTCTTGCACCCAGGCGTCGAAATCCTTGGGCTCGGCCGCGACCGCGGCGAAATGCATGTCCGAGAAGCCCGGGCCGCTGAACGAGGCGGAGAGGCCGGCATAGGTGCCGGGCTTGTCGGCGATCAGATGCAGCTGGGTCTGCATGCCGGCCATTGCGTAGATCTGGCTGCCGAGCTGCGGGATGAAGAAGGAATTCATCATCGACTCGGCCGTGATCTTGAAGTCGACGGGCCGGTTGGTCGGCAGCTCGAGGTGATTGACCGAAGCGACGCCGTAGTCCGGATAGATGAACAGCCACTTCCAATTGAGCGCCACGACCTCGACATGGACCGGAGCCGCGTTCGACTCGAGCGGCTTGTAGGGGTCGAGCGAATGGGTCGTGCGCCAGATGAGCACGGCAAGCGTGGCGACGATCAGGCATGGGATGGTCCAGACCACCACCTCGATCGCGGTCGAATGCGCCCATTTCGGCGCGTAGGTCGCCTTGGTGTTGGACGCCCGGTAGCGCCAAGCGAAGAACAGGGTGAGCAGGATCACCGGGATCACGACGAGCAGCATCAGGCCCAGCGCGATGAGGATCAGGTTCTTTTCCTGGGCGCCGATGTCGCCGCCGGGATTGAGCAGCTCAAGATCGCCGAGGCTGCTGCAGCCGCCAAGGGGCAGGAAGGCGAGGGCGAGGAGGGCGAGCGGGCCGAGCGCGCGAGCCGCCCGCGTGAGCGATCCGCGCGTCATCGTGCACCTCGCCCGAAGGCAGGAATTCGTACGCTGGGGCGACCGTGCGCGGGCTGGTGCTGCTGATTGCTCTGCCGGCGATGGCTCTCAAGGATCCGCTCGGGAATCTCCCGTGCCTCGCCCGGACGGGCGTCGGCGATCTGTACCGTCAACACTACGTTCCCCTCGATGCACCGCCTCATTGCTCCCCGCGCGCCGGGGGACACGGCCCAGACAGGCTGCTTGCGGCCTGACGAAGACATGGCGGCAAAAGATATATGGCCTATAGCCATACATTCTTATAGGTGCACCGCAGCAGGGGAAAAGTCAAAAGCCTGAAAAATCATGGCATGCGACGATACGCGCATATCTCGCGTATGCACTCAATCAAGATTAAAGCTTCGATATCTTCTCAATGTATGGAGGTGCGACCGATCTTCGCATACATTGGTTTGGTAACGGACGGTCGGCGGCCTGTCCGGTCGGCGCGAACGGCCGGAAACTGCGGCATTGGGGCCGCGCGGGCGCCATTTACCCGATGTGCCGGGTCGCCATCCAGAAGATCAGGGCTGCCATGCCGAAACCGCCCCCATCAGCCGACGAACGTCAGCCGGCGAGCGCGATCGCTTCGTCCTCGCCGCAGCAATTTTTGTGCTGGCAAGAACCGATCTCTATCGCCGGCCGCCATGCCTCGACGGCGGCGGGTCCCGCGCCGGCCGCATTAATTTCCGTCCCGACCTCTTAAATTTTATTGGTTTGCCGAGAAAACCCCCACGGCCGCACCCTTTGGCTGTCGCGGTCGCTCTTTCAGGCGATGGCGGTCCGCAGCAGGTGGATCTGGGAGGATTCTCGAATGCTCATCGGTCCGGACGGCGAAGCCGTAGGCATCCCCTATCGCCCGGTCACCTTCACGCTGCCGCCGCCACCCCCGCCCCCGCCCCCACCGCCGCCGACGCCGCAGCAGGTCACCCACTACGAGACGGAGATCGTCGCGAAGCTGCCGCACCAGAGCTCGGCACCGACCGCGGCGGAGATCGCTGCGGCGGTCGCCGCCGTGCAGCAGACGGAAGAGACGTCGGCCGACTACAACGAGCAGGCGCTGGCGCAGGCCTCCGTGCTCGTCGAGGGGCAGACCGTCCCGCCGCCGACGGGGACCTCGAACGACGCCCCCGTCGATCCGATCGACGCGGCGCTCGCCAAGGCCAAGACCGACGGCCTCGCCTCCCTGTTCACGAACGGCAAGGCGCTCGACCAGGCGGCAAGCGCCTTGAAGGCACCGACCCTGCCCCCGATCTCCGGGGCGGATGCGAATGCCACCGACAAGGCCTACCAGGCCTATGTCGCCAATCCCCATGACCCGGCTGCAGTCGCCGCCTTCCACTCGGCGCTCATGAAGGAGCTGCAGGACGAGGGCATCACCCAGCCGATGCTCGCGAACATCGGCTACTACGAGGACTACTTCAATCAGGCGCAGTTGGGCCTGCTCAAGGGCGAGGCCCAGCTGCTGCCGGCCGGCACCGACCCGTCGTGGATCACCACCTTCGGAACCCAGACCGAGGCGGCGCTGGTCGTGGCGCAGGCGCAAACGGCGGCCGGTCCCGCGGGCACGGACTTCAAGGCATTCGCGACAAGCCTCAGCGAGAATCTCGCCGGCGTCCCGGCGAGCGACCCGCTCTACCAGGCGGTCATGTCGGACAAGAACATCCAGACGGTGATCGCCAATGCCGCGAACCAGATCACCGGGACGATCCCTACCAACGTGTGCCTCTCGAACCAGGACGCCAAGGCCGCCCTGCAGAAACTGGCGGCGCTGTTGAACACCTATCGCATGCCCGACGCTTCGGGCACGCCGCAGGACGTGATCTACGACCAGCTGGTGACCGAGGTCGCCAACGCGCCGGCGACGCAGCAGCTGTTCGACCAGCTGCTGCCCGGCGACACGCTCTCGCCCAGCGACCACGCGGTGCTGGACCAGGCGGCGAACGCGCTCGAGCCGCTCCAAGCGTCGCCCGAGCTGGCGCTAGCGCTCTATCAGCAGAAGTTCGAGGGCGACGGCAAGTCGGGCGGCGTGCTCGCCGCCGTCACCCATTATGACCAGGGCCAGGTACCCGACAACAACACCGCCTCGGCCTATTACGGCGACATCGCGCGCATCTACACCTATATCGGCGGCCACGGCAGCGTCAGCGGCGCGGCGCTGCTCAAGGCGACGGCAGACCGGCTCAACGGCCCGGCGCTCAATACCGTCGTCAACGGCAAGTACGACCTCGGCATCGATCTCGCGGTCAAGGGCGGCGCGCCGAAGCAGCTGTTCCAGGACATGGCGAACGGCTATTGGACGACGACACCGGACGGCACGCCGACCCTGGTGCCCGCTCTCCTCAACATGGATCCGGGCACGACCGTCGACCTCGGCGACGGCTCGGGCGAGTCCGTGCAGGTCGGCGGCGGCCTCGGCATCGAGGTGCTCATCGAGGCGGGCCTGACCCAGCAGACGCCGGCCGCCCCCAAGCCCGGCGACCCGCTGCCGGCGAACGGGCCCCAGGTGCTGGACAACCTGCAGACCTACACCTCCAAGACGGCGGTCACCGCCCAAGTCGCCCAGGCGCTCGGCGTCAAGCCGGGGGCCGACGGCACCTACGACGGCAATACCAAGGTGTTCGGCGACACGACCTTGAACCAGGTCGTGAACCAGATCGAGTCGATCGGCGGCTCCGACGTGGTCATGGCGCTCCTGCCACTCGAGTTCCAGAAGAAGGACGACAAGAACCCGCAGCAGCTGGCCGTGTTCGAGGTCCAGTCGGCCGCGACCGGGCAGATGTGGTACGTGGGCCCGAACGGTCATGCCGAGCAGGGCTGGTCGAACTGGGTCAACAACAACGGGCTCGGCGACGGGCAGCTCGCGTTCCTCACCGGCGGCCACGAGACGCTCGGGCTCGACGGCCAGATCCTGCAGGACACCGACACCCATCAGAACGTCTCGCACACGCACAGCATTTGGGGCGACGTCGAGCTGGGCCTGACCGTGGTCGCGGCCGTCGGCTCGATCATCCTGACCGACGGCGCCGACACGCCGCTCGCCATGATGATGCTCGCCGGCTGCGAATCCTACCTGACCGCGACCGCCGTCGTCGGCACCACGCAGGCGACGGTCCAGCTGTTCTCGCGCGGCCAGGACGGCCAGATGGGCTATACGCACTGGCAGAACTGGCTGAGCTTCGGCGCCAATGCCTTCGGTGCTGTGGTCGGCGCCGGCAGCCTCAGCGGCCGGGCGGCCCAGCTCGTCAGCCGTTTCGGCGCCGAGGATTCGACGCTCGTCAACATGGCGGGCAAGGTCGAGGCCGGATCGAAGGCGATCACCGGGCAGAAGGCGCTGACCCTCACCACCGTCGGGCTCAACCTGACCTCGCTCGGCGTGCAGGGCCTGCAGCTCGCCTGGGCAGCCCTCCACGGACAAAAGGTCAGCGCCAGCGACGTCGAAAATGTCGCGGTCTCCGCCGGGCTCATGGCGATCGGCGTCGCGCACGGCGCCAAGTCCAAGTCGGGCTCGGACTCGACCGCGACCGCGACCGGAGACACGACGCCGACCGAGCCCACGACGCTCACCCTGCCCGAGAGCACGCAGGCGACGCTCACGGCCGACGTGCTGCCGATCGAGACGACCGACACCGCCACCTCGCGCTCCGACGAGGGGCGCATCGAGGCGCAACAGGCGGACTATCGCACTGAGAGTGATCCGGGCGACATGCCCTTTGCCGCCAGCCGGACCGGCAGCGGCAAGGCGGCAAGCGCCGGCGAGCCGGCGTTCCAGCCCGCGCGCGAGGGCGATCCGTGCCGCGACACCGGCTGCGGCGGCCATATCGACGGCGACGGCTATTGCGACACCTGCGGCCTGTCGCCCTATACCCAGGCAGAAGCCCAGCGACTCCAGTACGAAGGCCTGCCGACGCCGGACGAGATGCAGGCGAACCTG
The DNA here is from genome assembly GCF_014643535.1 of Aliidongia dinghuensis. Classification (NCBI taxonomy): domain Bacteria; kingdom Pseudomonadati; phylum Pseudomonadota; class Alphaproteobacteria; order Rhodospirillales; family Dongiaceae; genus Aliidongia; species Aliidongia dinghuensis. The sequence continues at coordinate 207,198 of NZ_BMJQ01000002.1, read as the reverse complement.
GTGGCGGGCGTGATCGACGCATTGCAGGAGCGCTTCGGCAACTACCTCCCCGCCGAGGACAATATCAGCGGCCAGGTCCGCGTCGCGTCGGACGCCCAGTTCGACAGCCTGCCAGCGAAGCCCTCGGCCAACACTCAGGGCATCTATGTCCACGACGCCGCCGGCCAGCCGTTCCTGGTGCTCAGGGATTCGGTCATGACCGCCGACGGGCTCGACAGCTTCAACCGGCAGCTGGACAACCTCCCGGCCGACCAGCCCGTCGCCGACACCAAGACGCCCCGCTCGATCGTCGGCCACGAGCTGCTGCACCATTTCACGGCCCCGGCCTTCACTGACCGCGCGCGCCAGCTGGCGAGCGACATGGCGGCCGACGGCCGCCCTCCCCTGCGCGTGGACGAGGGGCTGGTCGAGTTGCTGGCCTGGCGTACGCTCGGCAACCGGCCCCCGGTGCCGACGGACGCCCCGCTCATCCACGACGCGGCCGTACAACAGCTGACCGCGGCCGACGACACGGCCGTGTTCCAGACCTACCCGAGCGAAGTCGCGGCTGCGGAGAAGCTCTTCGATCTCGCCGGGCGGAAGACCGTCTATGCCGCACTGTTCAACGGCGATCCGGCGGCGCTCGACCAGGTGTTCGCGCTCGCGCACGGCCCGGTCGCAGATTTCTATGTCGATCATGTCACGCAGAACAGCGGGGACGGCACATCCCAGGCGACGCCGCCGGCCGGCGGCTCGCTGCCGATGCAAAGCACGACCGGCAGCGCGCCTGGGCCCACCGGTGGCTCCACGGGCGGCTCCACGGGCGGCCCGGCTGGTAGCTCGACGCCGCCGTCCAATGTCATTCAGGTGGCGGCCCGGTCCGCGACGGCGCCGGTCGACCGGCTCATGATTTCGGGCGAGCATTTCGACGACCTCGTCGCCGCCGCTCAAGCGCATGACCAGAACGGCCTGACCGGCGCGCGCGTCTACATCTACCACGCGGCGGATGCCGCGGGCTTCCGCCCGACCCTGAAGGGCAGCTTCCTCGCCAACGCCTTCATCTCGAACACCGGCGAGATCCTGATCGAACGGCCGGGCCAGTCGCCCGAAACGATCCAGGATTTTATGAGCAACCAGCCCGCCGGCGGCAGCTATCGCTTCGTCCTGTCGCGGGAGAAGGTGAGCGCCGTCAACAAGCGCCAGGGCGCCATCCCCGCCTCGGCCGGCGGCTACCGGACCTATGAGCCGACGGTCGCGACGCCGACCAAAGCGACCCCGGCCAAAGCGACCCCGGCCAAAGCGACGCCGACGACGGCAACCCCGACGACAACGACGCCAACCACAACGACGCCGGCCACACCGACGCCGGCCACACCGGCCGTCGCTGCGGCGCCCGCCTCCGCAACACCCGCCCCGGCAACACCCGCCCCCGCAGCACCCGCAACAGCGACGCCGACGACCCCAACAACGACCACCGCGTCAGGTACGGCCAGCCGCCCGACCATAGAGCTGCCGGATACGAACATCCGCCAGCTGGCCCAGCAATCGGGCGGGCGGCGTCTCGGCAACCTGTTCCGCGACGTCAAGGGCACGTTCGGCGTGCAGCGCGGCGTGCTGCTCGTCAAGCACATGTTCGACATGACCCAGGACGCCGGCGCGCAGGATCCGGCGCTGCATCAGGACGCCGTCGACAACGCCGTGTCGACGAGCGCGCTCTACCGCACCGTGCTGGGCAAGGGTGCGGCGTCCAAGCTGCTGCCGGCCAAATACCAGGAGACCGACACTTCGCCGACGATCTGGGGCGTCGCCTCGGTCTGGGCCGCCAAGCTCAAGACCGGCGAGAAGGTCACGGACGTCGCGACCTCGGCCGACGCTTCGCGGCAGAACGGTGTCTTCCGCGCCGTCGTGATGCATGTGCTGACCCAGAACGAGGACCCGGTCGGCCGCAGCTTCGGCAATATCGGCTTCTTCAGGGGCTCGGGCCTCGCGTTCCACATGGACCTCGACTCCGCGCTCACGATCAACGAGGACGGCCATCCGAAGTCCATGGTGCGCTTCACCTCGGTCGACGACGTGAAGAGTGCCATCGATGATCTCAAGAATAACCCGAACAACATGGGCGTGTTCGAGGATCTGAGCGACGAAGATGTCGTCGCGAGCTTTGACGTGCTCCTGGGCCGCAAGGACGAGCTCGTGCCGCAGCTGCGCCAGATCCTGGAAGGGGGCGGCCCCGGCACCGCTGCCGAGCGGACCGCGCTCGCCGACACGCTCGCGCACAATATCGACCTCATGGGCCAGTGGCGCGACGCCACCGTCGCCGATATCTCGCCGGACAACACCGCGACCCGGCCCGACACGCTCGCCGCCGCCTACGAGGCGGCGCCGCCGCAAGCGAAGCGGGTAACCGCGAACAGCCTCGCCGCGTCCGCGCCGGGCGGCCTCAACCGCCGGCAACAGGTGGGGGGATTCTTGAGCTACCGGCTGGTCGACCGGCCGCTGCTCTGGACTCAGCACAATATCCGGCACGTCGCGGTCAAGGTGGGTACCAGCGCCGTCGGCAGCAGGATCGGCCTCGGCAAATGGGCCAATTCGTTCGACGACCGCGTGACGCCGAACCCGCTGCCGGACCGGACCACCTTGGCGGACAATCCGGCGCGCAAGGCGATCGATCTGCCGGGTGGCCGCGTCAAGGATCTGGATACCGTCTTCGTCGGCGGCGTGCCGGACGCTCGCTTCCAATTCCTCAGCACCACGGCATCGCCCAAGGAGGTCTTCAACAAGCCGGGCAAGCCCGCGGGAACGACCTACAGCGCGAGTTCCTTCAGCACGCTTAAGGACCAGCCGACGACGCTGCTCGCCCGGGGCGAATATCTCTACCTTTACGACGGCACCACGGGCGCCCGCTCCAAGCCCTATGGCTATATTCGGCTCGACCACCATGGCAACCCGGTCTGGTACGGGCAGTCCTACCTGCCGGCGCAGGCCCATGTCGCGGCGGCGAGCCTGATCGGGCTGTCCGGCACCGCCGGTGCGGCCATTGACCTCGCGACACCGGTCGGGCACGCCTCCTGGCTGTCGCCCACTGCTTCGACGCTGCGCAACGGCGTCAACGTGCTGAAGCTGCAATCCCGCCTGCGCGCCAAGATGCTGGGCGAGCTGGGTTCCGGCGATCTGCGCAACGCGGTCGACATCGTCAATAATTTCCACCGCGGCGCCATCACGTCGGCCGAGCATTTCGGCGTCGACCCAGCCGACCTGGCACTGGCGAAGAGCCACACGGCGACCATTCTCGGCCTGATCCAGCAGGCGAAGATCAACATGGGCGCGATCGTCAACGACCCGACCCCGTCGGCGGCCGATCGTTCGACCAAGCTCGGCGAGGTGACATCCCAGGCCAAGAAGGACGTGGCCGCCTATCTCGCCAAGATGGACGAGACCCTGGGCCTGTCGGCCGCCGGCCTCGATTCCACCCATCCGCGCACCCGCTACGGGCTGGCGCTACGCGGCATCACGTTCGCGACCTGGTCGGGCAGCCTTGCGACGACGGTCACCAAGCTGTTCACCCACGGCAAGTCGGTCCTGTCGATGTCCAGCACGGCCGCCAATGGCGGGAGCCTGGCCATCTCGCTCGTCACCTCGGCGCTGGAGACCGCCAACGCGCGCTTCGGCCGCTTCCCGTTCGAATTCAGCAGCCGGATCAAGACCACGCTCAAATGGGCGGGACGCCTTGGCAACGCCATGTCCTCGTGGGGCTATATCGAGACCGGCTTCTTCGAGACCGGCACGACGCTCGGCCACGTCAGCAGCATCACGGCCGGCGTCTTCAACATGGCCTCGGCCTTGACCGACGCGGGCTTCGATGCGGCCAAGTACCGGGGTGCCACGCAGGACCGCATCTATGTCTACGATGAGGTCACGCCCATAAACAGCGGCCTGAGGAAGGCCAACCTCAAGGGCTATTTCGTGCCGAGCGGGGATGATGTCAGCTGGTCGCGCTATGACGGCGTCAGCGGCCGGTTCGCCGAGAGCGAGACACTCACCCGCGACTTCGTCCTAACGCAGAACGACGCCAGGGCCGCGGAGTTCGGCGATCATCCGCGCTTCGTCGTCGGCCGCACGCAGCCGAAGAAGATCAAGGACCTCCCGTTCGACAAGTACGAAACGCCCGGAACCGGCACGCTCGATACCCGAAAGCCAGTCATGTTCGGGGAGGACCAGCTCAACAACCTGTTCGAGCGCATAGACGACAAGCAGCTGAAAGAGCCGACGAAGGTCAAGGCGCCGCCCGGCTTGATCCTGTTCCTCAGCCTCGGCGGCCTGGTCGCCGGTGCGATCACGCCGGTGACGACCGTGGCCAAGGACCTGATCGGCCTGTTCCAGGACAAGAAGAAGGCAGCACCGCCGCATCTCAAGGCTCCTCCCAAGACCGGCACGGGCGGGCCCAAGCCCAGCCCCAAGCACAACCTCAACGGCACCGGTCAGCCCGGCAGTGTTCCCGGCAACAGCCATACTGGAACCGCCCCCGGCCCGACTTCCGGAGCGACGCCCCACGCTCCCGGCCCTGGCACACCGCCGACCGTTCGGCATGCCCGGGCGCCGGCGCCGCCGGCGGTGATACCGCACCCGCCCCATGGCGGCGAAGGGGGCAAGCCGCATCACCCGACCCGCCACCATCACCATCATCATCCTGTTCATCGGCCGCATCACCCCGATCACCGCAACGATCACGACGGCGATGATCGGCGCGCGCGCGACCGGGCCGTCCGGTGGGTTGCCGGCGGCCGGGCCATGCCGCCCGAGGGTTGAGAATTTTTGATGTCTTTTGACTGGCCGCACGGTTACGTTTTGTTAACTATAAAACTCGCATCACGCCCCACCTTCGGCTGGATGCCAGAGGTCCAAGGCCCAGAGGTCCACGGCAATGTGCCCCGAGGGGATCCGCTCGCACCGGATCCCCGGGGTGCGGGTTCCGCGACAGCGCCTCAGACCCTCATTTGACGCGGCGCACCGCCTCGCAGCGGTCGCCCGACGCCAACGAGGAAGCGCCATCAATGGGCAAGTCTCCGCCATCCATCCGATCGCTTGTCGCCTTCGAAGCCGTTGCCCGGTTGCAGAGCGTCAGTCGCGCCGCCGAGGAATTGTGCATCACCCAGGCGGCCGCCAGCATCCGCGTCAAGGGGCTGGAGGAGCATCTGGGCTTCCTCCTGTTCACACGCGAGAACGGCCAGGTGCGCCTGACGCCCGCCGGCGCCCGCTATCTCGAAACCGTGCGGGACGTCATCGACCGCCTGGTCGAGGCAGCCGAATGGGCCGGGCGGCCAGCCACTGTCGTACGTCTCACCGTGTTCGACGCCTTCGCGCAACATTGGCTCATCCCGCGCTTCGATCGGCTGATGGAAGAACTGGCCGACATCGAGGTGTCGCTGATCGTCGACAACGAACGGGAATCGACGCCGCTGCGCGAGACCGACCTTGCCATCCAGCTCACCGACACACCGCCGCCGGGCGCTGTCAAGATGCTGGACGACGAGCTGGTCGCAATCTGCCGCCCGGATTTCCAGATCCGGCACCGGCTGTTCGAGCCGCGCGATCTCGACCGGGTCAAGCTGCTCGTCGACCACACGGACGCGGGCCGGGCGCCGGCGGCGCCGTCCGATACGGTGCTGTGGCTGAAGCGGGCCGGGCTCGACGTCCGGCGGCTGGAGAGCGCCATCGAATTCCGCCAGGCTGCCCTGCTGATCGACGCCGCGCTGCATCGGGTCGGCGTGGCGCTCGTCCGCCAGTCGCTCGTCATCGACGAGATCGCCGAGGGGCGGCTCGTCATCCCGTTCGACCACAGCGTGCCCTGCCAGCAGCCGATCTATCTGGCTGCGGCCCCGCTGACCGGCGGCGACGAGAATATCCGGCGCGTCCGCGACTGGCTCTTGAGGGAAGCGCGGGCGACGCGGACGGCGATCGAGCCAGCGTTGCTGATGAAGGCATGAGGACCGGCGCCGTGTTCCGTCACGGGACGCTCTGCGCGCTCGCCCTGCTGGGCCTGCAGGCGTGCAGCAACGGCGGCTCGAGAGCCGAAGCGCCGACCGTTGCGTCCGCCACCGCCGACCGGGGCGAGAGCCTCGCCCGCATGGCCGACGACGCCGCCGCGCGCGGCGACATGACGACCGCCCTCGCCTTCTATCGGCAGGCGGCGCTCGCCGCCAGCAACGGGGCCGACGGCAATGCGGCCGGCCCGATGCTGATGTACGGCAACGCCCTGATGGCGGTCGGCGCCTATGACCAGGCAGGTGGCGCGTTCCGGCGCGTCGTCGAGCGCGAGCCGGAGAACGCACAAGCCCTGGTCGGGCTCGGCAGCGCCGACCTGGCGCTCGGCAAGAGCACCGAAGCGGCGGACCTGCTGCAACGGGTGATCGCGCGCCATCCCGAGGATCTCCGGGCCCGCCGTAATCTGGGCGTGGCACTCGACCTCGCCGGCCGCCACGCGGAGGCGCAGGCGGCCTATCGCGAGGGCCTCGGCCGCTCGCCGGACGACGAGGACTTGAAGGCCGACCTGGCGCTCTCGCTGGCCCTCGCCGGCGATGCAGGCCAGTCGGTGGCACTCATCCGCGAGGTCGCGGCCTCGCCCTTCGCCGAGCCGCGCCACCTGCGCAACGCGGTGCTGGTGCTGAGCCTGGCCGGTCAGGACCAGGAGGCGCAGAGGCTCGCTGAGCGGCGATTGCCGGCGGACACCGCCCGGCAGCTGATGGCGCGCATCCAGACGCTCAAGACCAAGGAAACCGCCCAGGATCGGACGGCGGCGATCGGCTTCGAAGTCGGCGGCTAGCGGATGGAATCTACCACTTGGTACACCGAGCTCGATGTCGGTTTAGAGTGGGAGGCGGTCCTTCCGCTTTCGGATGGTGACGCGGGATAGCGGACGTTCGTCCGTCGGCTCGAATTAGCTGAGATGGGCAAGAACATTGGACCCGGATCACCCCTCGGGGGCAGCCCACCTCCGGACACTAACATCCGCCAGCGCCTCGAATATGGCCGGCGTGCGTTCCAGGCGGGCGATCGTTCGCGCGCCTTCGAGGGCGGCTACCAATGCGGCTGCGGTAGAGGATGCGCGCGCGGGTGCGAAACCGCACCCTCTAAAATGCTCCGCAACAATCTCGGTCGAATCAGCAAATCCGCGCGCTACCCGTTTGGTCAGCTCAGCGTCGAGCGCGGGCAGCTCATTCGCCAGATTTTGCATTAGACATCCATACTGGAAATCTGAGGCGACCATTTCGGCTGCGAATGTGCCGAAAAGCTGATGCACGAAATTCAGAGCATTACCCGCCGTATTCGCCGAAATGCTCCGCAATACAGAAATTCTAGTCGCAATGTAGTGATCGATCGCTTCCTCCGCCAACTGCGCCTTGCCGCGTGGAAAGTGAAAGTAGAACGACCCTTTCGGCGCGCCGCTTTCTTCAAGGATCTGGGTCAATCCAGTCGCGGTATAGCCTTGGATGCGAAACAGTCGCTCGGCGGTTTCAATTGCACGAGCGCGGGCGTCGGTCTTGCGAGTCATGCCGCCAACCTAACAGCTTTCGCTTGACGCCGCTATGGCGATCACCATACTAGGGCGATCGCCATAGTATGGTGATCGCCCTATTGGAGCACAACGATGCCCCTTCATCACCCATCGGTATCCCGACGAGCCATCTTGGCGACGGGTGCGGCCAGCCTGGTTGCGGCTTCACTTCGACCAGCCCGCGCAAACCCCACAGGAGGAACTGATTTGACCACATCGCCATATGGCGAAGGAACGCTGCCCAAGGGCGTCCGCTCGCGCATGATCCATGGGGTTAATGGCCTCGATGTCCATATTCTCGAGGCCGGTTACGAAAGCCCCGGCCGGCCGTTGGCACTGCTTCTGCACGGCTTTCCGGACTTGGCTTATGGCTGGCGACATCTGATCCCAATCCTGGCTGACGCCGGGTACCATGTCGTGGCGCCCGACCAGCGGGGTTTTGGCCGCACCACCGGCTGGGTGAACAGCTATGACGCCCAGCTGGAGCCCTTCAGCCTCTTGAATATGACGCGCGACGCGCTCGGATTGGTTTCGGCGTTGGGGTATCGACGTACGGCAATGCTCGTCGGGCACGACCTCGGCTCGCCCGTGGCGGCCTATTGTGCGCTAGCCCGACCGGACGTCTTTCCCTCGGTGGTGCTGATGAGCGCACCGTTCCCCGGTCCGCCGGCGTTTCCGTTCAACATTGCGGAAAGCGAGGCATCGTCGGTTCAACCAAACACCGAAAATCAAAAGTTAGCGGCCGCGCTGGCGGCGCTCGATCCGCCGAGAGAGTATTATCAACAATACTTGAGCACACGGGAGGCGGACTATGACATGTCGCACCCCCCTCAAGGCTTACACGCGTTTCTTCGTGCATTTTTCTACGTCAAGAGCGCTGACTGGCCGGGGAATAAGCCGCATCCGTTGAAGGCGCGAACCGCCATAGAACTTGCACAAATGCCTACCTATTACGTCATGGATCTCGGCAAGACGATGCCCCAGACCGTCGCTCCATTCCAACCTTCCGCCGCCGAGGTCCTGGCCTGCAAATGGCTCACCGAGCCGGAACTTGGAGTGTACACGGCGGAGTATGGCCGCACTGGGTTTCAAGGCGCCCTGCAGGCTTATCGCGTCTATTCCGATCCTGACCTAAATGCTGAGTTGCGCCTGTTTTCGGGCAAGACGATCGATGTCCCGTCGCTCTTCATCGGTGGGAAGAGCGATTGGGGCACCTATTCGGCGCCGGGCGCCGTCGATTTTATGAGGACGAAGGCGGCGACGAGGATGGGTGACATCGAGCTGATCGATGGCGCCGGTCACTGGATCCAACAGGAGCAGCCGGCTCGGCTCGGCGTGCTCCTGCTCGCCTTCATCAAGGAGGTGGGTGGGGCGGATCACAGCAGCGAATAGGTCGGGGGAATGCCTATCGTCGCTCTCGATAATATTGCCCGGCGTCCAGATCACCGTCCCGTCAGGTCCGTCACGCTTCAGTGAAGCGCTTGAATTTGGTGGTCCAAGTCAGGCGTTAGCTTCTGGCTTCCCGATCGGGGCAGCGAAATCATTGCCCCGGCGGGATATTTCGGCGGGATATTTCGGCGGGATATTCCGGCGGGGTCGGATTACCAAGAGCCGAGTGAGGACGGCTATCATTATGGCCCGTCGGCCGTACGCAGAATCTCGCGCCCAGGCTCCGATGATTGCGAGCCGCTACAGCTAAATCCAGGAATCCTCTTAGGTCGGCTTACAGCTCTGCCGAATTTCCCATCAGATGTCGGGCTTGGCTCGGAACCGGTCTAGCAACGTCAGGTAACTTGCGTCAGATCTTGGCGACCACAAGACGCTACGGCGACGGGCTTGGCGCGGCCGTGCTGCTCACACTGGACGCTTTCGTGTCGGACGTGGCCTCCGACAAGGTCGCCTCGCCGCCCTGCTCGAGATAGCGCAGCGCTGCCCGCGCGACCGGCCCGGCCGGCGCCGGCCCGAGCGGCCGGCCGGCGGTGAGGTCGGCCGGGGCGTCGACCATGCGCGCCAGATTGAGTGCGTTGCTGCAGCCGAGCGGCCGCCCGCCCTCGACGGCAGCCTCGGCGTCGGCCCGGCAGGCGCGCGGCAGATAGGCCTGGCGCACGACCGCCACCCGTACGCGCGTCTCGGCACCCGGGGCAAGATGGCCGGCCGTGCTGCCGATCGCCATGCCGCGCAGGGCTCCGAGCACGACGGCCTGGGCGTCGGCCGCCGACGGCCCCTCCGCATCGACCCGCACCGTTGTCCCCGCCCCGCCGTTCCGTGCCAGGAAATCGGCGAGCGCCGTCCGCTCCGCCGGAGCCAGCGCCGTCTCGCCCGGCGCCAGTGCCACGGCATGCTCGAGCTCGACCGCCTGGATCTCGAACCCGTCCGGCGGCGGCGCCTCCCGCTCCGGCAGGCAGGCGGTAAGTGCGAGCAGGAGGGGGAGGCCGAGGAGCCCGCTCAGATGCCCGGGGGCTGGTCGCTTCATGGTGCCCTGTCCTTCATGATGCCCTGCCCTTCATGATGCCGGGCCTTCGCTCAATCGATGATGAAGCCGGCGAGCCCGATGGCGGCCGGGCCGGACGCGGTGTCGGCGCCGATGCGGTCGGTCGGCGCGGTCAAGGACCGGTCGGGGCTCGGCTTCACCAGGTAGGGGGTGATCAGGATGACGAGCTCGCTCTCGTCACGCTCGTACTTGGACGAGCGGAACAGCGGGCCTAGCACCGGCAGCGCGCCCAAACCCGGCAGCTTGTCGAGATCGTCGCTGATGTTGTGCTGCAGGAGGCCGGCGATCGCGAACGTGTCGCCGCTCGCGAGCTCGACCGTCGTCTCGGCCCGCCTCACGGAAAAGGTCGGCGCCGAGACGCCGTTCAGCACGATCGGGCTGTTCTGCACGATGGTGCTGACCTCGGGCTTGACCCTGATGCCGATGCGGTCGTGCTCGAGCACGGTCGGCGTGAAGGCGAGCGAGACGCCGAACTGCTTGTAGTCGAGCGTGATCGTCCGGTCGGACTGCGGCACCGGGATCGGCACCTCGCCGCCGGCGAGAAAGCTCGCAGTCTGGCCGCTCACCGTCGTCAGGTTCGGCTCGGCCAGCATGGTCAAGGCCTGCTCACGCTGGAGCGCGTCGAGCAGCACGTCGACATTGGCGCGGCTGGTGACGAGGCCGCCGGTGATCGTGCCGAACGTGCTCGACGTATCGACGCCACCCTGCAGGAACGAGCCGGAGGTCAGGCCCAGCGTGAACGCGCCCGGCCGCAGCAGCGCCTGCCAATTGACGCCCAGATTGCGGATGCTGGTGCGTGAGACCTCGGCAAAGCGGACGCGCAGGTTGATCTGCGTCGCCTTGTCGATGGTCGCGCGATCGACGACGTCCTTGTCGTCGGGCACGCCGCTGCGCGCGGCGATGGCCGCGTCCATCGCGCCGCCGACATCCTGGGCCTCGCCGCGCACGACGAGCCGGTCGCCGGCGAAGGCGAGCGTCACGGCCGAATTCGGATGCAGGGTCTGGAGCGTGCTTTCGGCCGAGCCCGGATCGCGCGTCACGCGCAGGTCGATGGCCGCGATCTGCCGGTCGCCGGCGCCGATCGCGACGAGATTGGTCGAGCCCACGCCGTTGGCGAACACATAGATGAGCCGGGGCGAGATGACATGGACGTCGGCGATCTTCGGGTCGCCAACCAAAGCCGTATCGACCGGCTCCTCGAAGCGGAACGCCCGCCCCTTGCCGAGCGTGAGCTGGACCGACCGGTCGACGCGGGTACCGAGGTCGACCTTCGAGCGGGCATCCGCGTTCGGCGCATCCTGAGCGACGCCGGTGCAGGGCACCAGGGCGACCGACAGCACGAGCGCAGCCAGGCACAAGCGGTGCCAAATACCCCGCCCGCTATTCCGCGGCATTGGCGCTCTCGCCGGTCTCGATCAGATGCAGGCCGCCCGGCGGCACGGCGACGCCGCCGCAATTGACGAAGCCCAGCGAGCGGACGGAGACGTCGCGCGACAGCTCCTGATACGACAGCACCGCGAGCGGCAGTTCCTGCCGGACCAGCAGGCCGCGCAGCAGGCGCCGGATGTCGAACGACGCGAGCAGCACCGGCCGCGGCCCGTCGTCGGGTGCCGCCTCGAGATGACCGCGCACCCCGTCGACGAGCGCCGTCAGCGCCTCGTCGGTGAGGCGCAGGCTCGGGCCCGCGGAAGTCTGCCGGATCGAGGTGCGCACCAGGTCCTCCGCCTCGCGTTCCAGAATGATGACTCGGAGCACGCCCTTGGCATCGGCATGGGCGTGGCAGATCTGTCGGCGCAGCGCCGCCCGGGCGCGCTCGACGAGCAGGCCCGCCTCCTGGTCCCGCGTGCCGGCCTCGACGAGCGCGCCCAGGATCAGCTTGAGCGGGCGGAGCGCCACGCCCTCGTCGAGCAGGCGACGGAATACGTCGGCAATCGTCGCGATCGACGCGACCCGCTGCACCTCCTGCACCAGGTCGCCATAGTCGGCCTCGGCCGCGTTGAGCAGCCGACGGGCTTCCTGCACGCCCATGAAATGCTCGAGCGCGCCGGTGATCGCCCGCGCCATCGCCGAGGGCAGCGTCTCCAAGCCCTCGTCGGTTTGGTCCAATGTGCCGCCGGCCGCCGGCACATCATCAATGTCGAGGCGGAAGGCGGTGCCGTTCAGACTTGGGTCCGGCCGGACAGCCGGCCGCGGCAGCTCGATGCCGAAGCGCTCGGCCAGGGCCGCCTGCCGCTCGGCGAGCCGCCGGCCCAGGAGGGCGAGATCGAGCCGCACCGCGAGATCCGGCGAGAGCGCCATCAGCACCGGCCCTTCGCTGGGCGGCGCCTCGAGTTCGGGCACCGGGGTCGCCGGTTCGGCCTCGGCCGACCGTTCAGTCGCGAGTGCCTGGCGACGGCGGAGCGACAGGGCGCCGGCACCAGCTCCAGCGGCGAGCAGCAGGAAGATCGCCGTCGGGAAGCCTGGCACCGCGCTCAGCAGCACCAGCACCGTCGCGGTCACGATCAGCGCGCGCGGCTCGCGCACGACTTGCCGCACGATGTCGGTGCCGAGGTCGCGCGGCTGTTCGGCCGCGACCCGCGTCACCACCGTGCCGGCGGCGAACGAGATGAGCAGCGCCGGGATCTGCGCCACCAGCCCGTCGCCGACCGTCAGCAGCGAATAGGTCTGGATCGCCTCGCCGATCGGCATGTGATGCTGCAGGCAGCCGACCGCGATGCCGCCGATCAGGTTGATGACCACGATGACGAGGCCGGCAATCGCGTCGCCCTTGACGAATTTCATGGCGCCGTCCATGGCGCCGAACAGCTGGCTTTCCTGGGAGAGGAGATGGCGCTGGCGGCGCGCCTCGTCCTGGCTGATGTCGCCGGCGCGCAGGTCGCTGTCGATGCTCATCTGCTTGCCCGGCAGGGCATCGAGCGAGAAGCGGGCGGCAACTTCCGCCACGCGTTCCGAGCCCTTGGTGATGACGATGAACTGGACCACCGTGATGATGAGGAAGGTCGCGAGCCCGACCACCACGTTACCGGCGACGACGAACTCGCCGAAAGCGCGGACGATGTTGCCGGCGTCGGCCTCGACCAGAACGAGCCGTGTCACCGCCACCTCGGTCGCAAGCCGGAGCAGCGTCGCGATCAGGATGGTCGCCGGCAGGGTCGAGAATTTCGTCGGTCGGTCGAGATAGAGCGAAACCATCAGCACGAGCGCCGAGGCACCGATATTCCACGCGATCAGCGTGTCGATCAGCGGCTGCGGCAGGGGCAGGATCATGATCGCAATCGCGATCACGACGAGCGTCACGATCGCAAGATCGCCGCGCAGCCCCAGTTTCGCGGCGAGTGCTGCGACGCCCCGCCCGCCACGAATTGCAGGGCTGCCGATCGACGAGAAGGAATCGACTGTCATGCACCGCTCCGCCGTCGGGTCACAGCGCTCACAGCGTCAGCGCCACCGATTGCGCGCCCCGGCGCAGGATCACCCGGTCCGGCAAGATCTGCACGATCTGCCAGCCGTCAGGGGTCACAGCGCCCTCGCCCAGACGGTTGCCGTCGGGATCGATGACATACGGCGACGGCCCGGCCCACACCGCCTGCACCTCGATCGCCGGTCGCGCGATCCGGTCGGCGCCGAGTTCGGCGCGCAGCAGGATATGGCCGCCGTATGTCGCGTCGAACGTGCGCTCGATCGCCTGCCAGGCCGGCCGCTCCGCATCCGACAGCGCACCGCGGACGATGATGGTGCCCGGCGCGCTTTCGACCGACAGCATGTGCAGATCTTTCGCGTCAAGCAGATGCTGAAGCTCGGTGGCGGCCGTGGCCTCCGGCGCCGGCATGGCGTTGCTCGCCGCGACGGCGGGTGCCGGGCGGACGCCGAACGCGCCGGCGATCGCCATGCCGTTGCCGCCGATTTCATAGAGAATGACCGCGAGGCCGATTGCGCAGCACAAGGCTACGCCGAACGCCCGGCCGCGCACGCCGAACGTGCGCATCCCCGGTACCGATGGCACCGCATCTGCCACCATATCGGCCGCGGGCGGCGGCGGCCCCTCGACACGCAGCTGTACGTCGCCCATGGCGAGTTCGAGCGGCAATGCCGCCTGGAGCGGGTCGCTCCCCACGCAGGGCCGCGATCCGATGAGGAGACCGGGCGCGCGATCGTCGAGGACGGCGCCCTCTTCCGTGAGTTCGAGCGTGACATGGAACGGCGCCACGTCCGGATCATCCAGGAGGATGTCTGCCGCGGGATCGCAGCCGACCCGGTAGAGGCCCGGCGGCAGCGAGAGCCTGGCGCCCGCATGGGTACCGGTCAGCACGGACACGGTAAAATCTCGCGATTGCTCCATGGCTCAAGGCCTCCTCATGCCGCAGCTCGTCGCTCGGCGGCGACGCCGTCGCCGATGACGGCAGATGATCGGGCAGGCAGGAGAGCCGCGATCCTGCCTGCCCTCTGGATCAACCCCCTTTTGGTTCAACCCCCCGGGGATCAACCGCCCAGGGATTAACCGCCCGCGGATCAGCCCTGCTGCGGCCGCTGCGAGGCGGCGTCGAGCTCGACCTTCTTCGTGGTCGTGATCGCGGTGATCTTGGCCGACTCCTTGATCGCTTGGTTGAAGGCTTCCGTCATCTCGTTGATGGCGTCCTGGTTGCTGTTGGAGCTGGTCGGGGACACTTGGGTCATCTTTCATCCACTCCCATCGTAGGGCTTCGACTGGTGATCGTTTTGACGATCGGTTCGGCCGCTGTGGCCTCATCGACCGCCAGGAAAAGACGAGTAATCTCGTTTTCCGACACCCCCATGATCAGCATACGTTCCAACCGGTCAACACAAAGACCGAGGCCATAAAATCAATCAATAACGGAAAATTAATTTTTTGGAGAGATCATGAAGTCATTTTTAAGTTTCGTTATGGCGTATAAATAGTTTTTATTTGATACGTTCAAATCAGAACCACATCCTTCTGCAACTCGGGCGCGGAATGCGCGCTCCGGCTCAAGGAGGGTGGCGATGGATCCCTTCACGCTGGCGGAAAGGTCCTGGAAGCGCGGCTGGCGGCTCAAGGCCGTGAGCCTCGGCCTGGGCGTTGGCTTCCTGGGCCTCGCCCTCGCGGCGGCAGCCGCGGCCGACCCGGCCGCGGCCTGGCAAGCTGCTCCCTTCAATTACGCCGTGGTCGACCAGGACCTGCGTCAGACCCTGAGCGAATTCGGCCGCAACCTGGGGCTGGCCGTCGAGATGAGCGACGCGGTGCGCGGCCGCGTCCGCAACATGGCGGCGGCCGGGACGGCCGGCGCGTTCCTCGACGCGCTCGCCGCCAAGTATGACCTCGTCTGGTACCTGGACGGTGCCGCCCTCCATATCGCCACCGCCGGCGAGATCGGCTCCAAGATCCTGGCGCTGAACGGCGTCGCCGCATCGCGCCTGCAGCAGGCGCTCTCACAGCTCGGCACCAGCGACCTGCGGTTGACACTCCACGCGAGCGAGGCAGCGCGGCTCGTCACGGTGAGCGGCCCACCCGACTATGTCGATTTCGTCGAGCAGACGATCACCGCCCTTGCCGCCGAACATCCGCCCGAGGTGCGCGTCATTCGTGGCGGCACTGCCTCGTGAACGAAGCCTCCCGGGCACAATGAGAAGGAACAAGCCATGATCACGCCGACTGTCGGCCCGACCAGCGTTAATACCACCACGCCCACGACCACCCAGGATTTCCACACGGCGCTCGATCATGCCCGCACCAGCCAGGCCGCGGCGCAGACGCCGATCGATCCCGGCCTGATGAGCATGTTCGTGACGGACTTCGCCGCCGTGATGGAGCCGCTGATGCTGAACCAGCTCAACGACATCCTGGGCGATGCCTTTTCGGGCGGCGACCTGTGAGCGGCACCCCCATTGCGGCGGCGCCCACCGCCGAGATCAGCATCCGGGCCCAGACCGGCGCCGAGTTCGATCACGCGCTGGCGCAGCAACGGGTGCTCCAGGCTCAAGGGACCTCGGTCCAGACCCCCCAAATGCAGGCCACCCAAACGCAGGCAACGGCGGTTCAGCAGCCACCGTTCGGCGACGTGCTATTCGCGCAGATCGATCGCATAGAGCGGCAACGGGCAGCTCTCGACCGGGCAATGCGCGCCGACGATCCGAAGAGTCACGAACGGATGATCGCGACCGCGTTCGACTGCGCGATCGAGACCGCGTGCTTCGGCCGCGCCGGCTCGCTCCTGAGCGGCTCGGTCAAGTCGCTCGTGCAGGCGCAATAGCGATCGGAGGGAGGCGGCGATGGCGACGGATGGACGGAAGAGCAGCGCCCGGAAAGGCGGCGCTGGACGCCTGGCGCTCCTCCTCGGCACCCTGCTGCTGCTCGCCGGCTGCAAGACCGAGCTCTACAGCCACCTGAGCGAGGGCGAGGCGAACCGGATGCTGGCAATCCTGCTCGACGCCGGCATCTCGGCCGATCGCGCGACCGACGCCAAGGAGCGCACGCTGACCATCTCCGTCGACAAGAGCCGCTTCGCGGCAGCGGTCGAGATCCTGGCGGCGCACGGCTATCCGAAACAGAAATTCGCGTCGCCGGCCGACATCTTCCCGGGCGACGGGCTGGTCGTGTCGCCGGTCGCGGAACGCGCGCGGCTGCTCTATGCCACGAGCCAGGAACTGTCGCACACGGTATCCGAGATCGACGGCGTGCTCTCGGCGCGTGTGCAGGTGGCCCTGCCGGAGAGCGACAATTTGCGCGCGACCGCCGCACCGCCCTCCGCCTCGGTCTTCATCCGCTATGTCCAGTCGGCGCCAATCGATCCGCTGGTGCCGCAGATCAAGACGCTCGTCGCCGACAGCGTGCCCGGCCTGAGCTACGACCACGTGAGCGTGGTGCTGGTGCCGGCCGCGGCGAACGGCTTCTCGCCCGCTGCATCGGCGACGGGCGACGCACAGGCCGCCAACTGGGCCGGCAGCGGGGCCTTCGACATGTCGTCCGGCATCCTGCGCTGGCTCGCGATCCTCGCGGCGCTGGCCGCGCTCGGCGGTCTCGCCGGCTGGGCCTACAGCCATCGGCCGCGCCCGTCGCGTCCGGAACAGGACGCCGCATGATGGCCGCGATCGTGCCGGAGGATTTCGCTAGGGATTTCGCGCGCTTCGCCGATCGGCCGATCGACTATGTCGGGCCGGAGCGGCTGGCGGCGATGCTCGGCATCGGGCCGGCCGCGACCGAGCGCCTCGCCGCGGCACCGCGCTTCGCCAAGCGCCTGTCGGGCCTGCTGATCGAGGATCTGGGCACCTGCCGCGCCGATGCGGCCGGTGCGGGCGATCTCCGCATCGCGCTGCTGCCGCCCGCGCAGGTCGACCGGCTGCCGCTCGCCATCGGATGCCTCTGCCACGCGGACGCGATCCGGCGGATCATCCTGGGCCAGGCGCGCGCCCGGCTCGTCGCCGCGGTTGGCGACGATCTCTATCGCCTGGCACTCCATGCACCGGATTTCGGCTTTGCCGCAGATACCGAGAACGAGGAAGCCTTGCCGCTCGCCATTGTCGAGGCCGGCACGCGGTTGTTCCTCGGCTGGCTCCGGCGCCTGCCCCGGCCGGTCGCCCGGCGCGTCGCCCTGATGCTGCCAGAGGGCACGTTGCCTGGGGGCGTGTCGCCCTCAGGTGGCCCCGGCGAGGCGCCGCCCGCAGCCATGCTCGCCTATCTGGCCGAGGCCTGGCGGCCGGAGCCGTCCGATGCCGGAGCCGTCCGATGACCGACGTCGACAGCCCGCCGCTGCGCCTGGCGCGGATCGTGCGCGCCGCCGAGGCCGAGGCCTGGCAGGACGGCTACCGCTTTCTCGAGCAGGCGCAACGTGACGCGGAGCGCTATCGGGACGACACGCGCCGGACCAGCGAGGAGGCGCGCCGCACCGCGCTCGAGGACGGTCGCCGGGCCGGCATCGAGGCGGCCGTCCGCCTGCTCGAGGAGACCGGTGCCGCCGTCGTCACCACGCTCGCGACACTCGAGCAGGATCTGGTGCTGCTGGCGGTCGATCTGGCGGAGCAGGTGCTGGGCCGGTTCGACGATCGGGACACGGTGCTGCGCGCCGCGGCGCAGGCGCTGGCCCAGCTCCGCACCGGCGATGACGTCGTGCTCCATACCGCCCCGCGCCATCTGGAGGCGCTGCGCCGGCACCTGCAGGAGCAGCTCGCGGAATTGCCGACGGGATCGGTCGCCGTCGCCGCCGATGCGCTGGCCGGCCCGCGCGACTGCACGCTTGCGACGCGGCGCGGCATCTTGGATCTGCGCATCGAGGCGCAGCTGGCGGCGCTCCGAACCGGCATCCGCCGCTGGTATCGCGAAGAGGCGCGTCCATGAGCGAGGCGGTCCGCCATCTCGAGCCCCGGCCGCTGCTGGGCCGTGTCGCCCGGGCGGTCGGCACGACGATCGAGGCGACGCTGGCGGACGTCCGCGTCGGCGAAGTCTGCACGCTCCGCAACCCGCATGCCGAGGTGATCGGCCAGGCCGAGGTGGTCGGCATCGCCGACGGCAAGGCGATCCTGACGCCGCTCGGGCCGGTCGCCGGCCTCTCGACCCGGACAGAGGTCGTGCCGACCGGCGCGAGCCTCGCGATCGAGGCCGGCCCGAACCTGCTGGGACGCGTGCTCGACGGCCTCGGCCGGCCGATTGACGGCGCCGAGATCGCCCCCCACCCGGCCGATCGCGCCTGTCCGATCGACGGGGCAGCGCCCTCGCCGCTCGCGCGGCGGCCGGTCGACCAGATCATGCCGCTCGGCATCCGCGCGATCGACGGGCTGCTGACCTGCGCCGAAGGCCAGCGCTTCGGCATCTACGGCGAGCCCGGCACCGGCAAATCCTCGCTGCTGGCCCAGATCGTGCGCGGCGCCGCGGTCGACGTGATCGTCATGGCGCTCCTGGGCGAACGCGGACGCGAGGTCCGGGAATTCGTCGACAGCCGCCTCGGCGAGCGCCGGCGGCAGACCGTGGTGGTCGCGGCAACCGCCGATCGCCCGGCCGCGGAGCGGACCAAGGCCGCCGGTGTGGCGACCGCGATCGCCGAATATTTCCGCGACGAAGGCCGGCGCGTCCTGCTCGTCGTCGACAGCCTGACGCGCTACGCCCGCGCGCTGCGCGAGATCGGCCTCGCCGCGGGCGAGCCGCCGGCGCGGCGCGGCTTCACGCCGTCGGTGTTCGCCGCCCTGCCGAACCTGCTAGAGCGCGCGGGGCCGGGTGCTGCCGGCTCGATCACCGCCTTCTACACCGTGCTGGTCGAAGGCGACGGCACGAACGACCCGATCGCCGAGGAGACGCGGGCGATCCTCGACGGCCATATCGTGCTGTCGAACGCGCTCGCCCAGGCCGATCATTTTCCGGCAATCGATATCCTGCGCAGCCGGAGCCGGCTCGCCCATGCCGTCGCAGCACCGGCGCATCACCGGCAGGCAGGCCGCCTGCGCATGCTCATCGACCGGCATGCGGAAATCGAGCTCATCCTGCGCATCGGCGAATACCGGCACGGCAGCGACGCGCTCGCCGACGAGGCAATCGCCCGCAAGCCGGCGATCGACCGCTTCTTGCGCCAGCGGCCCGAGGAGACGACCGATTGGCCGGCGCTCGAGGCGGCGCTTGGTGAGATCCTCACGGGCGAGGTCCTCAAATGAACGCGCGCGACTGGATCCAGCTTGTCCGCTGCCGCGATCTGCGCGCCCGGCGGGCCGAGGCGGCGCTCGCCCGAGATCACGCGGATGCCTCGACCGCCATGGACGCAGCGGCGGATGCCACGCGACGGTTCGAGGAAGCTGCCGAGCGGCAGCGACAGCGTGACGAGCGGCAACGCCGCGCCCTCACGGAAGGCACAATCTCGGTCGAGCGCCTGCACCATGCGATCGAGCGGATGGCTGAAGACGCGCGCCGTACGGCGGAGCGCCGGGTGGAGCTCGACCGGCGCCAACAGGACGTGGCCGTGGCGGAGGACAAGGTGGCCGCATCGCGCCGAGCCTACCGGCGCACGGCCGACGCGCTCGACTGGGCATGTGACCAGCGGCGTCAGCTGCAGCAGGCCGATGAGGCGCGGCACGAGCTGCTCGCCGAGTTCGAGCTCGAAGACGCGGCGCGGGCCAAGCCAAGGGGCATGCCCGATGCTTGACGAGCTGCCCGTGCGTGCGAGCATCGTCACCAACCGGCCTGGCGCCCCGTCGACCGGGCTGCAACCCGTTCCGCTCGGGCGGCCGATCGATCCGCGCGGCCTCGGCCTGCGCGGTCGGCTGTTCCGTCCCATCGAACCGATCGCACTCGACTGGCCGGCCTTGTCCGAGAGCCCCACGATCTGGCGCTCGCTCGGCGAATACCAAGGCCCCGAACAGCCCTTCGCCATCCGGCTCGCGCTCGGCGACAGCCCCGCCTGGCTGTCGCTGCCGCCGGCGCTCGTGACCGCACTGCTCGCAGCCGTCGAGCCGGGCCGGACGGCGCAAAGCCGCTCCAAGACGGCCGCGCGTGTCCTTGCCCTGCTGCTCGAGCTGGCGTTCCTCGAACCGATCGAGGCGCTGGAGCGCGCAACCGGGCTCACGGTCCGCTTTCTCGATGTCGCAGCGCCCTCTGCCATCCCGCCCGCAGCACTCCGGCTCGGCCTCGCCGTCGGGCGCGGCGGCGCGACCGAGACGCTGTGCCTGGCGCTGCCGCCCGAGACCGCCGCGCTCGTTTGCCGGTCCCTCGACCGGCTGCCGGCGCCGCGCGGCGTTTGGCGGCAGTTGCCGGTGCCGCTGGCGATCGAGATCGGCGGCTGCTGGGTGGCGCTCGGCGCGTTGCGCACGCTGGGCCCACGCGACGTGATCCTGCCGCCGGGCTTCGATCCGGCGCCGGACGAGGTCGTGCTGACGCGGCCCGACGGCGCTCGGGCAACCGCGCGCCGGATCGGCGATGGGCTCGGGCTGATCACCCCTTTCATCCGTTCCGCCAGCGAGGAGGAGGCCGCCATGGGCGATGCCGCAGACGCAGAACCGGTCGAGCAGCTCGACGCGCTACCGATCCGTCTGACCTTCGAGGCCGGGCGCCTCGAACTGCCGCTCGCCCGCCTGGAACGGCTCGGCCCCGGCGAGGTGCTGATCCTGCCGCGCTCGCCCGACGCACCGATCGCGATCATCGCGAACGGCCGCCGCATCGGCCAGGCTGAGCTTGTCCGGGTTAGCGACCAGGTCGGCATCCGCGTCTTGAGCCTCGACTATCAAGATCCCGACCACCCCGGCTCCCAGCATCATGGATAACGTGCAATCCAATGTCGTAACACTGGTCGCCCTCGGCATCGGATTCGGTCTTCTGCCGCTCATCGCCGTGACGGCCACGGCATTCCTCAAGATTTCCGTCGTGCTGTTCCTGGTGCGAAACGCGCTCGGCACCCAGCAGACACCGCCCAATCTCGTGCTCTACAGCGTCGCGATCGCGCTCACCGTGTTCGTGACCGCCCCGCTCGCAAGCCAGCTCTACGGCCGTCTCGCCGCTCCCGATCTCGACCTGCACAGCAGCGCCGGCTGGCAGGCCGCCGTCGCCCGGGTGACGCCGCCGCTGCGCGACCATCTCACCCGCTTCATCGACCCGACGGAGCATGATTTCTTCGTAGGTGCCAGCCGCCAGGTCTGGGGCGACACCGCGACCGACGACATGCCGGCGGACAGCCTGCTGGTGCTGATCCCGTCCTTCGTGATCTCGGAGCTGACCCGCGCGTTCGAGATCGGCTTCCTGCTCTATCTGCCGTTCATCGCGATCGACCTCATCATCTCGAACGTGCTGATGGCGATGGGCATGACCATGGTGTCGCCGCTCGTCATCTCGGTGCCGTTCAAGCTGTTCCTGTTCGTCATGATCAACGGCTGGGGCCGGCTGCTGCACGGGCTCGTGCTGAGCTATCGCTGAGCAGCCCCCCATGAGCGAACCTCAGACATGAACGAACCCCAGATCATCGAGCATGCGAGCAACATCCTGATGCTGGTGCTGCTCCTGTCCCTGCCGGCGCTTGCGATCTCGGTCGTCGTCGGCCTGATCGTGGGCCTGCTGCAGGCGGTAACGCAGATCCAGGACCAGACCCTGCCGCAAGCGATCAAGCTCGTCTGCGTGCTGGTCCTGCTGATCGCAGCCGGCCCCTGGATGCTGGGCCCGCTGGTCGAGCAGGCGCGCCAGGTGTTCGACGCCTTCCCGACCCTGGTCCGCTAGCCGATGGCGGCACTGCCGGTCCCGGCCGCGGCCCTGCTGTCGGACGCCCTGCTGCGCACCGGCTTCGGCTATCTCATGCTGATGACCGTGACGATGGCGCGCCTGTCGATCATGGTGCTGGTGCTGCCGGTGTTCACGCGCGCCGGCTTGACCGGCCTCCGGCGTCTCGCGGTGGCACTCGCCCTGTCGCTGCCCGTCGCCTGGCACCTGTCGGGCTCGATCGACCAGCTGCTGGCCGCGGATCCGGCCTGGGTCGTGCTGCTGCTGACCAAGGAGGCCGTCGTCGGCCTGCTCCTGGGCCTGGGATTCGGCGTGCCGTTCTGGGCCGCCACCTCCATGGGCGACGTGCTGGACCTGCAGCGCGGCTCGTCCATGGCCTATCTCACCGATCCGACGGCGATCGACGTCGCGTCGATGAGCGGCACGTTCTTCGAGCTGATCCTGGTCGGGCTGTTCTATGTCGGCGGCGGGCCGGACCTCATGCTGCAGGCGCTCTATGAGAGCTACCGCCTGTGGCCGGCCTTCGCCGCCCTGCCGCCGATGAGCGCCGACACGGCACCGCTTGTCCTGGGCCTCATCGATCGGGTGATGGAGCTCGCCCTGCTGCTGGGCGGGCCGTTGTTCGTCGTCCTGTTCATGGTCGAGGCGGCGATGGCGCTCGTCGCGCGCATGGCGCCGCAGCTGCACGTGTTCTACGTGACGCTGCCGGTGAAGGCGATCGCACTGTTCACCGTGCTGCCGGCCTATGCGATCTTCTTCGTCCATCACGCCCGGCCGGCGCTCAGCGCGGGCCGCGGCGTCTTGACCGAGATCGGCCGGTTCCTGCCGTGAGCGACCAGCAGCCGACCGAAGAGAAATCGCTGCCGGCCAGCCCGCGCAAGCTGCGCGAGGCGCGCCGCAAGGGCCGCGTCAGCGGCAGCCAGGACTTCGTCACCGGCCTCGCCGTCGCCGCCGCGACCCTGTTCCTGGTGCTGCGCTGGCCGCACATGCTCGCCGCCTGGCAGCATGCGGTCGACGTGACCGCCGACGCGACGACGGTGCCGTTCGCCGCGGCGGAGACGATGGTGAACCCGGCGCTCGCCTCGCTCGCGACCGCCACCGCGCTGCCGCTCGTCGCCGTCATCGTCGCGGCCGTCATGCTCGCCAACATGATCGTCAAGAGCGGCATCCCGCTTTCCGCGGAATCGATCAAGCCGAAGCTCGAACGGGTTCATCCGATGAACGGACTGAAGCTCATCTTTTCGCTGAAGAGCCTGTTCGAATTCCTGAAATCGATCGTGAAGGCAAGCCTGCTGCTGGTCGTGCTGGGCGCCGCCATCCTCTATGGGCTGGGCCCGCTGATGGCGGCGCCGGCCTGCGGCGTCCTGTGCCTCGGCGCGGCCGCGGCCGCGGCCTTCCTGCCGCTCCTGATCGGCGGCGTGCTGCTGTTCCTGGTCGCCGGCTTCCCGGACATCGCGCTGCAGCGCTGGCTGTTCCTGCGCCAGATGCGGATGACGCGCAGCGAGCTCAAGCACGAGCGCAAGGAGGAGGAGGGCAATCCCCTGTTCCGGCGGGCGCGGCGCGAGCGGCATCGGGAGAGTCTCGCGGGCGCGCGGCTCGACATCACGCGGTCGACGGTCGTCCTGCTGGCGCCAGGCGAGCTTGCCGCCGGCCTCCGCTTCGTTGCCAACGAAACGCCGGCCCCGGTGCTGATCGCCCGCGCTGCCGGTGCCGCGCTTGCAACCGAGCTCGCGCGGGCGCGAGACGCCGGGATCATGATCCTGGAAGATCCGGATCTCGCCCGCCGCGTCGCCGGCCGCACGCCGCTCGGCAGCTTCATTCCGAAATCGCTGTTCAACGAGGTTGCGGCCTTGCTGGTCCGCCAT
The DNA here is from genome assembly GCF_014643535.1 of Aliidongia dinghuensis. Classification (NCBI taxonomy): domain Bacteria; kingdom Pseudomonadati; phylum Pseudomonadota; class Alphaproteobacteria; order Rhodospirillales; family Dongiaceae; genus Aliidongia; species Aliidongia dinghuensis. Next base: position 183,136 of record NZ_BMJQ01000002.1, on the reverse strand, counting down.
GGTCTCGCTTGACAGGTTCCAATCTGCAATTGTGGCGATTCGGTGTCGTCTTCGATAACATCGTCTGCTGCCGGTGTATTTCGCCCCTTTCGCGACGGCATTGCGCCGCCGTTCATGAACATTCATGACAACCCCAGCGTCGGTCCCATTGGCCGGCGGGCCGTTCGTTGTCGGCCGTCGGGTGTTGCGACTGGAAGCCACGGGCCCGACATGATCTCTGCGGATCTCTGCTACGCGTTCGGTCCTTTCCGGCTGCTGCCGAACCAGCGCCTGCTGCTGCGCCATGAGCAGCCGGTCGCGATCGGCGGCCGCGCCTTCGACCTGCTGGTCCATCTCGTCGAGAACCGGGCCAACTATCTGGGCAAGGCCGGCCTGAAACAGCTGCTCTGGCCCGACCAATCGGTGCCCGACCACAATCTCGCGGTCCATCTCTCGACCCTGCGCAAGGCGCTCGGACCAGACGCGACCCGCTACATCGCCACCGTCTCCGGCCGCGGCTATCGCTTCGTAGCACCGGTCATTGTCGCCCCGGACGACATCCACGACCGATCGGGTATCCCCATCAACGGCACCCCGGTCCGCACGGCGCTGCCGGTGAGCTCGAGCACGCACAATCTGCCGGCGCCCTTGACCCAGCTGATCGGCCGCGAGGCGGAAGTGCAGACCGTGCGCGCGCTGTTGCGGGAGAGCCGGCTGGTGACGCTCACCGGCCCCGGCGGCATCGGCAAGACCCAGGTGGCGCTCGAGGTCGCGCGGCGGATGGTTCCGGAAGAGCCCGACGGCGTCTGGCTGGTCGGGCTCGCCGCCGTCACCGATCCGCAACTCGTCCCCGCCGTGATCGCCGCGGCGCTGCAGATGCAGCTGGCCGGCGAGGAAAGCTACGACAGCATCGCCCGCTTCTTGGTCGATCGGGCCGCCCTCGTCCTGCTCGACAATTGCGAGCATCTGCTGCAGCCGGTCGCGACGGCCGCCGAACTGATTCTCAAATCCTGCCCCTCCGTCACCATTCTCGCGACCAGCCGCGAGCCCCTGCGCTGCGAGGGCGAGCGCCTGCACGGGCTGCCGCCGCTGGCCCTGCCGCCCTTCACCCAGCCGGACGCGGCGGCCGGCCTGCCGGCGGCCAGGCTGTCGGTGGCCGGGCTGTCGGTGGCCGGGCTGTCGGTGGAGGAGGCGCTGGCCTATCCGGCCGTCGCCCTCTTGGCCGAGCGCGCCCGCTTCACGCTCGGCCGGTTCGAGCCGGCGGATGCCGACGCGCCGCCACTCGTCGAGATCTGCCGGCGTCTCGACGGCATTCCGCTGGCGCTGGAGCTGGCCGCTCCGTTGCTCGGCCTGATGTCGCCCAAGGAGGTCGCCGAACGGCTCGACGACCGTTTCCGGCTGCTGACCGGCGGCCGGCGGACGGCGCTCCCGCGCCAGCAGACGCTGAAGGCCGCGATCGACTGGAGCTATGAGTTGCTGGCGCCGCCGGAGCAGCTGCTGTTCCGCCGCCTCGCCGTCTTTGCCGGCACCTGGACGCTCGACGCGGCGCTGGCGGTGGTAGCGGACGACATGCTCGCGATCGAGCGGGTCCTGCCGCTCCTGACCGCCCTCGTCGACAAGTCCCTGGTCGTGGTCGAGTCGCAGCCGCCGCGCGCGCGCTACCGCTTTCTCGAAACCACGCGGCGCTATGCGGCGGAGCAGGCGGCCTTGCTGGACGAGCCGCCGCGGCTCGCCGAGCTCTCGGCCTGGCTGCTGTCGCTCGGGCCGGAGGCGAACCGCAGCTGGCAGATCACCGGCGACGAGACCTGGGTCGCCCATTACGCCCAGGATGCCAACGCGCTTAGGACCGCGCTGACCTGGTGCTTCGAGCCGGGCGGCGACCATGCGCTGGGCGCCGCCCTCGTCGGCTGCTGCTTCGCGCTGTGGAGCGCGCTCTCGCTGCCGGCCGAGCGCCATCGCTGGTTCGCCCGCGCGATCGAAAGCATCACGCCCGCAACCCCGCCGGAGGTGGAGGCCCAGCTCTGGCTCGGCTGGAGCTTCACGGTCAGCCTCAACGACCCCGAACTGCTCACCGAGACGTTGCGTGCCGCAACCCTGTTCGAGGCCGCCGGCAATACGTTCGATCATGCGCGCACCCTGGTCCGCGCCGCCTTCGCCGCGACCGGCACCGGCGACATGGCGGCCGCACGCCGGCATCTCGCCGAAGCCTGGCCGGCGCTCCGCGACCATCCGCCATCGCGCTCGCTCGCCGCCTGGTTCCGCGCGAGCGGCGAGCTCGACTACCTCGCCCGGGACTTCGCCGCCGGCCGCGCGGCCTTGCAGCAAGGTGCGAAGATCGCGCGCATCATCCCGAGCCCGCGCACCCTGCTCGATATCGAGGTCAGCATCGCCGAGGTGGAATTCGCCGCCGGCGACGTCGACCGCGCGATCGCCACGGCCGAGCACGCGCTCGGGCGGATCGACGACCCGCGGGACCGTTACGACGGCACGATCCGCGCGCTTGCCAATCTTTCGACCTATCGGCTGGCGCAGGGCCGCATCGGCGACGCCGAGGCGCTCGCCCGGCGCGCGCTGACGGCCGCACGCGCCCAGGGACTGCGCATGATCTACCCCTGGCTGATCGAGCGGCTGGCGCTCTTCGGCCTCGAGCGCGGCAAGGCGGCGGAGGCGGCCCAGCTGCTGCACTATTCCGAAGCGCGGCTCGCCGCCAAGGGCATCATCCGCCGACCGAGCGAGTTCTTCGTGGTGCACAAGCTGCGCGCAGCACTCGAGCAGGCGCTACCGCACGAGGCGGCGCACGATATCGGCCGCGTCGGCTCGACCTGGAACGAGGACGCGGCGCTCAATACGGCGCTCACGATCTGAGCCAGATCCTCCTCCCAAGATGAGTTGACGTTTCCGCATTGCCGTACACAAGGTCTTGGGCGGCCGATCGATCGGTCGACGCCAATTTCCAGCGATGAGCGACCGTGGCAGGCAAGAAGACAACGCGCATTCAGGCGACGAAGCCGTCCACCGCCGGCCTGGCGCCGGTCCCGGCAATCGAACTCGATCGGATGAAGCGGCGGCTCGACCAGGCGACCCGTGCCGCCTGGCTCTATTATGTCGGCGACAAGACCCAGGACGAGATCGCCCAGCGGCTCAACGTCTCGCGCCAGATGGCGCAGCGCTTGATCGCCATGGCGCGCACGGCCGGCCTCGTTCAGTTCCGCATCGAGCGGCGCGCCACGGAATGCGCCGAGCTGTCGGAGCAGCTGCGCACACGCTATAGCTTGAGCTTCTCAGACGTGGTGCCCTTTTCGGGCCAGGACACGCCCGATGTCGCGGTCAGCGCCGCCGAGCAGATCGAGGCGGTGCTGGCCGAGACAGATCCGGTGATCCTGGCGATCGGCTCAGGCCGCACGCTCCGGAGTGCCGTCACCCAGGTGTTTCCTTCGCCCTGCCCGCAGCACCGCATCGTCTCGCTGGTCGGCAACATCACCCGGCTCGGCCGCGCCAGCCCCTATGAAGTGGTGCAGCGGCTCTCGGACCTGACCGGCGCCGAATATCATCCGATGCCGATGCCGGTCGTCGCCGACAGCATCGAAGAGGCGGCGCAGATGCGCTCCCAGCGCGTCTATCGACTGCTGCACGACCTCGTGCGCAATGCCCATACCCAGTTCGTCGGCGTCGGCAATGTCGCGCGCGGCGCGCCGCTGCATCAGGACGGTTTCGTCAGCGACGCGGAAATGGACGAGCTCATCGCCCTCGGCGCCGTGGGCGAGATCTGCGGCCGGGCGCTCGACCGCGACGGACGGATCGTCGCCCACGGCACCAACGCTCGGGTCATGGCGATCCCGCTGGACGATCCGCCCGCGCCGACACGGATCGGCGTTGCCGCCGGGCCGCTCAAGGTCGAAGCCCTGCGTGCAGCCCTCCGCGGCGGCTGGCTGTCCGGCCTCATCACCGACGAACCGACCGCGGCCGCGATCCTGCAGGATTGATCGCGCCACCTGCCGATCGCTCTTGACGCCCAAGCGGCAAGGTGGAAGTAATTGCTCATGTGCCGAGCGAATGCTCAAATTCGCCGAAAAGCGCATAGCGTCGGGGAGGGCTCTCGATATGGCGTGGCGCCACAACCACGCGTCGACTGCGCGGGTGCAACAGCACCCCAAGCCCATTTGCCGACAGCCCGGCTGCCGACGGCCGCCGACCCTCCGCATCTTCCATAAGCCTGTCGCTCCCGTGCCGCCCAGCGCTCTCTTCTGAGCGATGGCGTCGGCTCGTCCGTCACGGGATCGGCGAAAAACAAGCTGCAGGGAAGAGTCATGGTCAGTCTGGATCATGAGAGGCGCTACGGAATCCTGGACGCGGAACGCGAGCTGATCGCCGCCATCCTGGAGGACAATCGGGTCTATCGCGCGGTCTGCCACCTGCTGGTGCCGGACCATTTCCTGTCGCCCGACCATCAGCGCCAGTTCGCCGCCATCGCCCGCGCGATCGAGCGGGGCCGCCCAGTCGACCGTTGCCTCGCGATCGAGGGCCGAGCTTTCGAGACTGGCCGGCCGCTCATCGGCTTTCCGCCGATCGATCCGCTCGACCATGCGCTCATGATCTACGGTAGCTTTCTCGGGCGTACCGCGATCGGCGCCGCAACCCCGGACTGCAGCCTTGACGGCGCGGCCTTAAGCTGAGAGTAATTGCTCACGCGCCGAGCGAATGCTCAAGTTCGCCGAAAGAGCGCGGACCGATAGGGAGGAGCCGGCATGGCCAGCAACCGCACCAGCGCCTTTACCATCGCGAGTCTTGCGCTCTTGACCGGGCTCGCCCCGGCGGGTGCGGCCCGCGCCGACGCCACGCTGACCGTGGCCACCGTCAACAATGGCGACATGGTCGTCATGCAGAAGCTCTCGAGCGAGTTCGAGAAGCAGCATCCCGACATCCATCTGCGCTGGGTCGTGCTCGAGGAGAACGTGCTGCGCCAGCGCGTGACCACGGACATCGCGACCAAGGCCGGTCAGTTCGATATCGTAACGATCGGCAACTACGAGGTGCCGATCTGGGCGAAGCAGGGCTGGCTCGCCCCCTTCACCGACCTGCCGGCGTCCTACGACACGAACGACCTGCTGAAGCCGGTGCGCGACGCACTGACCTACGAGGGGAAGCTCTACGGCCTGCCGTTCTATGCCGAGAGTGCCATGACCTATTACCGGACCGATCTGTTCGAGAAGGCCGGCATCAAGATGCCGGACCATCCGACCTATACGCAGATCCGGGAATTCGCCGATAAGATCACCGACAAGAGCCACCAGATCTACGGCATGTGCCTGCGCGGCAAGCCCGGCTGGGGCGAGAACATGGCCTATGTCACCTCGCTGGTCGACACGTTCGGCGGCCAATGGTTCGACATGGGCTGGCACGCCAAACTCGACACGCCGGAATGGAAGAAGGCCGTCACCTATTACGACGACATCCTGAAGCAGGACGGGCCGCCGGGTGCGACCTCGAACGGCTTCAACGAGAACCTGGCGCTGTTCGCCGGCGGCCATTGCGGCATGTGGATCGATGCAACCGTCGCGGCCGGCCTGCTCTACGACAAGAAGCAGTCGCAGGTCTCAGACAAGGTGGGCTTCGCGCCCATGCCGGTCGGCGACTATGCCGGCGGGCCGACGTGGCTGTGGAGCTGGAACCTGGGCATCCCGGTCTCGTCCAAGCAGAAGGCGGCGGCCGAGAGCTTCGTCGCCTGGGCGACGTCGAAGGACTATCTGAAGCTGGTGGCGAGCCAGAACGGCTGGGTCGCGGTGCCGCCCGGCACGCGGCAATCGACCTATGATTCGCCCGACTACAAGCAGGTGGCGCCGTTCGCGGGCTTCGTGCTGGACGCGATCAATACCGCGAACCCGACCGGCAGCACCAAGGAGCCGCGGCCCTATCTCGGCGCCCAGTTCGTGGCGATCCCGGAATTCCAGGGCATCGGCACGCAAGTGGGCCAGACGATCGCCGCCACGCTCACCGGCCAGATGACCGTCGATGCGGCCTTGAAGGCCGCGCAATCGGCAACCGACCGCGCAGTCAAGCAGGCCGGCTACCAGAAATAGGCAACCGACGGCCGCCTGGGTCCAGCCAACGGATCCGGGCGGCCCTTTCGGGAGGGCCCTCGCCATTTCCGTCTCCGCCGCCTCCTCCGAATTCCACAAGCCCGCGCGCACCGCGCGCAAGCCGGGCACGCTCATGCTCGTCGCCCCCTCGGTCGCGGTCCTCCTCCTGTGGATGATCGTGCCGCTGGTCATGACGTTGTGGTTCTCGCTGCAGTACTACAATCTCCTGAACCCGACGGGTGAAGGCTTCGCCGGCCTCGACAATTACCGTTACCTCGTGACCGACCCGGATTTCTGGGTCTCGCTCGCCAACACGCTGATCCTGCTGGCGTCGGTACTGATCATCACGACCGTGTTCGGGACGCTGCTGGCCGTGCTCTATGACCAGCCGTTCCCCGGCCGCAATGTGGCGCGGCTCCTGGTCATCGCCCCGTTCTTCGTCATGCCGACGGTGAGCGCCCTCGTCTGGAAGAACCTGATGATGCACCCGATCTATGGCGTGCTGGGCTTCCTCGCGCGCGCCATGGGTCTGGAGCCGATCGACTGGTTCGCCGAATATCCGATGGCGTCCGTCATCGTCATCCTGTCCTGGGAGTGGCTGCCCTTCGCGCTCCTGATCCTGCTCACCGCCGTGCAGTCGCTCGACCATGAGCAGCGCGAGGCGGCGCGCATGGACGGCGCCGGGCCGGTGGCACAGTTCTTCTACATCACGCTGCCGCACCTCGGCCGCGCGATCAGCGTCGTCGTGATGATCGAGACGATCTTCCTCCTGACCGTATTCGCCGAGATCTTCGTCACGACCTCGGGCGGACCCGGCAACGCCACGACCAACCTCGCCTTCCTGATCTATGCGCGGGCCCTGATCCAGTTCGACGTCGGCGGGGCGTCCGCCGGCGGCGTGGTCGCGATCCTGCTCGCCAATATCGTGGCCTTCTTCCTGGTGCGGACGATCGCCCGCCGGCTGGAGGTCTGAGCCCATGCGCACGAGCACGACCACTTGGGTCCTGACCACGCTCCTCGGCTGGGGCGTCGCCGTCCTGATGTTCTTCCCGATCTTCTGGATGGTGCTGACCAGCTTCAAGACCGAGGGGACGGCGATCATCCCGCAACTCTTCTTCGCGCCCACGCTCGAGAGCTATGCCGAGGTGCAGTCGCGCGCCGACTACCTGAGCTTCGCGTTCAACAGCGTCGCGGTCTCGGTCGGCGGCACGGCGCTCGCCCTTGCCTTCGCCATCCCGGCCGCCTATGCCATGGCGTTCCACCCCTCGAAGCGGACGCGCGGCACGCTCTTGTGGATGCTGTCGACCAAGATGCTGCCGCCGGTCGGCGTGCTGGTGCCGATCTATCTTCTGTTCCGCACCATCGGGCTCCTGGACACGCGCATCGGGCTCATCATGATCTATGCGCTCATGAACCTGCCGATCGTGGTCTGGATGCTCTTCACCTTCTTCAAGGAAATGCCGAACGAGATCCTGGAGGCCGGCCGCATGGACGGGGCCAAGGCCTGGGGCGAGGTCTGGTACCTGCTGCTGCCGCTGACCCTGCCCGGCGTCGCGTCCACGGCGCTGCTCTCGCTCATCCTGTGCTGGAACGAGGCGTTCTGGAGCCTCAACCTGACCTCGTCGGCAGCAGCACCGCTCACCACCTTCATCGCCTCGTTCTCGAGCCCCGAGGGGCTGTTCTTCGCCAAGCTGTCGGCCGCGTCCACGATCGCGGTGGCGCCGATCCTGGTGTTCGGCTGGTTGAGCCAGCGCCAGCTGGTGCGCGGCCTGACCTTCGGCGCAGTCAAATAGGAACCCGTTCATGGCGACGCTTCAAATGCGCGACATCCAGAAGAGCTACGGCGGCCTGTCGGTCATCAAGGGCATCGACCTCGAGGTGGCCGATCGCGAGCTCGTGGTCTTCGTCGGCCCGTCCGGCTGCGGCAAGTCCACGCTCTTGCGCATGATCGCGGGCCTGGAAGACATCAGCGGCGGCGACCTCTACATCGACGGCAAGCGCATGAACGAGATCGGCCCGGCCGACCGCGGGCTTGCCATGGTGTTCCAGTCCTATGCGCTCTATCCGCACATGACGGTGCGGCAGAACATGGGCTTTGCCCTGAAGCTCGCCCATGTGTCGAGGCAAGAGCGCGAGCGCAAGGTGGCGGAGGCCGCGCGCATCCTGCAGCTCGAGCCCTATCTCGACCGCAAGCCCGGCCAGATGTCGGGCGGCCAGCGCCAGCGCGTCGCGATCGGCCGCGCCATCGTGCGTAACCCCAAGATCTTCCTGTTCGACGAACCCTTGTCGAACCTCGACGCCGCGCTGCGCGGTCAGATGCGCATCGAGTTGGCACGGCTGCACGAAGAGCTCAACGCGACCATGATCTATGTCACCCACGACCAGATCGAGGCCATGACCATGGCCGACAAGATCGTCGTGCTGCAGGCGGGCCGGATCGAGCAGGTCGGCACGCCGCTGCAGCTCTATCACCACCCGGCGAACCTGTTCGTCGCGGGCTTCATCGGCGCGCCGCGCATGAACTTCCTCAAGGGCCGGGTCGCCGGCGCCGACCCGACCGGCGTCGCGATCGACCTGCCGAGCGGCGCCCGCATCGCGGTGCCGGTCGAGCCCGGGCGTGCCCGCGACGGTGATGCCGTAACGCTCGGCGTCCGCCCCGAGGCGCTCAGGCTCGACGCGGCCGGGCCGCTCGCCGGCACGGTGCGGCTGGTCGAGCGGCTGGGCGGCCTGACGCTGATCCATGTCGACCTCGACCGGGATGGGCCGGTCGTGGTCCAGATCGAGGGCAGCGACGGCACCATGCCCCACCAGACGGTCCGGCTCGCGGTCGACCCGGCCGCCTGCCACCTCTTCGACGAGGAGGGCGCGGCACTCGACCATATCGCACGCCATCCGCTCGCCCACGCCCTCGCGCCCTCCTCGCTCGCACACTGAGGTCCAACCGATGATCCTCGTGTGCGGCGAAGCGCTGATCGACCTGTTCGCGGGCGAGCCCGACGGCCAGGCCCTGGCCGCGCGCGCCATTGTCGGCGGTTCGCAGTTCAATGTGGCGCTGGGCTTGGCGCGGCTCGGAACGCCGGTCGGCTTTCTGGGCGGCATCTCGACCGACCGGTTCGGCCGGTTCCTGGCGGACGCGCTCGAGCGCGAGGGCGTCGACACGCGGTTCCTGAAGCTGAGCCAGCAGCCGACGCCGCTTGCCGTGGTCTCGACCGACGCTGAGGGCCAGCCGAGCTACGGCTTTCACAGCATCGATTGCGCCGAGCGCGATCTCGAGCCCGCCGACCTGCCGCCGATCGACGCCGGCATCACGGCGGTGGCACTCGGTTCCTACCCGATCGCGGTCGAGCCCGTTGGCTCGACCTTGCTGACGCTCGCCGAGCGCGCGGCGGGCCGGCTGGTCGTCAGTCTCGACCCGAACCTGCGGCCAAGCCTCATCGGCGATCTCGACCTGTGGCGCCAGCGCTTCGAACGCTTCGCGCGGACGGCGGCGATCATCAAGCTGAGCCGCGAGGATCTCGCGATCGCCTTCGATGCCGAGCCGGACGCCTGGGCCGCGGAGCAACTGGCGGGCGGCGCCCGGCTGGTCGTCGTGACCGACGGGGCGGCCGGCGCCACCGCCTATCACCGGCAGCACCGGCTGCATCGGCCGGGCCGCGCCGTCCCGGTCATCGATACCGTCGGCGCGGGCGACACGTTCCATGCCGCCCTGCTGGCGCGGCTGGCCCAGAAAAACCTGCTGAGTCGGCCGGCGCTCGCCGGCCTCGAGCTCGAGGCCCTTGCCGACCTCATCGACTATGCCATCGGCGCGGCCGCCCTCACCTGCATGCGCCGCGGCGCCGACCTGCCGCGCCGGGCAGAGGTCGAGGCGCTGCTGGCCGGAGGCGCCGATGTTCCTCGGGCTTGATTTCGGCACCTCGTCGGTCAAGGCCCTGCTGGTCGACGAAGAACAACGCATCGTCGGCCATGCCGCCGTGGCGCTCACCGCCGCGAGCCCCGCGCCTGGCTGGAGCGAGCAAGACCCCGAAGCCTGGTGGCAGGCGATGCTGGGTGCCGTCGATGCGCTCAAGGCGGCCCATCCCCGCGAGCTGGCGGCGGTCGCCGGCCTTGGGCTCTGCGGCCAGATGCACGGCGCCGTGCTCACCGACCGCAACGGCCGGGTGCTGCGCCCATGCATCCTGTGGAACGACACAAGGTCGACCCGGGAGTGCCGCGAGCTGGAAGAGATCTTCCCGCAGCTCCACGACGTGACCGGCAATCTCGCCATGCCGGGCTTCACCGCGCCGAAGCTGCTCTGGGTGCGCCGGCACGAGCCCGACGTCTTCGCCCAGCTCGCCCGGATGCTGCTGCCCAAGGCCTATATCCGCTATCGCCTGACCGGCGAGGCGATCGAGGACATGTCCGACGCCTCGGGCACGCTGTGGCTCGACGGCGCCACGCGCGACTGGTCGGACGCAGCACTCGCCGCAACCGGCCTCGACCGCCAGGCCATGCCGCGCCTGGTCGAAGGTGCCAGGCCCGCCGGCACGCTCAAGGCCGAGCTTGCCCAGCGCTGGGGCATGGCGCGGCCGCCGCTCCTGGCCGGGGGCGCCGGCGACAATGCGGCGAGCGCGGTCGGGCTCGGCGCGGTCCGGCCGGGCGATGCCTTCCTGTCGCTCGGCACCTCGGGCGTGCTTTCGGTCACAACGGATCACTTCGCGCCCTATCCGGCGGCCGCGGTCCACAGCTTCTGCCATGCGCTGCCCGGCCTGTGGCAGGAGATGGGCGTCACCCTGTCGGCCGCCGCCTCGCTCGCCTGGTGGGCCGGGGTCAGCGGCCACCCGGAAGCGGCCTTGCTCGCTGAAATCGATCCTTCTGCCGGACCGAGCGCCGCTTGGTTCCTGCCCTACCTCTCCGGCGAGCGGACGCCGCTCAACGACGGCACGGTGCGCGGCGCCTTCGCCGGCCTGTCGCACCAGACGAGCCGGGCCACGCTGACACGGGCCGTGCTCGAGGGCGTCGCCTTCTCGTTCCGCGACTGTCTCGACGCGCTCGCCCAAGCCGGCATCAAGATCCGCGACGCAGATGTCGTGGGCGGCGGCTCGCGCTCCCGCCTGTGGATCGAGATCCTGGCCGCGGCACTCGGTATCCCGCTCAACCGGCTCACCGACGGCGAGCATGGCGGCGCCTTCGGGGCCGCCCGCCTCGCCCGGCTTGCGGTTACGGGCGAGGACCCGGCCGCGGTCTGCACGCCGCCCAAGCGGCTCGAGACCATCGCGCCCGATCCGGGCTTGGCCGAGGCCTATGCCCAGCGCATCACGCGCTATCGCCAGCTCGGCGCCGCCGTCAGGACCGCGCTCGCCTGAACCTTGCCTCCCAAGAATTCCCAGGACCCGTTTACTCATGGAAAAGCTTCCGCTCACCCGCGCCAACCTCGGCCGCCTCGGCCCCGGCATCCAACGGCCGGCCTATGACCCGGCCCAGGTCGTGCCCGGCATCGTGCATCTGGGCCTGGGCGGCTTCCACCGGGCGCACATGGCGCGCTTCACCCATGACCTGATGACGCTCGACCCGGCAGCGCTTGGCTGGGGCATCGTCGGCGCCGGACTGCTGCCGGCCGACCGGCGCATGTACGACGCACTGACACCACAGAACGGGCTCTATACGCTCGTCGAGCGCAGCGGCACGGCGGAGACCGTGACGGTGATCGGCGCCATTCCGGAGGTCATCCATGCCGCGGATTCGTCGGCGGCGCTGCTCGCCGCGATCGACCGGCCGGAGATCCGCATCGTCAGCCTGACCGTGACCGAAAACGGCTATTGCCTCAATCCCGCGACCAAACAGCTCGACCCCGACCATCCACGCATCGCGGCCGATCTCGCCGACCCTGCGCAGCCGCTGAGCGCCGTCGGCATCATCACCGAGGCCTATCGCCGCCGGATGGCGGCGGGCCGGCCGGCCTTCACCGCCATGACCTGCGACAACATCCAGCACAACGGCAATGTGCTGCGCGCGGCCGTGCTGGATTTCGCCGGCCGGCGCGATCCGGCGCTCGCCCGCTGGATCGAGACGCATGCCCGCTTCCCCAACACGATGGTCGACCGGATCACGCCGGTGACGGCACCCGAAGACACGGCGGCGCTCGCCGAGCACTACGGCATCCTCGACCATTGGCCGGTGTTCTCCGAGACCTTCACCCAATGGGTCATCGAGGATGATTTCGCCGCCGGCCGCCCGGACTGGGACCGGGTCGGCGCGCAGTTCGTCGCCGACGTGGCGCCCTATGAATTCATGAAGCTGCGCCTGTTGAACGCGAGCCATCTGGCGGTCGCCGGCCTCGGCCGGCTCGCCGGCTACGGCTACATCGATGAGACGATGCGCGACGCGCGGCTGCGGCGCTACATGGAGGCGCTGATGGACCGCGAGACCGGGCCGACGCTGCCGCCGGTGCCGGGCATCGATCTTGCGCATTACAAGGCGACGCTCGTCGAGCGCTTCGCCAATCCGACCATCAAGGACACGGTCGAGCGGGTGAATACCGACGCGCCGCTCAACGTGCTGGTCGATCCGATCCGCGACAGGGTCAAGACCGGCGGCGGCGTCGAGCTGCTGGCGCTGGCGCTGGCATCCTGGCTGCGCCGGATGCGGGGTGAGGACGAGCAGGGCCAGCCCATCGAGATCCGCCATCCGCTGGCCGACCTGCTGCGAGCGAAGGCGATCGAAGGCGGCGCCGACCCGCGGCCGATGCTCGGCATCGAGCGGCTGTTCGGCGAACTCGGCCGCGACGGCACCTTCATCGCGACCGTCGGGAAATGGCTGGCCTCGCTCTACGCCGTCGGCGCCGCCAAGACGCTTGAGCGTGCCGAGCGGGAACTGGGTTTCTGAGAAGAGACGTTCCCTCTCCCGCTCTCGCGGGAGAGGGTCCTCAGACGATCAGCGCGAGGTCCAGCCCTTGTAGTCCTTGACGTTGTCGCGGGTGACGAGCGTCGGCTTCAAGAGGACGGTGGCGTCCGCCGGCTTCTTGCCATTCATCACGTCATAGCCGATCGCGACCGCCTGCTGCGCCATGGCATAGGGGTCCTGGCTCGACGAGGCCTGGATGAGCGTGTCGGACTTGAGCGCGCTCTCGATGTCCGGCGCGCCGTCGACCGAGGTGATCACGATGTTCGCGCGCTTCAGTTGCTTCGCCGCGAGATCGCTGCCGATCGCCTGCGGATCGTTGATGGCGAAGACGCCGTCGAGCTTCGGGTAGCGCGTGAGATAGCCCTGCATGATGTTGAGGCCGCCGTCGCGCGAGCCCTTGGCGTCCTGGTCCGACGATAGGACCTTGATGCCCGGATATTTCGCGAAGACCTGCTTGCAGCCGGTGACCCGGTCGATCACAGCCGAGACCTGCGGGCCGTTCTCGATGACGACGTCGCCCTTGCCGCCCAGCTTGTCAGCCAGGTACTGGCAGGAAAGCTCGCCCGCCTGGACGTTGTTGGTCTGCACCGTGGCGTCTGCACCGGACGCGGTGACATCGACCGCGACCACCGTGACGCCGGCGGCGTGCGCCTTCTTGATCGCGGGCTCGATCGCCTTCGGATCGACCGCGTTGATCAGGATGAGATCGACCCCGGCGGCGATGAAATTGTCGACCTGGGTGAACTGCTTGTTCAGGTCATAGTCGGCCGAGACCGAGTTCACCTTGACCGACGGGTTGATCTCCTTGGCCTTGGCTTCGGCGCCCTTGGCGAGCGTCACGAAATAGGGGTTGCCGAGCGAGCCCAAGGTAATGCCGACCGACTTCAGGTCCTTGGCCTCGGCCGAGCCGAGGGCCAGCGCCATGGCGGCACCGGCGAGCAGCAGGTGTTTCAAGCTTCATCCTCCCTGGTCTTCGTTGGATTGCAGCGGACGGGGCCGGCCGAGACCATTACGGCCGACGACACCGTCAAAGGTGCGGGGTGTCAGGTGCGCGCGCTGCCGCGCAGACGATACCGGTCGAGGGCGACGGCGCCGATGATGACGATGCCCTTGACGATCAATTGCCAGATGTCGGAGACGCCGAGCAGGATGAGCCCGTTCGACAGCACCGCGATGATGAGCGCGCCGATGAGCGTGCCCCAGATCGAGCCGATGCCGCCGACGAAGCTGGTACCGCCCAGGATCACCGCCGCGATCGCGTCGAGCTCGTAGGACTGGCCCAGCTGCAGGCCGTTCGCGGCATAGAGCCGCGCCGCAGACATGGCGCCGCCCAGGCCTGCCAAGAGGCCCGACGTCGCATAGACGAACAGGAGCACGGCCCAGACCTTGATGCCCGAGAGCCGGGCCGCGTCCGGGTTGCCGCCGACCGCGTAGATGCGCACGCCCAGCACGGTGCGGCGCAGAATGAACCAGGATGCGAGGATCACGACGAGCGCGATCACCGCCAGGCCCGGCAGGGCGACATAGCCCGGCACGATCGGCACCGAGCCCGACGCGATGCCGGCGAACGGCAGTTCCGGATTGAACACGGTCGTATCGTTGCCGAGCAGGCGCGCGATGCCGCGCACGGCGGTCATCGAGCCCAGGGTCACGATGAAGGGCGGCAGGCGGATGAAGGCGATGAGCAGCCCGTTCAGCACGCCGAACAAGAGCCCGGTCACGAGCGCCACGACGATGCCGAGCGAGCCGTAGCCGAGCGACGCCATGACCGCGGTCATGGCCGAGGCCGCCAGGATCGAGCCCACGGAGAGATCGATGCCGCCGGTCAGGATGACGAAGGTCATGCCGGCGCCCAGCACCATGTTGATCGCCGCCTGCTGCAGCACGATCGACAGGTTCTGGCCACTCAGGAACCGGCCTTCGCCGTCCAGATAGAAGGTCGCGGCCTGGATCAGGATGCACAGCAGCACCAGCACCGGCAGCATGCCGATGGTGCGCAGCCAGCCCTTGAGACGGGCCTGCCGCAGCGGCACCACGCCCGCCGCCTCGGCGGCCTTGGCGTCCGGACCGGTCGCGAGGACGCTTTTCTCGATCATGCCGTACCTCCCTCCGCGATCCGCGCCTGATCGGCACCGGTCGCCAATGCAATGATGTTTTCCTGGGTGATCGCCCGGCCGCTGTCGCCGCCGACCTCGCCGACGAGGCGGCCTTCCCGCATGACCATGACGCGGTCGGCGATGCCGACGATCTCCGGCAGCTCGGACGAGATCACAAGCACGCCGACGCCGGATTTCGCGAGATTGTCGATGATGCGGTAGATCTCGGACTTGGCGCCGATGTCGACGCCGCGCGTCGGCTCATCGAGGATCAGCACCTTGGGCTTGGTCTCGAGCAGGCGCGACAGCATGACCTTCTGCTGGTTGCCGCCGGAGAGCGACCCCACCTCGACCGCCGGGCTCGCGACCCTTATGCCGAACGCGGTGATCGCACCCGCCGCGCGGCGCCGGCCGCGCTCGCGGTCGATGAGGCCGCCGAACTTCGCATCCCGGCCGATGACGCCCAAGTTGATGTTGGCGGCAACGGGCATGTCGAGGAACAGGCCCAGCCCCTTGCGGTCTTCGGTCAGATAGACGAGGCCGGCCTCGATCGCCTGCTCCGGCGCGCGGATGTCGACCGGCCGGCCAGCCAGCTCGATCGTGCCGCTCGTCCGCTCGTCGGCCCCGTAGACGAGGCGCGCCAGCTCGGTCCGGCCGGCGCCGACCAGGCCCGCGAGGCCCAGTACTTCGCCCGCATGCAGCGTGAACGAGCAGCCGTGGACCCGCACGCCGTCGCCCATGTCCTTGACCGTCAGGATCGGATCATTGTGGACGCCCGAGCGATGCTCCTTCTTGTAGAAGGACGAGAGGTCGCGGCCGACCATCATGCGCACGATCGCGTCGGGCTCGATGGCACCACGGTCGAGGCTGCCGACATAGCCGCCGTCGCGCAGCACCGTCACCCGGTCGGCCAGCTCATAGACCTCGGCCATGCGGTGCGAGATATAGACGATCGCCAGCCCCTCGGCGCGCAACCGCCGGATGAGCACGAACAGCGCGTCGGTCTCGCGCGAGGACAAGGCCGTCGTCGGCTCGTCCATCACCAGGATCTTCGATTCCGCGTGCAGCGCCCGGGCGATCTCGACCAGTTGTCGCTCGGCGATCGAGAGGTCGGCGACAATGCTCGTCGGCCCGAAGCCGGCGCCCAGCCGGTCGAGCACGGCGCGGGCCCCCTCCGCCATCGCCTTGCGGTCGATGAGGCCGGTCCGGCCGAGCTCGCAGCCGAGATAGATGTTCTCCGCGACCGTCAGGTTCGGCGCGAGCGCCAGTTCCTGGTAGATGATGGCGATGCCGTGCCGCTTGGCGGCCAAGGGATCGCCGATATGCACGATGTCGCCGGCGATGCGGATCTCACCGCCCGGATCGGCCCGATAGGCCCCCGCCAGCACCTTCATCAGCGTCGACTTGCCGGCACCGTTCTCGCCCATCAGCGCGTGGATCTCGCCCGGATAGACCCGGAGCTCGACGCCCCGGAGCGCCTTCACGCCCGGGAATGTCTTGGAGATGCCCACCATTTCCAGGATGGGCTGGGAAGGAGCGGTTTGGAATTCAGACGGGAAAGGCATGCTCGCGGACTCCAAGCGGTGCGCTCACGTCGCCGGTCAGAAGCCCGGCACGCGGTCCGAAATGAACGAAGAGCGGCAGGCTGGCGGCGCCGAGCGCCCCTGCATAGGCGCCGAAACTGCCAGCCGCGAGCCGCGGCGGCCGGCGCGATTCGGCCACCGCCGCAGCAAGATGCACGTCGGTCCGTTCGATCAGGAAATCGATCCACGCCCGGTCGAGGTCGCTGTCGAGCACGACCAGCGGCACGTCGAGCAGCGCCTGCATCGCGAGGATGGGCCCGACGAGTGCGCGCGCGCAATCCTCAACCCATTCGAGAGCCAGGTCGCGATGCCGCGCCATCAGGCCCGGCAGGTCGCCCAGGCCCGCCACCCCGTGCCCATGATGGCGCAGGTGCCGGATGAGCGCGTTGATCGAGGCGCGCGTCAGCAGGATCTCGGTCGGGCCGGCGAGCGCCGGCGCCGACACGAGGCCGGACGGCGCCACCGGCATGACGGCGACGTCGCCCGCATTGTCGGTCTCACCACGCCGGCAATCACCGTCGAGCGCCAGGCCGCCGCCAATGCAGGGCCCGATGAAGAGGTAGAGGAAATCGTCCGCCGCGTGGCCAACGCCGTAGAACAGCTCGGCGATGGCGGCGGCCGTACCGTCGTTCTCGTCGAACACCGTGAGCGAGGTCTCGCGCGCGAGGGCGGCGGCGAAATCCGTCTCGTCCCAGGCGCGCAGGCTCTCGACGTTCGAGAGATCGAGCAAGCGCAGCCAGCTGCCGAGGTTGAACGGCCGGGCGAGCCCGATGCCGGTCACGCGCCGCCGGGTTTCCGGCGAGCAGAGCACGAGCAGGCTTTCGACGTCCTGGCGCACGATCTCGAGCGTCCGGTCGGGCGGCGGCAGGTCCAGGTCGTGGGTGTGCTGGGCGATGATGCGGCCGCCGAGATCGGCCAGCACGGTCTCGATCCGGCTGCGATCGATGCGGACGCCGATGCCGAAGGCACCCGAGGGATTAATTTTCAAGAGCGTCGCGGGCTGGCCGCGCTGGCCTTCGTGCCGCTTGCCGACCGCCTCGATCAGGCCGAATTCCTCGAGCTCGGCCACGATCTGGCCGACGGCGCTGTTGGTCAATCCGGCGGCGCGCGCAAGGTCGGCCTTCGACGCCTGGCCCAGGCGGCGCAGGCGCTGCAGAACAAGACGCTGGTTGTATTGCCGGATCTGGACGGAGTTCGTCCCTTGGCCGGCGCGCCCCGCAGGCATGCCGATCTTCCTCCCTGTCACGGTGCTCGGCCGCTTAGCGGCACGTTTAATTCAACGTGATTTAATTAAACGTGCCGCAGGCGCACTTGTCAAGCCGGGAGACGGGAGGGGCGGCGTCAGCCGACGGGGAAGAACCGGTTCTCCGGCCGTTTCAGGCCCAGATGGTCGCGCAGCGTCGTGCCCTCGTATTCGCGCCGGAACAGGCCGCGCCGCTGTAGTTCCGGCACGACCAGGTCCGCGAAATCGTCGAGCCCGGCCGGCACGGTCGGGAACATGATGTTGAAGCCATCCGACGCCTCGCTCTCGAGCCATTCCTGCATCGTGTCGGCAATCTCGCCGGCGGTGCCGACCATCTGCAGGCCACCGTAGCCGCCGACCAGCTGAGCGAGTTGGCGCACGGTCAGGTTCTCCCGTCGGGCCAGCGCTACGAGCGCGCTCTGGCCGCTCTGGCTCTGGTTCGTCTGCGGAATGTCCGGCAACGGCGCGTCGAGGTCGAAGCCCGAGGCGTCGACGCCGAGCCGAATTGAGAGATTGGGAATGCCGCTCTCCGGATGCACCAGGCTGTCGAGCAGCGCCTTCTTCTCGCGCGCCTCCGCATTGGTGCGGCCGGCGACGACGAGCGCGCCCGGCAGGATCTTGAGCGTATCGGGCGCGCGGCCGAGCGCCTGCATGCGCGCCTTCACGTCCTTGTAGAAGACGCGGCCGTCCTCGATCGTGCGGCTGCTGCCGAAGATGACCTCGGCGGTCTCGGCCGCGAGCTGCTTGCCCGCCTCGGAGGCACCCGCCTGGACGATGACCGGCCAGCCCTGGATCGGCCGGGCGATGTTGAGCGGCCCGCGCACCGACAGGTGCTCGCCCTTGTGGTCGAGCACGTGCAGCTTCGCCGGATCGAAGAAGATGCCGCTCTCCTGGTCCCTGAGCCACGCGTCGTCGGCCCAGCTGTCCCAGAGCCCGGTCACGACCTCGTGGAACTCGCGCGCCCGGCGATAGCGCTCGTCATGCTCGACATGCTCGGTCAGGCCGAAGTTGAGCGCTGCATCCGGGTTCGAGGTCGTGACCACATTCCAGCCGGCCCGGCCGCCGCTGATGTGGTCGAGCGAGGCGAAGCGCCGGGCGATGTGATAGGGCTCGTCGAACGTCGTCGACGCGGTCGCGATGAGCCCGATCCGCTCGGTCACCATGGCGAGCGCCGAGAGCAGCGTCAGCGGCTCGAACGAGGTGGCGGTGCCGCTGCGCCGGAGTGCTGCCATCGGCATGTTCAGCACGGCCAGATGGTCCGCCATGAAGAAGGCGTCGAAGCGCGCCCGCTCGAGCGTCTGGATGAAGCGCGTCAGGTGCTGCAGGTTGAAGTTCGCATCCGCATAGGCGCCGGGATAGCGCCACCAGGCGGTATGGATGCCGACGGGCCGCATGAAGGCGCCCAGGTGAAGCTGTTTCGTCATGATGTCCCCGTTGCCCGTGATCGTTGCCAGCCGTGATCGTCGCTCGGGGTGACGTGGGGACGGATATTCCGATTTTGAAGTGTTGAAAAATCTAATAGACGAAACTGCTTGGTGCTTCCGAGCGCCACCTGCGGTGAGGTAGCCTTCGGGGAGACGACACCCCCAAGCGACCTCCCTGCCCATGAAGATCCTGATCGCCGGCTTCCAGCACGAGACCAACACGTTCGCGCCGACGAAGGCGCGCTACGAGGATTTCATCAACGGCGGCGGCTTCCCGCCGATGGTCCGCGGCGCCGATCTCCTGGCGCTCCGCACCGTCAACGTGCCGGCCGGCGGCTTCATCGCGGCGGCGGAGACCCAAGGGCACGAGTTGATCCCGGTCGTCTGGGCCGGCGCCACGCCGTCCGCCCATGTGACCGAGGATGCCTACGAACGCATCGCAGGCGAGATCATCGCCGCGGCCAAGCGCGGCGGGTTCGACGCAATCTACCTCGACCTCCACGGCGCCATGGTGACGGAGCATCTCGACGACGGCGAAGGCGAGTTGCTGTCCCGCCTCCGGGCGCTCGTCGGGCCGGACCTGCCGATCGTCGCCTCCCTCGACCTGCATGCGAACGTCACGGAACAGATGCTGGCGAATGCCGACGGGCTCGTGGCCTATCGCACGTATCCGCATGTCGACATGGCCGAAACTGGCCGCTTGGCGGCCGCCTTGCTCGCCGATCGCGTCGCGGCCGGGGGCCCGCTCCATCGCGCGGCGCGCCGCCTGCCGTTCCTGATCCCGATCAACGGCATGTGCACGCTGCTCGAGCCGGCGCGGTCGGCCTATGCGCAGCTCGCGACACTCGAGACGGGCCCCGTCGTTTCGCTGTCGTTCGCCCCGGGCTTTCCCGCCGCGGACTTTCCCGAATGCGGTCCGGTCGTCTGGGGCTACGGCCGGAGCGCCGAGGCCGCGGCGGCGGCGGTAGACACGCTCTATCGCCAGTACGTGGCGGCCGAGCCGGCATGGGCTGTGCCGTTCCTCGATCCCGACGAGGCCGTAACCCAGGCGATGCGGCTGGCCGAGGCGGCAACGCGCCCCGTCGTGATCGCCGACACCCAGGACAATCCCGGCGCCGGCGGCGATTCCAACACGACGGGCCTGCTGCGCGCGCTGCTGCACCACGAGGCAACGGACGCAGCACTCGGCCTGCTGTGGGATCCCGAGGCGGCGGCGGCTGCCCATGCCGCGGGGGTCGGTGCCACGGTTCGCCTGGCGCTCGGCGGCCGCTCGGGCGTGCGCAGCGATGCGCCGGTCGAAGGCGCATTCACAGTCGAACATCTGTCGGACGGCCGAACGGTGCTCGAAGGCCCGATGATGACCGGCTCCAGGGTCGACCTCGGCCCGACGGCGGGCCTCCGGATCGGCGGCGTGCACATCGTCGTCGCGAGCCGCAAGGCGCAGATGCTCGACCGGAACCTCTATCGCGTCGGCGGCGTCGAGCCCGAACGCATGAAGATCCTGGTCAACAAGAGCTCCGTGCATTTCCGCGCCGATTTCGAGCCGATCGCCGCGGCGGTCCTGGTCGCCAAGGCGCCCGGGCCGATGGCGGCCGACCCGGCGGACCTGCCGTGGCGGCGCCTCGCGCCCGGCATGCGCATCCGGCCGGGCGGCCCGGCGTTCGCGCCGCAACGTTCGGCCGGCTGACGGCCTCGCCGGCCGAGGTTAGAAGCGTGGCGGCGCTAGAAGTGCGCCGACAGGGTGAGCGAGCCGAACTGGTGCGGGCCGCCGTGCTGGCCGTAAACCTGCTCTGTCTGCACGACCTGCGTGTAGGAGATGCGCATGCCGTACGCCAGGAAGGCGACGCCGGCTTCGAGCTCGCCGACGAACGGCATGCGCGAAGCCGTCGCGCTGTTGCGGAAATCGTTGCCGTCGATCGTGACGTCGTGGACGACCGCCTGGCCGTCCGCGCCGACGAAGAAATACCAACCGAAATTGCGGGTCGCGTGATAGGCGTCGGAACCGGAGAGGCCCGGCCGGAGGCGCGCCGCACCGAAATCGGCATCGAGCCCCTGGCCGACGCGGAAGATCGAGCCGCCCAGGCCATAGACCCTGAGATTGCCGAGGCCGCCTTCGATCTGCGGCAGCGCGTCGGTCTCGAAGCCACCGACCGTGCCGAGCGGCACGCGCCAGATCTTCTGGCCGAGCAGTTCGGCCAGGGGCTCGTCCCGCAGCTGATAGGCCCAGCCCTTGGTGTGGCCGTAGCCGATAACGTCGTGGAAGCCGTTCTGGACCTGCTCGGCCTCGGCGTCCGGACCGACCAGGCCCAGTTGCAATCCCACCGACTGGCGCGTGTCGTCGGTGTCCTGCAGCAGCGTGGCGCCCAGCAGCAGCACGCCCGCATAAGGCCGGTCCTTCGGGTCAGGCGGCACCGCCAGCGTGTCGGCCGGCGTGTAGATCGACTGGGACACGTCGAGGGACAGGCGCTGCTGGCCCTCGCCGAACAGGCTATGGCCGATGCTCGCGATGAAGTGCGGCACCGCGTCCGTCGGCGAGGTCCAGCCGAGCTTCAAGCCATTGACGTAATATTTGTCGTTGAGCTTCGACGTGGTGATGGACGAATTCTCGTCCGACAGCGTCCAGATGCTCGTCGGGTCGGCGGCCGGCTCTGCGCGGGCGGGGGATGCCGCCACCAGAAGGCCGGTGGCCAGCAGCGAAGCGCCCCACGCGGCGCCAGTAACCTTCGACATCCAATTATTCCTTCGCCTGCCTCACGCGACGGCGCTCGCCGCAGCCCATGGCTGCGGCGTTGTCCGCTCTACAGCGGTATCTGCCACATTATCGGCCGAGAGTGAACAGCGGGCCGAGTACCACCCTCTCTATAATCGCCATCCACACCAGCGACTTGGGGTGGACCGGCGCGCGCCTTACACGGCCGGAGCGGCCGCCGCACCCGACGCCGCGCCGCTTTGGGGCGGGTGGGTCACGATCGAGCGCAAGGCTGCGACCGGCGTGCGCAGCTGCTCGAGATCGGGGCGCGGCCGGCGCAATGGCTCGATGCCGGCGAAGCCGGCCTCGAGTGCCGCGCCGATGCCCAGGAGCTCGCGGTCGCCGCGGAACCGCCCGACCACCTGCAGGCCGAACGGCATGCCGCGCCCGTCGGTGCCGCACGGCAGCGACAGCGCCGGGTTGGTGACCAAGGTCACGACGTAGGTGAGCGCCAGCCAGCGGTAATAGTTCTCGAGCGGCACGCCGTTCACGGCCTTGAGATAGAGCTCGGTCCAGGGAAAGGGCGAGACCGGCGTCGTCGGCGACAGGACCAGGTCGTAATCCTGGAACATCGTCTGGAACCGCCGGAAGAGGCGCGTCTGCTCGAGCTGCGCCCAGGCGCAGTCGGCGAGGCTCATCGCGGCGCCGATCTCGTAATTGGCCCGCGTGTTGGGGCCGAGCGAGGCCGGATCCTTCGCATAGGCGTCGCGGAACGCAGCGACGAAGCTTTCCGCACGGATGACGTCGAAGCAGCGGTGCGCCTCGCCGAAATCGAACGCAACCTCGTCGCAGGTCCGGAACAGATGGCGCATGGCGGCGATCTTGCTGCGGAAGGTTTCCGCGATCTCACGGTCGACGGCGCACACGCCGAAATCGACGGTCCAGGCGACGCGCAGCCGGCTCAGGTCGACCGTGGGCGGCACGGCCAGGCCCGCCGCATCCACATCGTAGGACAGGGGATCGCAGCGATCCTGCCCCGCCGTCGCCGCGAGCTGCAGTGCCACGTCCGCCATGGTGCGGCCCATCGGCCCCACGACCGAGATCGGCGTCCAGCCAAGCAGGCGCCGCTCGCCCGGCACCAGGCCCGGCGACGGACGGAAGCCGATGACGCCGCATTTGGCGGCCGGGATGCGCAGCGAACCGCCGGTATCCGAGCCGCTGCACAGCGGAAGCATGTCGCAGGCGAGCGCCGCCGCCGAACCGCCCGACGAGCCGCCCGCGTTCAGCATCGGGTCGAACGGGTTGCCGGTCGCCCCCCAGACCGTGTTGCGCGTGTTGGCGCCGGCGCCCATTTCCGGCACGTTCGTCTTCGCCGCAACGATGGCGCCCGCCCGGCGCAGGCGGCTGACCAGCACGTTGTCGCGCGCCGGCACGTTGTCGCGATAGAGCGGCGAGCCGTAGGTCGTGAGCAGCCCTTCCGTCTCTTCGAGATCCTTGATGCCGATCGGCAGCCCGTGCAGCGGGCCGAGCTCGTCGCCCGCAAGCACCGCGCGCTCGGCCGCCCGCGCCTCGCCCCGGGCGCGGTCGTAGCAGGTTGCCGTCACCGCGTTCACCGCGGGATTGATCGCCTCAATCCGCTCGATGCAGGCCTCGAGCAGCTCGACCGGCGAGATCGCCTTCGTGCCGATCAGCCGGCGCAACTCGACGGCCGGCGTTGCGAGCAGGGAAGCGGGATCGGCCATGGTCGGACTCCGTTCGGATCAAGCAAGACGCTGGCCGGTGTGGTCGGTCAACCACCGGATCGGCACCAGCGACAGCAAGCAGGCCGCGGCGACATAGAGCGCCGGGGCCAGCTTGTCGCCGGTCTCGGCGACAAGCCAGGTCGCAATGAAGGGCGAGAAGCCGCCGAAGATCGAGGCGCTCACCACATAGGTGAGCGCAATGCCGGTCGCACGCACCGCCTTCGGGAAGATCTCGGGCAGCATGACCAGGACCGGCACGATCTGGCCGCTG
Source organism: Aliidongia dinghuensis (assembly GCF_014643535.1). Taxonomy (NCBI): domain Bacteria; kingdom Pseudomonadati; phylum Pseudomonadota; class Alphaproteobacteria; order Rhodospirillales; family Dongiaceae; genus Aliidongia; species Aliidongia dinghuensis. The sequence continues at coordinate 159,153 of NZ_BMJQ01000002.1, read as the reverse complement.
ACCAGTACCGCGAGCCCGGCCGAGACGGCATAGAGGGCGAACGGCGTCGGCTGCCGCGTCAGCCACAGGAAGGCGGGATAGACGAGGACAAGCATCGCGACCCGGCACGTGACGAGGACGCGCTTGCGGGTGAAGCGATCGGCCGCGAGCCCCATCAAGGGCGCGCTCACGAACAGCGCGATCGCGCCAACGACGCCCGAGGAAACGCCGGTCGCGGCCGATAAGCCAAGCTCCCGTGTCGCGTAGCTGGGCAGGAAGAAGGCCGTGACATAGACCGAGACCGAGCCGCCCAGCTCCGCGAAGGTGCCGAGGATGGTGAGCGCGATATGGGTGGTCAGCACCGCCCGGACCGCGCCGGACTTGGCCGAGGCGCGCGCGGTCCGCGCATCGAGCGTCTCCTCGAGCCGGCGGCGGATCAGCATGCCGGCCGGTGCCGCCAGGATGCCGACCGCGAACGGGATGCGCCAGCCCCAGGTGTCGAGCGCCTCCTTGGGCAGCGCCCAGGACAAGAGCGTCGCGGCCGAGGCGCCGAGCGCCAGGCCCAGCGCCTGGGCCGCGAAGTTCCAGCTGGCGAAGAACGCACGGTCCCGATCGCCGGCGCATTCGATGAGCAGCGTCGTACCGGGGCCGAACTCGCCGCCCGCGGCGAAGCCCTGGACCAGCCGCGCCAGGAGCACGATGACGGGTGCGGCGACGCCGATCACGGCGAACGGCGGAACGAAGCTGATGAGCGCGCAGCCGAGCGCCATCAGCAGGATGGTCAGCACCATCGCCTTCTTGCGGCCGGCCCGGTCGGCATAGGCGCCAATAATGACGCCGCCCAAGGGCCGCACGACGAAGCCGACGCCGAACACACCGATCGACAGCAGCATCTGGTTGACCGGCGTCTCCGCCGGGAAGAACAGCTTGCCGATCGTAATTGCGAAGTAGCTGTAGACGGTGAAGTCGTAGAACTCGAGCGCGGTGCCAAGCGTGGTCGCCGTGATGATCTGCGCCTTCGAGACCGTGGGCCGCGCCAGCGCCGTCACCGCCACGGCTCAGGCCCTCCCGAGGCGGCGGGGCGACAGCATGTCCGCCGTGACACCGTGCGCCCGGACCCGGTCCGGGATCGCGAGGCCGCGGGCGAGTGCCGCGCAGGTCTCGCCCATGGCGGCCGAGGTCTGGACGCCATAGCCGCCCTGGGCCGCGACCCAGAAGAAGCCGTCCACGCGATCGTCGAAGCCGCCGACCAGGCCGCCGTCGGCGACGAAGGAGCGCAAGCCGGCCCAGGTCCTGAGCGGCCGGCGGATCTCGAGCGTGGTGAAGCGCTCGATCCGATCGATGCCCAGCGCGATGTCGAGCTCTTCCGGCTGGACGTCCTGCGGTTCCATTGGATCGGCATTGGCCGGTGAGCCCAGCAGCGCGCCGGCATCGGGCTTCATGTAGAAGCTCTCGTCGGCGGCGAGCAGGACCGGCCAGCGCTGGGTGTCGAGCCCCGGCGGGCTCGAGAAGATGAAGGCGGACCGTCGCTTCGGCACGAGGCCGAGCGGGCGGACATGCGCCAGTTCCGCGACCTTGTCGCACCAGGCGCCGGCGGCATTGATCAGGACGGCGGCCTCGAAGTCGCCGGCCGGCGTCCGCACGTGCCACATGCCGCGCACGCGCTCGATTGCCGTGACCTCCGCATCACACTGGATCGTGCCGCCGGCGCGCCGGATGCCGCGGAGGTAGCCCTGATGCAGGCCGTGGACGTCGATATCCATGGCAGGCGGCTCGTAGACCGCGCCGGCGATCTGGTCGGCGCGCAACACGGGAACCATCGCCGTGGCGGCATCCGGATCGAGCCAGACGGCCCCGGCCTGGGCGCGCGCATCATCGAGCTGATGGCCTTCGCCGCGCGCCGCAATCGTCAGCGTGCCGCGCGGCGTCAGGATCGGGTGCTCGGCGAAACCATCGGGCGGCGCCTCGAAGAAGGCGCGGCTCGCCCGCGTGAGGGCGCGGACCTGATCGTTGCCGTAGGTCTCCATGAACAGTGCGGCCGACCGGCCGGTCGAGTGATAGCCAGGCTGGCTCTCGCGCTCGAGCAGCACGACGCTGCCGTGGCGCGCCAGCCAATAGCCGATCGACGCCCCCGCGATCCCGCCGCCGATGATCAGGAAATCCGTCTTCACGAACCGGTCCCCTCACTCTTGGTCAAACGCATCTTTTGCGGACCAGCGGCACCCCTCTATGGCCTCCGGCCGCTGCGATGAATTATCATATACGAGAAATGGAAATTTCTCATATATGAAAAATACCCCCTTCACGATCGACCGCGCGGATGTCGGCGCCCGGCTGCGCCATCGACGCAAGGCGAACGGCCTGACGCTGCAGCAGCTCTCCGACCGTTCCGGCGTCACGCTGTCGATGATCTCCAAGGCCGAGCGGGGCGAGGTCGCGCTCACCTACGACAAGTTCGCGGCCCTTGCCCGGGCGCTCGGCATGGACTTCCACGACCTGTTCGGCCAGCCCACAGACACGGCGGCGGCAGATACGGCACCTGTCGGCGGCGTCTCCTTCACGCCGGCCGGCCAGCATGTGCTCTATCGCAGCGGCAATTACGGCTACGGCATGCTCGCGGCCGATTTCGCCGGCAAACGCATGGTGCCGATGCGCGCGACCGTCAGTGCCCGACGTCTCGAGGAATTCGCCGACTACATCCGGCACCCCGGCGAGGAGTTCGTCTATCTGCTCTCCGGCACGCTCCGGATCTGCTTCGAGGACGGCCGCGACGCCGTGCTGCAGCCGGGCGACAGTCTCTATTTCCACAGCACCACAGGACATATCTACCTGTCGATCGGCGCGGGCGACGCGGAAGCGATCGTGGTCTGCAGCGAGAAATCGGCCGACGACCTCGGCGCGGCCTAGCTGCCGTACCGCGCAAGACGCCACTAACCAGGCCATGGTCATGTCGACTCATTTGCAATATACTTGCGATCTGCAAATATATCGCAAGGAGCCGGGCCGATGCCGCGTCCCGCCCTCGAACAGCCCCTCTCGCTGCGGCTCAGCACTTGGCTGCCCTATCGCCTGTTCGTCGTCACGGCGCAGATCGCCCGGCCGCTCGAGGCGTTCTATGGCGAGCGATTCGGCCTCAGCCAAGCCGGCTGGCGCATCCTCGCCGTCATCGCCGAGCGTGACGGCGCCAGCGCCAGCGAGATCGGCCGCGCCGCAGGCCTCGATCCCTTCGCGGTCAGCCGCGGCATCGGCCAGCTCGTGGAACTGGGTTTCGCCAAGCGCAACACCGGCAAGACCGATCGGCGCCAAGCCGCCGTCGTGATCACGCATCCGGGCCGGAAAGCGTTCGACGAGATCGCAGCCTTGGGGCGCGCGATCGAGGACCGGCTGCTCGCCACCCTCGGCGCGGAGGAACGGGCCGTATTCGATAGCGGGCTCCGCAAGCTGCAGGGCGAGAGTGCTGAGATCGAGGCAATGGGCTGGCGCGCGCTCGTGGCGGGTGACGGTTCGTGACCGCGGCGCTATTCGCGCTGACGGCGCTGCTCTGGGGCGGCGGGGCGCTGGCGACCGCGCTGCAGGCAGGCGCTACACCGGCCGCCTGGTCGGTCGCGATCCGCATGGCCCTGGCCGGCTTGCTCCTGCTCGGCTACGGCAGGGCACGCGGCATGCCGCTCGCCATCCCGCGCGGCGACCGCGCCTACGTGGCACTCCAGGGCGTGCTGTTCTTCGCGCTCGCCTTCATTGCCTTCTACGAGGCGACGCGGCGCGTCCCGAGCGGGCTCGCCGCCCTGGTACTCTCCACCTCGTCACTGTTCGCCGCCGTCATCGCGCGCGTGCTGCTGGGATCGGCCCTGTCGCCGGGCCTCGTCTGGGGTGCGCTCAGCGGCGTCGCCGGCATTGCCATCATCTTCGGCCCGATGGCGGGCACAGTCGGGAGTGCCAGCGGCGCCGGCTTCGCCTGGGCGCTCGTCGCGGCGATCGCCACGGCCGGCGGCACCGTCGCGGGTGCCCGCAACCAGCGCGCCGGCCTGCCGACCCTTGCCGTGCTCGGCTGGGGGGGCAGCGATCGGCGCCGTGGCGAGCGCCGGCTGGGCCGTCCTCACGGGCCGGCCGCTGGTGCTCGATCTCTCGGCGCATTACCTCGCGAGCCTCATCTACCTGGCGATCGCCGCGTCCTGCGGCGCCTTCATGCTCTATTTCGAGCTGGTGCGCCGGCTCGGCCCCGGCCGGGCCGCCTATACGCTCGCGACCGTACCGGTCGTGGCATTGGTACTCTCCACCCTGTTCGAGAACCTGCAGCTCGACGGACGGATCGTCCTGGGCGCTGCTGCCGTCCTCGCGGGCAACATCCTCGTCCTGCGGCGCTGAACCTCCGCTCACCCGTTGCCGGTATTGACCGCACGATGCCGCGCCGCCCAGACCGCGACGACGGTCAGCGCGCAGCAGACGATGAGATAGAGGATCACCAGCCGGGGCCGGCCGTCTGAGAGCGCCACCAGGGCCGAGGCGATGAACGGCGTCGGCCCGGCGATGATGAGGCTGTTGAGCTCGCGCGCGAAGGCGATGCCGGAGAAGCGGTAGCGCGTCGGGAACAGGTTCGCGAGGAACGCCCCTTGCGCGCCGGCCATGCCGCCGAAACCGAAGGCATATGCCAAGCCCATGCCGACGGTCGCGAGCACCGCATCCTTGCTGTCGAGCAGAGCGAACAGCGGGAAGGCGAACAGCACCATGAAGAGCGCGCCGAAGCCATAGACCTTGGCGTGGCCGACCCGGTCGGCGATCCAGCCCAGGACCGGCGTCGCGACGATGCCGACCGCCGTCGCGGCGATGACCGCCATCAGCGCGTCCGTGCGCGGCATCTTGAGCGTGTTGGTCATGTAGCTGAGCGCGAAGGCGTTCAGCAGATAGGCGTTGGCATTGTGGCCGGTGACGGAGAGGAAGCCCAGGAACACCTCCTTGGGGCTGTTCGCCAGCAACTCGCGCACCGGCACGCGCGCCGCCCGGCGCCGGGCCTGCGCATGCTCGACGGCAGCGACATATTCCGGTGTCTCGTCGAGCCGGTTGCGGATATAGAGCGCCACGAAGAACAGCAGGGCCGAGACCAGGAACGGCACGCGCCAGCCCCAGCCGAGCAGCGTCGCCTCGGACTCGTACGAGACCGCGAGGAAGGCGAAGGTCGCGAGCAGGATGCCGATGATCGTGGCCGACTGCAGATAGGCCGTGTAGTAGCCGCGCCGCTCCGGCGGCACGTATTCGGAGACGAGCGTCACCGCACCGGCATATTCGGCGCCGGCGCCGAAGCCCTGCACCAGGCGCAGCAGCATCAAGAGGATCGGCGCCGCGATGCCGATCTGGCTGAAGTCCGGCAGGAGCCCGATCGCCACGGTCGAAAGCCCCATGAGGGCGACCGTGAAGATGAGCGCCGGCTTGCGCCCGACCTTGTCGCCGAAATGGGAGATGACGAGGCCGCCCAAGGGCCGGGTGAAGAATCCCACCGCGAAGGTGGCGAAGGCCGCGAGCACGCCCGCCACCGGCGAGAGCTGCGGGAAGAACAGCTTGTTGACGACGAGACCCGAGGCGGCGCCGTAAAGCGCGTAGTCGTACCATTCGATAACCGTGCCGATCGTCGCCGCCGTCACCGCCTTGCGGATGCCTGCCATATCGGCGGCCGGGCCCTCGATCCTGTCGATCGCGGCGGATTGCGTGGCGTCCATGAGCACCCCTCCCCTTTCTCGTTCGTCGGCCGGTCTCGCGCCGGCATCTTGTTCGTTCAGCGCATCCCCGGCAGGAGCACGGCGAATTTCCGCGCCCAGGGCTCGAGCGCCGCGAGGGTTGCGGGATCGATCGCGATACCGTCCCGGAGCTGTTCCGCGCGCCTTTCGGCGCTCGCCTCGCCCGGCAGGCGCACCCGATCGAAGCCTGGGCGCGGCGGCGAGGCATGGCAGGCCGCCGCGAGGACCTCGACCTGGCGCAGATAGGCCTCGTCGCTGCCGAACGCGGCCGGATCGATGACCATGAGGAAGACGGCGGCACTCCAGCCGTCGCGGGGTTCGGCCCGGCCGCGGCCCGAGAGGCAGCCGGTGAGGAGCTCGACCATCATGCCGATGCCGTAGCCCTTGTGGCCGGCATCGAGCCCACCGAGCGGCAGGATGCTGCCCGGCGGCTCCGCGAAAATCGCCGCCGGATTGGTCGACGGCCGGCCCGCATTGTCGAGCAGCCAGGGCTGCGCGAACGTCCGGCCCTCCCGCCGGTATTTGGCGACCAGGCCGTTGGTCGCCATGGAGGTCGAGATGTCGATCAGGATCGGCGCGCCCTTGGTCGGCGCGCCGAATGCGATCGGGTTCGAGGTCAGCACCGGTGCTACGCCGCCGAAGGGCGCCACGCTCGAGAAGCCCGGATCGGTCAGGGTCAGCAGCGTGAGGAAGCCGCGCTCCGTCGCACGGGTCAGATAGGCGCCGAGTGCTGCGATATGGTGGCTGCGCTGGATCGTGACCGCAGCCATGCCGAGGCGGCCGGCGCGCGCCATCGCGTGATCGAGCGCACGCAGCACGAGCCAGGGACCCGGCAGCTTGCGGCCATCCCAGCCGAGGCAGGCGCCGAAATCGGCGATGGTCTCCGGATCGCCCTCGACCCGCATGCCGCCGGTTTCGATCTCGCCGAGATAGGGCGCCAGCAGGGCCAGGCCGTGGGTCGACCGTCCGGCGAGCTCGCCTTCGACCAGGATATGGGCCACGGCCGCCGCCTTGTCGGACGGCATCGAAGCCCGCTCGAGCAACTCGCACGCGAAGGCGACGACTGTGTCGTAGGCGTGGCGCATCGCCGGCCCGGTCGCTACGGCACGTCGCCGCCGGCCTGCGCGCGCCGGACATTGTCGAGCAGGTTCTGTCCGCTGCGCCGCAGGTGCCGCTCCAGCGCGTCGCGCGCCTCCGTCACCGAGCCAGCGCGAAGCGCATCGAGGATGTCCCGATGCTCGCCATAGACCGGACGGGTGTCGCTGACGAGATAGATGTAGGCGGTATGGGTCTGCGCCAGGATCCGCTCATGCCAGCCGGCGATGACGGCATTGTCGCGCGCCGCGACCAGCCGATGGTGGAATTCCCGGTCGTATGCCAGCGCCGTCGTCAGGTCTTCGAGCGTGTCGCGCCCCAGGTGATAGGCATGGCGCTCGAGGTTCTCCGACAGCGCGTCGAGCAGCTTGGGCGTGACGGCGCCGCGCGCGAAGGCCGCGTCGATCGAGGCGAGCTCGACGAAGATCCGTGCCTCGTAGAGTTCCTCGACATCCTTCGCGGTGAAGCGGCGAACCATGGCGCCCTTGCGCAGGCCCGAGACGACGAGCCCGTCCGCCTCGAGCTTGAGCAGCGCCTCCTTCACCGGCGTCTGGCTGATGGCGAGATCGTTTGCCAGCTCCTCGGGCAGCAGGCGATGCCCGCCCGGCAGCTGCCCGCCGAGGATGCGGGCGCGCAGTTCCTGGTGAACCTGTTCGGACAGGGTGGCGCGGATGACGTTGCTCATGGCGTCCATGATCCGCTGATAAATCTAATATGCAACATCAAAAATGAAAAATTTTCTATTTGACGCGACGCATGCCGGAACCGACGATCCCGACAACAACCCGTTGGGAGGGAGCCCATGAGCAAGATCGTCTCGGTCGAGGTGCTGCAAGCGGACCTGAAGCCGAAGGTGAAGCGCACGGACGCGGTGCAGAGCTTCGAATGCCAGGAAACGCCGATCGTGCGGATCCGCGACGCGGACGGCGTGGTCGGCACCGGCTATTCCTATACGATCGGCACCGGCGGCTCGTCGGTCGCCAAGCTATTGGACGACCATCTGGCGCCCTTGCTGCTCGGACGCGAGGCGGATGAGGTCGAGCGGATCTGGCGCGACCTGTTCTACCGGGTCCATGCAACGACCGTGGGTGCGCTGACCTCGATCGCCCTCGCCGCGATCGACACGGCGCTCTGGGACCTGCGCGCCCGGCGTGCCAACCTGCCGCTGCACCAGATCGCCGGCGGCGCCAAGGACCGGATCAAGCTCTACTACACCGAGGGCGGCTGGCTGCACATCGACAAGGCGGAGCTGGTCGAGGAGGCCTTGAAGGCCAGGGAACGCGGCTTCGGCGGCACCAAGCTCAAGGTCGGCCGGCCCCATGTCGCCGAAGATGTCGCGCGCATCGCCGCCGTGCGCGACACGGTCGGATGGGACTGGGAGGTTATGACCGACGCCAACCAGGGCTTCACGCTCGACGAGGCGATCCGGCGCGCCGGCCGCTTCGCCGAGTTCGACCTCGCCTGGTTCGAGGAGCCGATCCATGCCGACGACGTGGCGGCGCACAAGCGCCTCGCGGATTCGACGTCAATCCCGATCGCCGTCGGCGAGTCCCTATACAGCATCAGCCAGTTCAAGGATTACCTGCAGGCTGGCGCCTGCTCGATCGTGCAGGTCGACGTCGGCCGCATCGGCGGCATCACGCCCTGGCTCAAGGTCGCGCACATGGCGGAGGCGTTCAATGTGCCGGTCTGCCCGCATTTCTTGATGGAGCTGCACCTGCCCTTGTGCTGCGCCGTGCCGAACAGCCGCTGGCTCGAATTCATCCCGCAACTCGACCTCGTGACCCAGACCGGCATGCGGATCGAGGATGGCCATGCTATCCCTTCGTCCGAGCCGGGCCTCGGCATCGACTGGGATTGGACGGCGCTCGACCAGCATGTCGTCCATCGCAGCCGGCACGACGCCTGAGCCAGGATACGGAAGGGAATGTCAATGAGACGTCTGGAAGGCAAGGTGGCGCTCGTCACGGCGGCGGCGCAGGGCATCGGCAGGGCGACGGCGGAACGGTTCGCGCGCGAGGGCGCCCGCGTCATCGCGACCGACATCAATACCGAGCTGCTGGGTCAACTCACCGGCTGCGAGACGCGCCGGCTCGACGTGACCAAGGACGATGCCGTCAAGGCGATCGCGGCCGAGGTCGGCGACATCGACATCCTGTTCAACTGCGCCGGCTTCGTTGCCGCTGGCACGATCCTCGACTGCGAGCCCGATGCCTGGGCCTTCTCGTTCGATCTCAACGTCACGGCCATGTACCGCACGATCCGCGCCTTCCTGCCCGGCATGCTCCGGAAGGGCAGCGGCTCGATCGTCAACATGGCGTCGGCGGCATCAAGCGTGAAGGGCGTGCCGAACCGCTGCGCCTATGGGTCAAGCAAGGCCGCGGTCGTCGGCCTCACCAAGTCGGTCGCGGCCGATTTCGTAGGCCAGGGCATCCGCTGCAACGCGATCTGTCCCGGCACGATCGAATCGCCGTCACTCAGTGAGCGAATCGCCGCGCAGGCCGCCGCCAGCGGCAAGAGCGAGGCGGAGGTGCGCGGCGCCTTCGTCGCCCGCCAGCCGGTCGGCCGCATTGGCAAGGCGGAGGAGATCGCGGCGCTCGCCGCCTATCTCGCCTCCGACGAAGCGGGCTTCACCACCGGCACGATCCACGTGATCGACGGCGGCTGGTCGAACTAAGAGCGAGCGGGCGTCAGTCGCGATAGGCCGCGGCGTGCGCCTCGGCCAGCGCCTCGTCGAACGGCCGGTCGGCGCGATATCCGCCGAGATGGTCCGGGCGCCGGGCGCCCGGGCTGAGCCTGGAACAGGGCTCGGGCGCGCCGACGATCGTGCGCACAGGCAGGCGCTCGGCATAGATCGGCAACGCGTAATCCTCGTCGTCGTCGATGACGCCCTTGGCGCGGATCTTCGCCGACGCCCGCTCGATCTCCATCGAGATGACGGAGGTCGCCTTGATCTCCTGATCCGTGGTCGGGCGCAGCTCTGCCGTCCGGCCCGGATAGAGCCGGTCGACCATCATGACGAGGGCGCGCCGCTTCTCCTCCGGGTCCTCGACCAGTCGCGCGTGCCCGAACGCCATGACCGAGCGATAGTCGGCGGAATGGTTGAAGGCGCTACGCGCCAGGATGAGGGCGTCGAGATGGGTCACCGTCAGGCACACGGGCTCGCCGTCCGAGAGATTGCGCAGCATCCGGCTTGCAGCACTGCCGTGCCAATAGAGCTGCCGGCCTTCGCGCCAGAACAGGGTCGGCGTGCAGAACGGCTGGCCGTCGATAATATAGGAGACATGGCAGAGCGCCGCCGCGTCGAGCAGCGCATGGACCGTCGCCTCGTCATAGGCGCCACGGTCGTGCCGCCGCTTCACCCGATTGATCTCGTCGACCGGATAGCTGTCACCCGCCAAATCGCCCATCTCTTCCCTCTCGACCATTTGGCAAATCTCTACACGGCGGAGCCTGCTGCGATGAGAGCCATTCCGGCGCGGCAAGCCGAACCACTCCCAACCCCTGCTGCGGTGGATGGATTTTCCGATTTGCGGTACACATCTCCTGAGATGGCATCCAATAGGTTCCGCATTCGGTTCGAGTGATAGGTGGTGGCATGGACGCGGCAGATCTCCGCCTGATGGAGGCGGTGGCGCGGCACGGCAGCATGAACCGCGCAGCAGCAGAATTGAACACCGTGCAGTCGAATGTCACTGCGCGCATCAAGCAGCTCGAGGACCAGATCGGCGTGCCGCTGTTCGAGCGCCATAGCCGGGGCGTCACGCCGACCGCGGCCGGCCTGCGCCTCTTGCCCTACGCGACGCGCATCGGACAGCTGCTGAAGGAAGCGCGTGCCGCCGCCCGCGACGATGGCACGCCGCAAGGCCGGCTGCACCTGGGCACGCTCGAGACGACGGCCGCGCTCAGGCTGCCGGCGATCCTCGCGGCCTATGCGCAGGCCCATCCCCGCGTCGACCTGGTCATCACGACCGGAACCAGCTGCAGCCTGATCGCCGATGTGATCGAGCATCGCCTGGACGGCGCCTTCGTCGCGGGCCCGGTGCAGCATGCCGACCTGCTGGCCGAGGCGGTCTTCCGGGAAGAGCTGGTGTTGATCACGGCCCGATCGATCCGCACGCTGGACGACTTGGCGAGCGTGCGTGACCTCCGGACCATCGTGTTCCAGCTCGGCTGCTCCTATCGCCAGCGGCTGGAGGCGATCCTGGCGCAGCGCGGCCTCCAGGCGGCGCAGCCGCTCGAATTCGGCTCGCTCGACGCCATCCTCGGCTGCGTTGCCGCGGGCGTCGGCGTCACCCTGCTGCCGAAGGCCGTGGCTGCAGCGGCACGGCGCGACGGTCTCGTCACCATCCATGAACTGCCCGCCGAGCAGGCGCAGGTCGAGACGCTGTTCATCCGCCGGCGCGATTCCTACGTGACGAGCGCGCTCGCCGCATTCCTGGCAATGGCGCGCCCGGCACCGCTCGCTGCATGACATGCAGATATCATCAATAGTGATTGCGATGATCAAAACAAACCGTTAGTGGCGATAGCGGATCCCCTCTATCTCTCTGAAGCCGGCGTCTCCCGGGCCGGCTGGAGGATGGAGGCACCGATGTCACACTCGGCTGCGGTCGATGAGCGAAGCCCGCGGATTCCGGTCACCAGTCCCTGGCAGGCGACCCTGTCGGGTCTCTGCGCGAGCCTCGTCGGCATCGGCCTCGCGCGCTTTGCCTATACGCCGCTGCTGCCGGCGATCATCGATGCACACTGGTTCGCCGCATCTGCTGCGACCTATCTCGGCGCCGCCAACCTGGTGGGCTATCTCGCCGGCGCCTTGCTCGCGCGGCCGCTGACCCAGCGCGTCTCCACGACATTGGTCCTCCGCGCGATGATGCTGGTGGCCACGGCCGCCTTCTTCGCGTGCGCGTTTCCGCTGTCGTTCCTTTGGTTCTTCGCCTGGCGCATCGCTTCGGGGATTTCCGGGGGCGCGCTCATGGTCCTCGCGGCGCCCGTGGTCCTGCCGCATGTCCCGCACGCCCGGCGCGGCCTGGCGAGCGGCTTGATCTTCGCCGGCGTCGGGCTCGGCATCGCCGCCTCCGGCACGCTCGTTCCGCTGCTGCTGCGACAGGGGCTCGAGCAGACTTGGCTGGGGCTTGGCCTGCTGGCGCTCATCCTGACGGCGATCGCCTGGACGGGCTGGCCGAGGCATCCGGCCGCGGTGCCGCCCGCGCCGCATGCGGCGAGAGGCACCCACCCGACGCGACAGCTCCAGGCACTCTATGCCGAATATGGCCTGAATGCCGTCGGCCTCGTGCCGCACATGATCTTCCTGGTCGATTTCGTGGCGCGCGGCCTCGGGCAGGGGCTCGATGCCGGCGCGCAATACTGGGTTCTGTTCGGCCTCGGCGCCATTGTCGGGCCGATCGTCACCGGCCATCTGGCCGACAGGACAGGTTACGGGTCCGCGCTGCGCCTTGCCTATCTGATCCAGGCCGCCGCGGTAGCACTGCCGATGCTCGGCCTCGGCTCGAGCGGGCTCATCGTCTCGAGCGTGATCGTCGGCGCGTTCACGCCGGGCATCGTGCCGCTGGTTCTGGGGCGCGTGCAGGAGCTGCTGGCCCATCATCCCGCGGCCCAGAAGGGTGCCTGGAGTGCCGCGACCACGAGCTTTGCCGTGCTGCAGGCGACCGCCGCCTACGGCATGTCGTTCCTCTTTACCGCGACCGGAGGCGACTACCGCCTGCTTTTCATCCTCGGCGCTTCGGCGCTGATCTTGGCGCTCGCCGTCGATCTCACCATTTCGGTCATGCGTGGCTCTCGGGAGTGATGAGCGATGAAGCGCGCTTACGAGATCGTCGAGCACGACTATGACGTGGTCGTGCTCGGCGCGGGCGGTGCGGGCCTGCGCGCTACCCTCGGCATGACCGCGGCGGGCCTCAGGACAGCCTGCGTCACCAAGGTCTTCCCGACGCGCAGCCACACCGTCGCGGCCCAGGGCGGGATCGCCGCAGCACTCAACAACATGGCCGACGGCGACGACTGGCGCTTCCACATGTACGACACGGTCAAGGGCTCCGACTGGCTCGGCGACCAGGACGCGATCGAGTACATGTGCCGCGAGGCGCCGGCCGCCGTCATCGAGCTCGAGCATTTCGGCGTGCCGTTCTCGCGCAATCCCAACGGCACGATCTATCAGCGGCCGTTCGGCGGCCAGACCCTGCGCTATGGCGAGGCGATGGCGCGGCGCACCTGTGCGGCTGCCGATCGCACCGGCCACGCCATCCTGCACACGCTCTATCAGCAGTGCCTGAAGCACAACGCGGAATTCTTCGTCGAGTACGTGGCACTCGACCTGTTGATGGACGACGACGGCAGCTGCCGCGGCCTCCTCGCCTGGAGCCTGGACGACGGGCGCCTTCACCGGTTCCGCGCGCACCGGACCGTGCTCGCGACCGGCGGCTATGGCCGCGTCTATTTCTCCTGCACCGCCGCCCACACCTGTACGGGCGACGGCAACGCCATGGTGCTTCGGGCCGGCCTGCCGCTGCAGGACATGGAGTTCACCCAGTTCCATCCGACCGGCATCTATGGCGCCGGCTGCCTGATCACTGAGGGCGCGCGCGGCGAAGGCGGCTTCTTCACCAATTCCGAGGGCGAGCGTTTCATGGAGCGCTATGCCCCGACCGCCAAGGACCTGGCCGGCCGCGACGTCGTCTGCCGCGCGATCACGGTCGAGATCCTCGAGGGCCGCGGCTGCGGCCCGAACAAGGATTACATCGAGCTGCATCTGGAGCATCTGCCGCACGAGACGCTCGACACGCGCCTGCCGGGCATCAAGGAGACGGCGCGCATCTTCGCCGGCGTCGACCTGACGCGTGAGCCGATTCCGGTGCTGCCGACCGTGCACTACAACATGGGCGGCGTGCCGACCAACCTGCACGGCGAAGCCGTGGCGCCGCGCAATGGCGACCCCGATGCCACCGTGCCCGGCTTGATGGCCATCGGCGAGGCGGCCTGCGTCTCGGTCCACGGCGCCAACCGGCTCGGCTCCAACTCGCTCATCGATCTGGTCGTGTTCGGACGGGCCGCCGCTCAGCGGGCCGCGGCGACCCTGCAGCCGGGCGAGCGCCACCCGCCGCTCTCGCGCGATGCGGAGGAGCGCGCCATCGCCCGCTTCGACCGCATCCGCCACGCGAGCGGCAGCCGGACCGGCGGCAGCTTGCGGCTGGAAATGCAGCAGATCATGCAGCGTCACTGCGCCGTGTTCCGCGACGGGCCGCTCCTGGATGAGGGCATCGAACGGCTGGAGCGGCTGTCGAGCAGCCTCGTCGACGCGCTGGGTCTGCAGGACCGCTCGCTCGTGTGGAATACTGATCTCGCGGAAGCACTCGAGCTCGACAACATGATGGGACAGGCCATGGTCAGCCTGCGCTCGGCCGCGACGCGCACCGAGAGCCGCGGCGCGCATGCGCGCGAGGATTATCCGACGCGCGACGATGCGAACTGGTTGAAGCACACGCTCGCCTGGCTGCAGCGGGACGGCAGCGTCGCGATCGCCTACCGGCCGGTGCATCTCCACACGCTTACGAACGAGGTCGAGACGATCCCGCCCAAGGCGCGCGTCTATTGAGCAGAGACACGATGGCAATCCGCGGCCTGGAGACCAGGCTGGGGACCCAATCGGCGGCTCAGAGGCTATGCGCGCGCCTTAGAGTCCATCCGAGATCATGTCGTTGTTTGGCAGAGTTTTCTGACCATGAGGCGGATGGAGGCCCAGCGTAGGAACGCCAGGCCGTTGCGGTTCAAGCGTTCGCAATCCTTGGCCATGCGGCGGCAGCGATTGAGCCAGCCGATGGTCCTCTCGACGATCCAGCGTTTGGGCAAGACCACGAACTTTCCGGCATCGGAGCGTTTGACGATCTCGACGTTGATCTGGCGGCAGACACGCGCCAATCCCTGTTGGAATTTCGGCCCGTGATATCCACTGTCGGCGTAGAGTTTCAGCAGGAATGGAAACAGCCCGAACAGAGAACTCATCAGCAGCACGCCGCCGTCGCGATCCTGGATATCGGCGGCATGGACGATTGCCTGCATCAGCAGGCCTTGCGTGTCGACCAGGATGTGTCGCTTCTTGCCTTTGATTTTCTTGCCCGCGTCATAGCCTGGCGGGTCGATCGAAAGCCCCCCTTTTCCGCGCTCTTGACGCTTTGGCTGTCGATGATCGCGGCACTCGGGCTCGCCTCGCGCCCAACCTGATCCCGGCACAGGATGTAGAGCGCATGGTGGATGCGATCGAGCGTGCCGTCATAGTCCCAGCGGCGGAAATAATCATTCACCGTGCTGCGCGGCGGCAAATCCTTCGGCAGGGCCGCCCACTGGCAACCGGTGCTCAGGATATACATCACTCCGTTGACGATCTCGCGCTCCGCGACCGTCCGTTTGTTGCCACCGCTCTTGGCTGGTGGGATCATTGGCCCGATCAAGGCCCACTCTTCGTCCGTCACATCACTCGGATAGCGCAGCTTGCTGCGGTTGTAGCGACCACGGTTCTCGTTCGTCCACATCATGCAGATCCCCCAAATCGGGCCACTGCCATCGAATCACAAGTGATTCCAATGATTCAAGCCGCTCTCGGATAGAGATTTAGAGGAAGGTTGACGTCCTAAATATCGAATATCTCGACAAATTACCGTCCTTATCGAGATAAATTTCAATCTCAACGGCCTCGTCAAGAAATATGCAAGAATCTACACCCCTAATGATCCCATGGTATTCCATATTATTTTTATAGTACTTGAATTGAAAATTGTACTTTGTCAGGACAAATTCAATATCACGCGAATACATTCCAGCGGATAAATCAATTTCCACATTGTCTCGAAGCGTCAAAAAAGATACTCTGCCCTCGATATAACATCTCAATAGTATGAGCGCCGTGAAAGTCACTAAAATCAAAAATATCATTGATGCAACGCGAATGGATTTTCTCTTATTCATTCGAATTTCAGCGCTGCCTTTCTATCACTGTAACCTGGAGCCATACGTTATGATGGTCGGTTAAACCCAAGCGCTTACACGGTCCTCATTCGTCCACATCACATAGATCCCCCCAATCGGGCCGCTGCCATCGAATCACAAGTGATTCCAATGATTCAAGCTGTTCTCGGATGGACACTTAGGCCTTACCCGCCGCGCAGCCGGCGGCTCGAATTCGGGCCGACGATCTCCTGCATTGCGACATAGGTATGATACTCCACGACGTTCGGGTCATCGTGGAATACCTCGCGAGCGAAGTTGGCGTAGGCCTCCATGCTTTCGACCTGGAGGTGCAGGACGAAGTCGGCGCCGCCCGTCACGTACGACGCGTGCCTGACCTCCGGACGGAGCCGAAGCTTGCGGGCGAAATCCCCATAAGTGCGCGAGCCATGCTCAATCGAGACGAGCACGTGCA
Source organism: Aliidongia dinghuensis (assembly GCF_014643535.1). Classification (NCBI taxonomy): domain Bacteria; kingdom Pseudomonadati; phylum Pseudomonadota; class Alphaproteobacteria; order Rhodospirillales; family Dongiaceae; genus Aliidongia; species Aliidongia dinghuensis. The sequence goes on along the minus strand of NZ_BMJQ01000002.1, from coordinate 142,917 downwards.
CCATTACAGGCACGCCGAGCACCTTCGGGCTGACAACCGAAATGTCGGCCATGATGACCTTCTCGGCTCGCAACCGGCGCAGTCGCCGGAGCACCGCGCTTTGCGACAGCCCGACCCGCTCCGCCAAGACGCGGGCGGGCGTCTGGTTGTCGACCTGCATCTCCGTCAGGAGCGCCCGATCAAAGCTGTCGAGTTCGACTGAATTCGCCATTTCTCTCCAATAATTCGACCAAAATCACCGACTGTCGAGCAAATTTCGCGGAAATGATCGACCTTTTCCCGGCAATCTTCGCGTCTGCGGCACGGGTGATGGCCGACCTTCAGACGGGGGACATATGACGAACAGTTGGGCGAAGGCGAGCCTGGTGGCGCAGGCGATGGGGCGCACGGACGCGGCTACACAGGCCGTGATACCGCCACTCCATCTCTCGACGACCTACCTGCGCGATCCAGACAATGCCTACTCTTCCAGCTACGTCTATGGCCGGCCCGACAACGCGACCGTGCGAGACACGGAGGCCGTGATCGCCATGCTCGAGGAGGCGAAGGCCGGCGCGCTTTTGTTTTCCTCCGGCATGGCCGCTGCAACTGCATGTTTCCAGGCGCTCCAGCCCGGAGACCACGTCGTGGCTTCGTCCGTCATGTACTGGTCGTTGCGCAACTGGCTGCGAACGGAAGCGACGCGCTGGGGCCTGCACGTCGATTTCGCCGAGACGAACGACCTCGACCGCCTGAAAGCGACTGTGCAGCCCGGCCGCACCAAGCTGGTCTGGGTCGAGACGCCGTCGAACCCGCTCTGGACGGTCACCGATATTGCAGGTGCCGCAGAAATCGCCCACGCGGCCGGAGCCCGGCTTGCCGTGGACTCAACCTGCGCCTCCCCCGTCCACACCCGCCCGCTGGCGCTCGGGGCGGACATCGTCATGCATGCGGCCACCAAGATCCTGAACGGCCATTCCGACGTGATCGCGGGCGCGCTGGCCGGTGCCGAGCGGGACGACTACTGGGCTCGGATCGAGACTGTCCGCAGAAGTGGCGGCGCCATCCTCGGCCCGTTCGAGGCCTACCTGCTGCAGCGTGGGCTGAAGACCTTCTTCGTCCGGGCAACCGCCCAGGCGAAGTCGGCGCAAGCCCTTGCCGAGCGGCTGACGTCGCATCCAAGGGTGGCGCGCGTGCTCTATCCAGGACTGCCGCAGCATCCCGGCCACGACCTTGCTGCGAGGCAGATGGAGAACGGTTTCGGCTTCATGTTGTCCGTTCAGGTTCAGGGCGGCGAAGTCGCCGCGGTCGCGACGGCAGCGCATGTGGAGCTCTGGAAGCGGGCAACTTCGCTCGGCGGCGTCGAGAGCCTGATCGAGCACCGGGCGTCCATCGAGGGGCCGGGGACACCCTGTCCTGCCGACCTGCTGCGGCTGTCGACCGGGCTCGAGGCGGTCGACGACCTCTACGACGATCTCGACCGGGCGCTCAACGCTGCACATCGTTGAGCGGATCGGGACGGTGAGCGACGAACGAGCCACGCCATCCGGGACGATTGCTCGCCCGGCGGCGAGCGCCATTGGTTTGACCGCCGTCGCGATGCTCGCCTTCGCGGCAAACTCGATCCTGTGCCGCCTCGCGCTGGCGCAAGGCCTGATTGACCCTACGAGCTTCACGTTGGTCCGGATCGCGTCGGGCGCCTTCGCGTTGTGGCTCATCCTCGCCCTGAAGCGGCAGGTGCGCTCCGTCCACGGTTCATGGGCCGGTGCGCTCGCCCTGTTCGTTTATGCCGGCGCATTTTCGTTCGCCTACATAGCCTTGCCCGCCGGCACCGGCGCGCTGCTCCTGTTCGGCGCGGTGCAAGTGACGATGGTGACGACGGCTCTTGTCAGGGGAGAGCGGCTGACCCTGCCGCAATGGTTCGGCTTCGCGCTGGCACTCGCCGGGCTGACAGCACTCCTCAGCCCTGGTGCTGGCGCTCCTCCCATCACGGGGGCCGGTCTTATGATTGCCTCGGGCGTGGCGTGGGGAGCCTACTCGCTCCTGGGCCGTGGGACGGTCGATCCGCTCGCTTCGACGGCCGGAAATTTCATCCGCGCGCTGCCATTGGCCGCGGTGGCGATGGCAGCGGCCATGATGCTGGGGCCGAAGGTCGAGGTCATGGGCTTCGTCTACGCCGTGATGTCGGGAGCTGTGGCGTCGGGTCTCGGCTATTGGATCTGGTATGCCGCGTTGCGTGGCCTCTCGCCAGTCCAGGGCGCGTCCGTACAACTGAGCGTGCCCGTCATAACGGCCCTTGCGGGCGCGATTGCACTCGGAGAGCCCATAACGACCCGCCTTTCGCTGTGTTCGATCACGATACTCGGCGGGATAGCCCTCGTGATCGTCACCCGCCCGAACGCTCGGCGCGTCGCAGCTCGGTAGCGACTGCTCGATGATGCGAAGCAGACGTGATGCAGTCTCGCCGAAATTTTGCCGCGCCCGCTTCCGGGTCGATCGCTGGACGCGCTGAACAGCCGGGATGGGCGCGAACGAGCCGCTCCGGTTTAGAGACCCCGGACAACGGAACGTTTCCGTTTCAGCGGCCTTTGAAGCGGCTCAGCGACGGCGCGGCGGCAGACGGCGGGCGGGCATGCCGGCGGGCGGGCGTTCGTCCTTATGGCGGTAGGTAATCCGACCTTTCGTGAGGTCATAGGGCGTCATCTCAACGGTGACGCGGTCGCCGGCGAGCGACCGAATGCGGCTCTTGCGCATCCTGCCGGCGGTGTATGCGATGATCTCGTGACCATTCTCGAGCATGACTCGGAAGCGGCCGTCGGGCAGCACTTCTTCGATCTTACCCTCAAACTCGAGAAACTCTTCTTTCGTCATCCGACCTTCTTGAAGCGCAAGAGAAATGACGGCGGCATGAATTTCATGCCGCCGTCCTTGGATTTCCGAAGAGAAGAGGTCAGACGGCGCGCAGGTTCTCAGCCGAGCTCTTACCCTTGCGGGGGTCGCGCACTGCCTCGAAACTTACCTTCTGGCCTTCGACGAGGCTACCGAGCCCCGCGCGCTCGACCGCGGAGATGTGGACGAACACGTCTGCAGAACCGTCCTCGGGCTGGATGAAGCCGAAGCCCTTGGTGCTGTTGAACCACTTAACAGTGCCGATAGTCATAAAAGCCTCCTGGGATCGTTCCCGATCGGAGCTGCCCGGCGCGGGAATGCGTCACGGGCATCAAAGTCACGACAGGGAAGGCCGGCGGTCGCCGGACGATAGCCCAGTAGCAAAGTCGACCTGCCTAAGATGAACTCTACGCGACGGAATCGCAAGCTAAACGGGATCTGCGGGCGCCAGGGTGCCAATACCAGACAGTGTCGAACGTGCTCTCGTTCGCCACATACTGAACGCCCGCCCGGAAATGGCCAGGGCGGGCGCTGAAACTCTCGGGAGAACGCGCGCTATTGCGCTTTGAGCTTCCGGTAGGCTTCGACCGGCAGGCCGCCGACACCCCAGTTCTCCATCTCGACCTCCTCGATGACGACGAAGGTGGCGTCGAGCGGCTTGTTGAGCACGTCGAGCAGCAGCTGGCTCACGCCCTTGATGAGGGCGGCCTTCTCCGCCGCGGTCACGGACTTGCGGTCGGGCGTCGAGCCTTCGCGCGTGACCTGAATGGTCACCATCGGCATGGCAATTCTCCTCAAAAGAAATGATGGGGCGGGCGGCCGGTCGCCGCCCGCCACTCAAGGTCTACCAGCGGCCGGCGTTCTGGCCGCCGTCGACATGCAGGATCTCGCCGGTGATGAACGACGCGCCTTCGAGGAACAGCACCGCGTCCACGATGTCGCGGATCTCGCCCATGCGCCCGACCGGATGGAGCTTGGCCAGGACGTCGTGCGTTTCCGGCGCATGCATCGGCGTCTTGACGATTCCCGGGGCCACCGCGTTCACGCGGACACCCTGCTTCGCATATTCGATCGCGAGCCCCTTCGTCACGGAATTGAGCCCGCCTTTGGTCAGCGAGGCGAGTGCCGCCGACACGCCGGCGATCGGCTGGTCGACCAGGCTGGTCGTGATGTTGACGATATGGCCGGAGCCCTGCTTCAGCATCGCGGCCACGGCCTTCTGCGTGACGTAGAAGAAGCCGGCGAGGTTGGTCGAGAGCATCGCCGCATAATCCTCCGGCGTGTACTCGACGAACGGCTTGGCGACGAAGATGCCGGCGTTGTTGACCAGCGTGTCGATGCGGCCGAAGCGCTTCAGGCCTTCGCTGACGATCCGTTCCGCGGTCTTCGGATCGGCGATGTCGCCGTCGATCGCCAGAATGTCCGGATCGCTGCTCGGCTTGATCGAGCGGGAATTGGCGATCACACGATAGTTGCGCTCGCGATAGGCCTTGACCAGCGCGGCGCCGATGCCCTGCGACGCACCGGTGATGATGGCGACCTTCTGTTCGATACCCATGATAGCCTCGATGATCTGCTTGGAGCGGCAGGAGCGCCGCCGGTGCTATTCATCTAAGCCATTGCTTTCTGAGATCGAATAGACGGCTTTCGGCAGACACTCTTCCGCAAGTCGGAAGAGTGTCTGCCTAAGCGCCCGAATCCGCGGCCAAGCGCGAGAACTGCGCCCTGAGGCGCGGCACCGCGAAATCGACGAAGGCGCGCACCTTCGGCACAGACATCCGGCCTTCGGGCGCAATGAGATGGACCGGCAGCGGTGCGTGCTCGTCCGAACGGAGCACGATCTTGAGCGCGCCGTCCCGGACCTCGTCGGCGACGTGATATGAGAAGAGCCGCGTGACGCCGCCGCCGGCGGCAGCGGAGGCAACGGCCGCGCGCACGCTGTTGACGACGAAGCGCGGCGTGAATTGCACCGTGCGCGGCACGGTCGAGCCCGGCGCCGGCGGGAAGCTCCAGGAATCCAGGCCGAAATGCGTCATGGCGATGATCTGGTGCTTGGCGAGATCCGCCGGCTCGTCGATGCGCGGGCTACGGGCGAGATAGCCGGGGGCGGCCGCGACGATGCGCCGGACCTCGCCGAGCCGCACGGCGACGAGCGTCGAGTCCGGCAGATGGGCGATGCGCAAGGCGACATCGATGCCCTCGTCGATCAGGTTGACCGGCCGGTCGAGCAGATAGAGCCGGACCGACACGGTCGGATAAGCATCGAGGAAGGCGTCGAGAATGGGGCGCACCACCTCCTCGCCGCTGATCAGGGGGGCGGTGATGGTGAGCGTACCGCGCGGCGCCGACCTTTCGCCGGCCGCCAGGATGTCGGCCTCCTCGAGATCGGTCAGCACGCGCCGGCAGGCGGCCGCGTAGCGCTCGCCCGCCTCGCTGAGCTTGATCGAACGCGTCGTCCGATGCAGCAGCTGCACGCCGACATGGGCTTCGAGAAACGCGATCGCCCGGCTGACGGCGGCAGGCGAACGGCTGAGCCGGCGACTTGCCCCGGCGAGGCTGCCTTCGTCGAGGGCCGCGACGAAGACCTTCATGGCGTCGATGCGATCCATCCACTCTTCCGAATGAAGCAATACCGAACGCCTGACTGTAAGGACTCCATCGCGACGCGCAATGACCTTCGGCCAGTCCTCGCCAAGCGCCCGTGCCCGTCGCACGCCGACGAACATTTGCGAAAGAAATCCGACCTACCCGAAAGCAGGCGACGCGGAACCGGCCTATAGCGGTGCCCAAGCTTACGGCCGATGCGCCGTCGTCCAGTCTAGGGAGGATAGGTCATGTCCAGTATCACTCGCCGATCGATCTTGGCGGCCGGCGCCATCGGTGGCGTCGTGTCGGCCGCGGCACACGCGGCCGGCGTGTTCGGCAACCCGGATCTGCCGCCGGAGGGCGCCATCAATTCGACGCCGCAGGCGCTCGCCGATCCGGGGCCGCAGAACCCGGCACTGGCGAACAACCTGCCGTCCTTCGTCGATCCGCCGCCGACCGACGTCAACGGCATGCCGCTGTTCTGGTCGTCGTTCAACATCGCGCCGAAGCGCGTCCAGGCCGGCGGCTGGGCCCGCCAGGTCAATACCGAGGCCTTCCCGATCTCGGAGACGATCGCCGGCGTCAACATGCGGCTCTCGGCCGGCGGCATCCGCGAGCTGCATTGGCATCAGCAGGCGGAATGGGCGGTCATGACCTACGGCAGCTGCCGGGTCACCGTGCTCGACAACCAGGGCCATCCCTATGTCGAGGACGTGAAGGAGGGCGATCTCTGGTATTTCCCCGGCGGTGCGCCGCATTCGCTGCAGGGGCTGGGGCCGGACGGCGCCGAATTCGTGCTCGCTTTCGATCGCGGTGCCGCCGGCGAATACAACACGCTGATGCCGACCGACTGGTTGGCGCACACGCCGCCCGACATCCTGGCCAAGAATTTCGGCGTGCCGGTCGACGCGTTCAAGAACATCCCGCTGCAGCAGCGCTGGATCTTCCAGGGCAAGATGCCGGGTCCGCTCTCGGCCGACCAGAAGGCGGTCGTCTCCCAGGCGGGTGCGGCACCCTACCCCTTCGTCTACCGGCTTTCGGACATGAAGCCGAACAAGGTGACCAAGGGCGGCGAGATCCGGATCGCCGACAGCACGAATTTCCGCGTCTCGACGACCATCGCGGCCGCGCTCGTGAGCATCAAGCCCGGCGCGCTCCGCGAGCTGCACTGGCATCCGAACGCCGACGAGTGGCAGTACTACATCAAGGGCCAGGGCCGCATGACGGTGTTCAACACCGGGCCGGCCGCGGTGACCGCCGACTTTCGGCCGGGCGACCTCGGTTACGTCAAGAAGAACCTTGGCCATTACGTCGAGAACACGGGCACGACCGATCTCGTGTTCATGGAGATCTTCAAGTCCGACCGATACGAGGAAGTGTCGCTGATCGACTGGCTCTCCCACACGCCGGTCGACCTGGTCGCGGCCACGTTCAACCTGGACCCGGACGTCATCGCCAAGTTCCCGAAGAACGCGCCGGGCGTGATGCCGGTCTAGCCATCGCGGGCAGGTAGCAGGAGCGGCGGCACCTTTTCCGGCAACGAGTGTTGACCCGGAAATCGGTGCCGCCGCAATATGATACCAGCCGGCGCTGCGTTCCAGATGCCGGTCGGAGGGCCAGGTCCTTGCGGTTGCGTGATCTACCGTCCGTCAGCACCATCCTGCAGACTGCCGAGGCCGCAGCGCTGCGCGAGCGCTTCGGCCATGGCCTGGCGACGGACGCGATCCGTGCCGTGCTGGACGAGGCTCGGCGCACGCTGCAGGCGGGCGCACCGGCCGCTTTCGCCATCGAGGAACTGGCAGGCCAGGCGGAAGCCCGGCTCGAAGCGGCGGAGCGCTCGGCGCTTCGCCCCGTCTTCAATCTGACAGGCACCGTGCTGCACACGAACCTCGGTCGAGCGCTCCTCGCCGAGGCAGCGATCGAGGCGGCCGTGGCCGCCATGCGCGATCCGGCGGCGCTCGAGTTCGACCTTGCAACCGGCAAGCGGGGCGAGCGGGACGACCATGTCCGTGCGCTGCTGTGCGACCTCACCGGGGCCGAGGACGCGACGGTCGTCAACAACAATGCCGCCGCCGTGCTCATCGCCATCAACACGCTCGCCCACGGCCGCGGGGCGATTGTATCGCGCGGCGAGCTGATCGAGATCGGCGGCGCGTTCCGCATGCCCGACATCATGCAGCGCGCCGGCGCGCATCTCATCGAGGTCGGCACGACCAACCGGACCCACGCCAAGGACTATCGGGCGGCGCTTGGCCCCGACACAGGCCTCATCCTCAAGGTCCATACCTCGAACTACCGGATCCAGGGTTTCACCGCGGAGGTCGGCGCCGCCGAGCTCGCGACCATCGCCGACGCCGCCGGCGTGCCGCTGATGAACGACCTCGGCTCCGGCACGCTCGTCGATCTCGGGCACTACGCGCTCGAGCGCGAGCCGACCGTGCGCGAGGCGGTCGCCGAGGGCGCCGGCCTCGTGACCTTCTCGGGCGACAAGCTGCTGGGCGGCCCGCAGGCCGGCTTCATCGTCGGCCGGCACGCGCTGATCGAAGCGATCAACCGCAACCCGATGAAGCGGGCGCTTAGGCTCGACAAGATCCGCCTGGCGGCGATCGAGGCCACGCTCCGGCTCTACCGCGATCCCGACCGTTTGGCCGAGCGTCTGCCGACCCTCAAGCTGCTGGCGCGGCCTGAGGCTGAGATCGAAGCCCAGGCACATCGCCTCGTTCCCGCCGTGGCGGCGGCAGTCAAGCCGGCATTCACCGTGGCGCCATGCCCGTGCCAAAGCCAGATCGGCTCCGGCGCGCTACCGCTCAATACCATCGCCAGCGCCGGTCTGGTCATCCGGCCCGTCGCGGCCGGCGGCCGGGCGCTCGACACCCTGGCCGCAGCACTCCGCGCATTGGACCGGCCGATCATCGGGCGGATCGAGGACGGCGGCCTCATTCTCGACCTGCGCTGCCTCACCGACGAAGCGGCCTTCCTCACGGCACTCGCCGGCCTGCGGGTAATGGTGCCATGATCATCGGCACTGCGGGCCATATCGACCATGGCAAGACCGCGCTCGTCAAAGCGCTGACCGGCATCGACTGCGACCGGCTCAAGGAAGAGAAGGCCCGCGGCATCACCATCGATCTGGGCTTCGCCTATTGGCCGATCGAGGGCGGCCGGGTGCTGGGTTTCGTCGATGTGCCCGGGCACGAGCGCTTCGTCCACACCATGCTGGCCGGTGCCGGCGGCATCGATTTCGCCCTGCTGGTTGTCGCCGCCGACGACGGCATCATGCCGCAGACGCTGGAGCATCTGGCGATCCTCGACCTGCTCGGCATCGAGCACGGCCTCGTGGCGCTGACCAAGGCCGATCTGGTCACGCCCGAGCGTCTAGAGGAGGTCAGCCAGGCCGTGCGCTCTGTGCTCGCGGCGACGGCGCTCGCCGACATCGGGATCCTGCCGGTCTCGGCCTTGACCGGCCTCGGGATCGAAGAACTCGGTGCTCGCCTCGCCGCGGCGGCGGCGGAGACGGCAGAGCGCTCGGCCGAGGGCGGCTTCCGCCTGGCGGTCGACCGGGTCTTCACGCTCGCCGGCATCGGCGTCGTCGCCACCGGCACCGTGCTCGCCGGCGAGGTCCGGGTCGGCGACGCGGTCGAGCTCAGCCCGTCTGGCCTATCTGCGCGCGTGCGCTCGCTGCATGCCCAGAACCGCCCGGCCGAGACGGGGCGATGCGGCGACCGTTGCGCGCTCAATCTCGCGGGACCGGGCATCGGCAAGGAGGCGATCCGGCGTGGCGACATGGTGCTGGCCCCCGGCCTGCACGCGCCGACGGACCGGATCGACGCGACGCTGCGCGTGCTAACGGGCGAAGCGAAGCCGATCAGCCAATGGTTCCCGGCCCGCTTGCACCATGCGACGGCCGAAGTCGGCGCCCGGGTTGTCCTGCTTGGCGACGGCTCGATCGAGCCGGGCACCACGGCCGAGGTCCAGCTGGTGCTGGACCGGCCGATCGCCGCCGCACAGCGCGACCGCTACGTGCTGCGCGACGTCTCGGCGCAGCGCACGATCGGCGGCGGCCGATTCATCGACCTGCGCGGCCCGGCCCGGCGGCGGCGTACGCCGGAGCGCGCAGCCCAGCGCGCGGCCCTCGCCCTCGCCGACGCTCAGACTGCGTTCACAGCCCTGCTCGCGGCCCCGCCCTTCGCAGCCGATCTCGCCGCCTATGCCCGCGACCGCGGCTTGTCGGCGATGCAGACGGAGAAAATGGCCCGCGAGGCCGGTCTGGTGCTGCTTGAAGCCGGCACCGCCCGGATCGCGATTGCGCCCGACCGCTGGCAGTCCTTTGCCGCGAGCGTCACGGAGCAGCTCGCCGCCTATCACGCCGAGAATCCCGACCTGCAGGGCATGGGGCGGGAGAAGCTGCGCCTGCAGTTGACGCCTCGGCTGCCGGCGCCGGTCTTCGTCGCAACACTGCAGCGGCTGGCGCGCGACGGCGGGCTGGTGCTGGACGGCGCCTTCGTCCGCCTGGCAAGCCATACGGTGCGCCTCGCCCCCGGCGACGAGGCGGCGTGGGCCGTGATCGCGCCGCTCTTGGGCGGGGCGGAACGGTTCCGGCCGCCCCGGGTGCGCGACATCGCCGGCATGACCGGGCGGGTGGAGCGCGACGTCCGGCGGCTGCTCAAGCTGGCCGGGCGCCTCGGCTGGGCCGACGAGGTGGCACCCGATCACTTCTTCCTGCGGCCGACCGTGCGCGAGATGATCGGCCTCCTGATCGAGGAGGCCGGCCGCGCGCCCGGCGGCGAGCTCACCGCCGCGCAGTTCCGCGACCGGCTCGACAACGGCCGCAAGGTCGCGATCCAGATCCTCGAATTCTTCGACCGGCACGGCGTCACGCTGCGCAAGGGCGACCTGCGCCGGCCGAACCGGCACCGGCTGGACTTGTTCGGCGCGCCCGTGCTTTCGTCCGACAGTTTCTTTGGAGGAGATTCGTCCCTGGTGGGGCGTTCGGACTTCAAATCCGAGTGGGGCAGCGAGCCTGTCCCAGGTGGGTTCGACTCCCACTCTCTTCCGCCACCTTCCTCCCGCGGCGTGGCCTGATGAATGCCGTCAGCCGATGCGGACCGCCGGCTCGCCTGCGGTGGCCGCGCCGATGATCCGGACGCGCGGATAGCCCGCGGCCTCGATCTCGGCTGCGAGCGAGGCTGCGCGTGCCGCGGCACAGGCGACGAGCAGGCCGCCCGAGGTCTGCGGATCGGTCAAGAGCGTGCGCCGCCAGGGGGCCAAGTCCGGCGGCAGGACCACCCCGTCGCCGTAGCTCGCCCAGTTGCGCTGAGAGGCACCGGTGGCATAGCCCGTCTCGGCCAGAGTCTCGGCCTCCTGGAGGAACGGGATCTGCCGGTAGTCGATGTCGAGCCGGACGCCGCTGCCGCGCGCCATCTCGAGCCCGTGGCCGAGCAGGCCGAAGCCGGTCACGTCGGTCATGCCGTGCACGTCTTCGTCTAGCGCCAGCCTAGCGCCGATCCAGTTCAGGAGCGTGGTGGACGCAATCATCTCGGCATAGGCGGCATCGCTGAGCGCCTGCTTCTTGAAGGCCGCGGAATAGATGCCGACGCCGATGCCCTTGGTCAGGATCAGCGCATCGCCGGGCCTGGCACCGGAATTGCGCCTTATGTCGCCGGGCCGGGCGAGCCCGATCACGGCCAGGCCGTAGATCGGCTCCGGCGCGTCGATCGAATGGCCGCCGGCGACCGGAATGCCGGCCTCGGCACAGACCGACGCACCGCCTGCGAGGATCTCGCGCACCGCCTCGACCGGCAGCTTGCCGAGCGGCATGCCCAGGATGGCGAGCGCCATGATCGGCTTGCCACCCATGGCATAGACGTCCGATATGGCGTTCGCGGCGGCGATCCGGCCGAAATCCCGCGGGTCGTCGACCATGGGCATGAAGAAGTCGGTAGTAGCGATAACGCAATGCTGGTCGTCGATCTGCCAGACCGCGGCGTCGTCGCCCGTCTCCGTGCCGACGAGCAGCTGCGCATAGGGAGCCATCCGCGGCTGTTCTGCCAACAGCTGCTGCAGCACCGACGGTGCCAGCTTGCAGCCGCAGCCGCCGCCATGCGCGAGTTCGGTCAGGCGAGGAAGGGGAAGCGACATAAGAGGACCTTCAACGAGGAGCGCCCGGCTTATCCGACGAGCAGCAGGGGATTGGGCGCATGGCGCAGCCAGCCGGCCTCGGCGACGAGCACGTCCAAGCCCAGGCTCGCGAGATCGTCGGCGACCGCGTCGACCTGCGTGTCTTGCGCCTGGTACAGCATCTTGGCGTAGCTATGGCACTCGTCGCAGGTCTCGGCCTTGACGGCGCCGCTGTCGCCGTCGATGCCGCGCTGGGCGAGCGAGCGCGACTGGCCGCAGGTGATGCAGACCGCGCGCGCATGGTTCCAGGCCGTGGCGCAGAGCGAGCAGTGGAGATAGCGCGCGCCGGGCGTCGCACCCGAGGCGGTCACGATGCCGGCGACCGGCGTCGAGCCGCAGCACGGGCAGAGCCCACGCTCCGGCAACAGGCGCAGGGCCTCGACGGGCAGGTCCGCGGCGAGCCGGGAGAAATAGACCTGCAGCGCCGCCGCGACATAGAGCGCGGCGCCGACGTCGGCCGGCGCCACGCCACCGGTGAGGAAATCATCGGCGAGCGCCTCGAGCGCCGCGGCATCGCGGTCGCGCAGGTTCGCGATGACGTCGCGCACCGGCGCCGGGACGGCGCTCGCGTCGAAGCCGTCGAGGAGGAAGCGGAGCGTCAGGCGCCAGGCGGGGTCTCGCCGGTGGCCGTCGGCGGCGAGCGGCGGCATGCGTGCCTCGACCGCCTGCCGCACCGCCTCTGGCGCGGGACCCGCGACGGGCCCGAGGGCCGTGGCGGCGCCATGCTGCGCCCGCGCCAAGAGGGCCATGAAGCCGAGCCATTCCGCCATCGGATGCCCCGCTGACAGGGCCTCGAGCCTGGCGGCGGTACGCAGGAAGCGTCGGGCGGGATCGGGCAGGATCACCGCCTCTGGCGCCGAGACGCCGCCCGTCGGGTTGCCGATCCAGGAGCCCTTGGGTGCTACCTCGCCCTGTCTCACCGCCCCTCCCTCGTGGTGCGTGGTGTCGTGATGCGCGGCGTCGGACCAGGCGATCCGGTCTCGGCCAGGCTGCGGAACCATTTGCGATGATGCCGCCAGGCCCAGCCGGGCGTCACGTAGCCCTGGGTCATCGCGCGCATCGAGCCCTTGACCCAGAGTGCGGCATAGACATGGATGATCCAGACGATGATCGCGCCAATCGCGGCGAGGCTGTGGATCAAGAGCGCCACGCGCTGCACCTCGATCGAGGTGTAGGGGAAGAAATAATATTCCCAGATCACGAGACCGGTGAAGAACAGCACCGGCACCAGCAGCGCCATGGACCAGAAGACGAATTTCTGGCCGGCGTTGAAGCGCGCCACCTCGGGCACGCCCTCCTCCTCGTTCACGAGCACCTTGTTGAGGGCCAGCGTCCAGTCGAGGTCGGCACGGTTCGGCAGGTTCTCGCGCCAGAACTGCACGATGAGGCCGGCGTAACTCAGGAACAGCAAGACGCCGATCCACGGATGGATCGCGCGCGTCCATTGCCCGCCGCCGAACAGGGCCGACAGGAAGAACAGCATCGGGTGGAACATCGACAGGCCCGACAGCAGCAGCAGCACGAAGCAGCCGCCGGTGATCCAGTGATTGATCCGCGTCGTGGTCGTGTGGCGGATCATGGTGCCCTTGGGGTAGCTCATGACCTGCGCTCCTTACCCTCGAGCAGATGCCGCGCCTCGGCCTCGTCCTCCGGCTGCACCTCGTTCGGCCCGGCGACGATCCAGTGGAAGAACCCGGCCACCGCCGTGAGCGCCACGCCGGCAAGCGCCAGCGGCTTGATCGCCCCCTTCCAGAAGCCGACGAAGTCGCTGATCTTCGGCTCGTCCGGCAGCCCGGCATAGAGCGACGGCTTGTCGGCATGGTGCAGGACATACATCACGTGCGTGCCGCCGACGCCCGGCGGATCGTAGAGCCCGGCATGCTCGAAGCCGCGCGACTTCAGATCCTCGACCCGCTCGCCGGCCCAGACCTGCATGTCCGTCTTGGCGCCGAACATGATGGCGCCGGTCGGGCACGCCTTGACGCAGGCCGGCTCGAGGCCGACGCCGACACGGTCCGAGCAGAGCGTGCACTTATAGGACTTGTGGTCGACGGGGCTGATGCGCGGGATATCGAACGGGCAGCCTTTGACGCAATAGCCGCAGCCGATGCAGTTCTCGCTGATGAAGTCGACGATGCCGTTGGCGTATTGCACGATGGCGCCCGGCGCCGGGCATGCCTTGAGGCAGCCCGGGTCCTCGCAATGCATGCAGCCGTCCTTGCGGATCAGCCACTCGAGATTGCCCTGCTCGTTCTCGTACTCGGTGAAGCGCATGAGCGTCCACGCACTCGGCCCGAGGTCGGCCGGGTTATCGTAGGCACCCTCGAAGTGCCCGACCTCGGGCCTGAGGTCGTTCCATTCCATGCAGGCCGACTGGCACGCCTTGCAGCCGATGCAGCGGCTGACGTCGATCAGCTTCGCCACCTCCTGCTCATGGTGGCGCACCGACGGCGGTGTCAGCGTCGTCGCCGAGCGTCGGATGTAATCCTGGGACTGCAGATCTGCCATCATTGGCTCCTTCAGGCCGCGGGATCAGGCCACCGGGGCGCTTGTCTTTTCGATATTGACCAGGAACGCCTTGAACTCCGGCGTCTGGGTATTGGCGTCGCCGACCGAGGGCGTCAGCGTATTGGCGCCGTAGCCCTTGCGCGCCTGGCCGGTGAAGCCCCAATGCAGCGGCACGCCGATCACGTGGGTCGGCTTGCCGTCGACCATCAGCGGCTTGATGCGCTTCGTCACATAGGCCTTGCACACGATCGCGCCGCGCTTGGAGAAGACGCGCACCCAGCCGCCCTGCTCGATGCCCTTCTCCTTGGCCAGCGCCTCGCCAACCTCGACGAATTCCTCCGGCTGCAGCACGGCATTGATGAGCGCGTGCTTGGTCCAATAGTGGAAATGCTCGGTGAGGCGATAGGTCGTCGCCACATAGGGGAACTCCGCCGCCGTGCCGAAGTTGGCCCGGTCATGGTCGAACACGCGCGCCGCCGGGTTCGACTTGACCTTCGGGTGCAGGAGGTTGGTCGCCGGCGACTCGAACGGCTCGTAATGTTCCGGGAACGGGCCTTCCGCCATCGTGCTGCGCGCGAACAGGCGCGCCGTGCCCTCCGCGTTCATGATGAAGGGTCCAACCGCGTCGGACGGCTTCGTCGTCGGCCCATAGTCCGGCACATCGATGCCGACCCAGCGGCTGCCGTCCCATTCGATGATGGGCTTCGCCGGGTTCCAGGCCTTGCCCGAGAGGTCGGCACTGGCGCGGTTGTAGAGGATGCGCCGGTTGGCGGGCCACGCCCAGGCCCAGTTGGGCGCGATGCCCTGCTCGCGCGGGTCGCTCGCATCCCGGCGCGCCATCTGGTTGCCCTTCTCGGTAAAGCTGCCCGAGAAGATCCAGCAGCCGGACGCGGTCGTGCCGTCGTCCTTGAGCTGGGCGAAGCCGTCCAGGAGCTGGCCGGCCTTGAGCGCCACCGCCCCCGTCGCGTCCTTGAGGTCGACGAGCGTCCGGCCGTTCATATCCTTCGCCAGCTCCTCCGGGTCCGGATCGACCGGGTCGGTATAGTGCCAGGTCAGGTTCAAGATCGGGTCGGGGAAGGCGCCGCCGTCCTTGCGGTACATGTCGCGCATCCGGTGGAAGATGCCGGCCATGATCCAGATGTCGCTCTGCGCCTCGCCCGGCGGCTCGGCCGCCTTCCAATGCCATTGCAGCCAGCGCGCCGAATTGACGAGCGAGCCGTTCTCCTCGGCGAAGCAGGTCGTCGGCAGCTGGAACACCTCGGTCCCGATGCTCGCCGGATCGGACGGATTCTGCGGGCCGTGATCCTCCCAGAAGCGCGACGTCTCGGTGTCGAGCGGATCCATGACGATCAGATACTTGAGCTTGCCCAGGGCCTTGCGGATCTTGCCCCGGTCCGGGAACGCCTGCATCGGGTTGAAGCCCTGGCAGATGTAGCCGTTCATCTGGCCGTTGTTCATCATCTCGAACGCGCGGATGATGTCGTAATTGTCGACGTCGAGCTTGGGCAGCCAGTCGTAGGCCCAGTCGTTCTCGGCCTTGGCGGCGTCGCCATAGACCGCCTTCTGGAAGCTGACGAAGAACTTGCGATAGTTCTGCCAGTAGCTCGTCTGGCCGGGCCGGAGCGGCTTGAACAGCCGCGACTGCATGTACTGCTCGAAGCTCAGTTCCTTGTCCTGCGGCAGGGTCATGTAGCCGGGCATCGAATTCGACAGCAGGCCCACGTCGGTCAGGCCCTGGATGTTGGAATGACCGCGCAGCGCGTTCATGCCGCCGCCGGCCACGCCGATGTTGCCCAGGAGCAGCTGGACCATCGCCATGGTGCGGATGTTCTGGGCGCCGATCGAATGCTGCGTCCAGCCGAGCGCGAACAGGCTGGTGAGCGCCTTGTCCGGGGCCGCCGTCCCGGCAAACAGGGCACAGATCTCGAGATACTTGTCCTGCGGCGTGCCGCAGATGCGCGACACCATCTCGGGCGTATAGCGCTCGACATGCTGCTTCAGGAGGTTGATGACGCAGCGCGGATGCTGCCAGCTGTCGTCGATCTTGGCGAAGCCCTGCTCGTCGAGCTCGTAGTCCCAGCTCGACTTGTCGTAGCTGTGGCTGTCCTCCTTGTAGCCGGTGAAGAGCCCGTCCTCGAAGCCGAAGCCGTCCTTCACGATCAGGCCGGCATTGGTATAGGCGCGCACGTACGCGTGCTGGATCTGGTCCTTTTCCAGAAGATAGCGGATGACGCCGCTCAGGAATGCGATGTCGGTTCCCGGGCGGATCGGCGCGTAGACGTCGGCGACCGAGGCCGTGCGCGTGAAGCGCGGGTCGACCACGACCAGCTTGGCCTTGTTCTCGATCTTCGCCTCGATGACCCACTTGAAGCCGCACGGGTGCGCCTCGGCGGCATTGCCGCCCATCACCAGCACCACGTTGGCATTCTTGATGTCCTGCCAGGTGTTGGTCATTGCACCGCGACCGAATGTTGGAGCCAGACTGGCCACCGTCGGTCCGTGTCAGACACGCGCCTGGTTATCGAAGACGACCATCCCGAAGGAACGGGCGACCTTCCAGGTGAGATAGGCGGTCTCGCTGGACGCGGCCGAGGCCGCCAGCATGCCCGTGCTGGTCCAGCGGTTGACCGTGGTGCCGGCCGCATTCTTCGCGACGAAATTGGCGTCGCGGTCCTGCTTCATGAGCGTGGCGATGCGGTCGAGCGCGAAATCCCACGAGACGCGCTTGAATTCCTTGGCGCCGGGGGCGCGGTACTGCGGATATTTGAGGCGCGTCGGCGCATGCACGATGTCGAGCAGCGCCGAGCCCTTGGGGCAGAGCGTGCCGCGGTTGACCGGATGGTCCGGGTCGCCCTCGATATGGATGATGTTGGAGCGCGCGTTCTTGGCCTTGTCGCCCATGCTGTAGATCAGGATGCCGCAGGCGACCGAGCAATAGGTACAGGTGTTCCGGGTCTCGGTCGCGGCCGTCAGCTTGAAGGGGCGGACCGAGGCCGCGAGCGCCTCGCCGGCCGAACCGAACCCAAGGACACCCAGGCTTGAGGCCGCCAAGCCGGCGCCGGTGAGCTTGATGAAACCGCGGCGGCTCAGTTCCATTTCAATGAACTCCTCTGCGAAGCCGAGCGGATATCCGGGGCGACGGACCGTTCCCACGATCGAGAACATCTATCGCGCCTTATGATCGGGATAATTTATCACGCCTGGCGATCAAGGGTTTTCCAAAAACTTCGATATCTTGCGATGAAGCAGCACCGGCGAACGGATATGCCGGATGGGCATGTCGTTGTGCCGAGCCTGCATTGGAGACTTCAGCCGGATCAGGCCAGCTTGTGTCTCGAAGTCGGGAGGAAACAGGCTTCGAGGAGACAGGCAATGTCCTGCGAGAAGATAGATTTCGTGACCTCGCAAATTGCCGCGAGCCCTGCCCTCCGGCCAGGTGCTGCCCATGGTCCCGCGATCGTCAGGATGCGGCGTCAGCATAATGGGGCGTTCAGCCTGCAGATTTCCGATCTCCGGGTCGATCAGGACCCCGAATTGCTGAGAATCCTGCCGGCCAACGTCACGGTCCGGGCCGAGACGCGGGACGGTGCCGGCCTGTCGCTCGAGATCCAGTTTCTGGCGCAGCCTGGCCAAGATGCCGAGGCGCCGGATCGCCGGACCCCGCCCGGCCTGCCGAAATGGCGGCTGAAACGGGCGTTCGACCATATCGAGGCGAATTTGGCGGAGCCGATCAGCCTGCCGGACCTGGCCGAAGTAGCCGGCCTGTCGCCGACCTATTTTTCCACCCAGTTCCGGGCGACGACCGGCCTTCGGCCGCACGAATACATCCTGCGCCGCCGCATCCATCACGCCCAGCGCATGCTGCTCGACCCGCGCACGAGCGTTATCGAGATCGCGCTTAGCGTCGGCTTCCAGACCCATGCGCATTTCACGACCGTGTTCAAGCGGTTCGTCGGCGAGACGCCGTACCGCTGGCGCCAGCGCAATCTGGAAGCGCCTGAGCCCGCAGTGCGTTTGGGCGCCGCCTGAGGCGGCGCCCAAACGCCTCCTCACGAGTGCGGCTCGGCGAATTCCTGGTCCGGGAAGACGTCCCGATCGGGCACCTTGACCACAGCCATGGCATGGTCGGTCGACTGGTGGCAGGCGTTGCAGCCGTCGGTCAGCGCGCCGTAGGCCTGGGCAAAGCGGGCCTGATCCTTGGCCTTGATCGCCGCGTCGAGATCGGCGAACGGCTGCGACGTGAAGGCGTCGATCAGGTCGGTCATCTTCGACCCCTTGTAGTCGGGAATCGCCGTCGCCATGCGGGCGAAGGCGCCCTGCAGGTTATGGCGCTCGTAATCCGCCAGCACCCAGTTCTGCGCCTGGCCGGCCAGCCAGAGCTTGATGTGCCGCGGCTGGATGATCGCGTTCATGAGGTCGCTCGTGACCGGCCGATAGACGGGCGGCGTCGCGTCAGCCGAGGTTACATTGGGTGGGGCTGCATGAGCACGCTGCGTCGTCAGATAGCCGAAGGACGACGCGAGCACGAGGCTCAGCACCGACGCGAGACCGAATCCGACTGATAATTTCGTCACTTTTCACTCCCTTGCGCGGCAGGGCCGCTCTCCAAGACATTGGCGGCGAGCTTCGTCGCGGCCGCTTCGGACGGCAGGTCCGTCGTGTCCCAGCCGCCGCCGAGCGCGCGGATGAGGCCAACGTCGGCCGTGAGCCGCCGTGTGCGGAAATCGAGGGCGGCCTGCTGTGCCTGCAGCAGGGCGGTCTGCGCGGTTACGACCTCGAGATAGCTCGACGCGCCCTCGTGATAGAGGCTGAGCGCCACGTCGAGCGCATGCTGGGCCGCGGTGACGCCGGCCTCTTCATGCTGGGACGCCTCGCCCAGCCCATGGAGTTCAGCCAGATTGTCCTCGACCTCCTGGAAGGCGGCGAGCACGGTCGCGCGGTAATTCCCGCTCGCCTCGCGGAACCGGGCGTAGGCCGCGGATTCCTCGGCTTCGAGCCGGCCGCCGGTGAAGAGCGGCAGGCTGACGTCGGGGCCGACCGACCAGAAGCTGTTCGGCAGGCTCAAGAGATTGAGGCCGCTGCTCTGGAAGCCGGCGAGCAGGTTCAGCGACAGTGACGGGTAGAAAGCGGCACGCGCGACGCCGATCTCGCTGTTGGCGGCGGCGACCGTGCGCTCGGCCGCGGCGATGTCCGGCCGGCGCTCGAGCAGGGTCGACGGCACGCTCGCCGGCACGTCCGGCAGGGTGAAGGGCCGGACCTCGCTCGGGATCGAGAAGCCGCCGGCCGGCTGGCCGACCAGGCTCGCGATCGCATGCTCCATGAGCGCGCGCCGCGCGGTCACATCGGAGAGCTGCGCCTTCGCCGTCTCGAGCTGAGTCTCGGCGCGCGAGACGTCGAGGCTGGACGCGATCTTGCCCTGGAACAGCGTGCGGGTCAGGTCGAGCGCCTTCTGGTAGGCGTCGGCCGTGTCCGTCAGCAGCCTGGCGTTGGCATCGAGGCCGCGCAGCGTGAAATAGTCGGTGGCGAGCTCCGCCTCGAGGCTCAGGCGCATGGACGCGAGATCGGCCGCACTCGCCTGCGCGAGCGCCGTGCCGGACGCGGCCTCATTGTGGAGCTTGCCCCAGAGGTCGATCTCGTAGCCGGCCGTCACCGCCGCCTGGTTGGCGCCGTAGAAGTTCGGCTGGCTCGAGCCGCGCAAGGGCCGCGTCTTCGATTGCCGATTGGCCGTGAGGCTGGCGCCGAGGCCGACCTGCGGGTCGAGCCCGGCCTCGGCTTCGGCCGCAAGCGCGCGCGCCTGGTCGTAGCGGGCGACCGTCGCAGCCAGATCCGGGTTCGCCGTGTCGATCTCCGGCTCGAGCCGGTCGAGCGTCGGGTCCGTGAAGCGCTGCCACCACGCCCCGCGCGGCCGGTCGTCGGACGGTGCTGCCGGTTGCCAGGGCCCGGTCTCCTTGTAGGTGGCCGGCACAGCGACAAGCGGCGGGTGATAGTCGGGAGCGAGGTTGCAGGCGCTCAACGTCGCCGCCAGGCCCAGAACACCGATCAGCCGGGAGGACATCGCCTAGTCCGCCTTCGCCGGAGCAGCGCCCGCGACCTGATCGGCGGCCGGCGCCTGCACCCGCACCGCATCGCCGGCCTGGAGCGTCTCGGCGGGGCTGTCGATTACCCGGTCGGTGGGCTTGAGGCCGGCCGTGACCTCGACCGTGTCGCCGAAATCCCGGCCGAGCTTGATCGGCGTCATCGCGACCTTGTCGTCCGGGCCGACCACGGCGACCTCGACGCCCTTGTCGACCGGGACGAGCGCCGTCGCCGGCAGACGCACGACATGGGGGTCGCCCGGCACCTGGAACTGCACCTCGCAATAGGTGCCGGCGGCGAGCCGGCCGTCGGGATTGTCCGCCTGGAGTTCGACCAGCATGCTGCGCGAGCCGCTGTCGACGGCGTTCGACGTCGTGACCAGCGTCGCGTCATAAGGCTGCCCGGGATTTTCCGGCAGGACGAACTTAGCCTTGAGCCCCGGATGCAGCTCAGCGGTGAAGGCCTGCGGCACCTGGACGTAGATCCGGACCTTGTGCAGGTCGGCGATCTCGAACAGCTCCTGGCCCGCACCGCTGCCGGCGTTGATGAGCGCGCCGATGTCGGTCTTGCGCGCGGTCACCACGCCGTCGAACGGCGCCACGACATTCTTGAACGCTTCGAGCGCCTCGAGGCGGCGGACATTGGCGCGCGCCGCCTCGGCCACGGCCTTCTTCGCCGCCGCGTCGCCCGCCTTCTCGTCGACTGCCTGCTGCGCCACCGCCTGCGAGGCGACGAGCGCCCGCCAGCGCTTCGCCGTGAGATCGGCGAGTGCCGCATTGGCCTCGGCACTCGCCAGGTCTGCCTTGGCCTGGTCGAGCTGCTGGTCGAGATCCGGCGTGTCGATCGACGCGAGCTGCTGCCCGGTCGTGACATGGGCGCCGATATCCTCGTTCCAGCTCTTCAGATAGCCGCTGACGCGGGCATAGATGGCGGCCCGGTTGTAGGGCTGGATCGTGCCCGGCAGCGACAGGGTCCTGAAGGCGGCGTTCTGTTCGATCTTGGCGAGCGCCACCGTCTGGACGGCCTGGTCGTTCGTCCAGGTATCGAGCGCGCTCCTCGTCCGCGCGCGCTCGATCAGGCCGCGCGCGAGGATGGCGCCGGCGACCACGAGCGCCGCCGCGCCGAACGCGAGCAGCCGGCGGGCGCTGGGAAGCTTGACGGGGACCTCGGTCATGAGTGGTTCCGATCGGAGGACATGGAGGGTTCGGCCGCGGACCGGCGGTCGCGGGCGTGGACGACGCTGAACAGGACCGGGACGAAGACGAGCGTGGCTGAGCTCGCGAACAGCAGGCCGCCGATCACCGCCCGGCCGAGCGGTGCGTTCTGGCCCGGCTCGATCGCCATGGGCAGCATGCCGATGATCATGGCGAGCGCCGTCATGAGCACCGGCCGGAAGCGCGTGCTGCCCGCCTCGAACGCGGCCGTGACGGCATCGGCGCCGGCCGCGAGCCGCTCGCGTGCGAAGCTGATGACGAGCACACTGTTCGCGGTCGCGACCCCCATGCACATGATGGCACCGGTCAGCGCCGGCACGGAGAGCGTCGTCCCGGTCGCGAACAGCATCCAGGCGATGCCCGCAAGCGCGCTCGGCAGCGCCAGCACGATGACGAACGGGTCGAGCCAGGATTGGAAATTGACGACGATCAGCAGGTAGATGAGCACGATCGCGAAGGCGAGGCCGGTGAAGAGCTGCTGGTATGCGCTCGTCATGGTCGCGACCTGACCGCGCAGCACGAGATCGGCGCCGCGCGGCAGGTCGTGGGCGGTCTGCTGCATGATCTGGCGGATGTCGGCCGCGACCGCACCCAGGTCGCGCCCCTGGGTCGTGGCATAGATGTCGATCGTGGTGCGCACATTATAGTGCGAGACGACCGCATCGCTGGGCGAACGCTTGATGGTGGCGAGGCCGCCCAGCAGTTGCGAACCCGTCCCGGTGCCCGCAGTCACCGGGATCGCCTCGAGCCCGCTCATGGTGCCGATGTCGCGCGGCGGCGTCTGGATCGAGACCGGATAGGAGACGCCGGTCTTGCGGTTGAGCCAGAAGGTCGGGTCCGTCTGCGAGCTGCCCGAGAGCGTGTCGAGCATGGTCGTGGCCGCATCGCGCTCGTTCAGGCCCACCAAACTACCCAGCGACCGGTTGAAATTGACGTCGAGCGTCGGCTGGCTGAACGCCTGCTGGATCCGCGCGTCGGCGATGCCCGGCACGTGGCGGATCCGTTCCAGAAGTTCGTTCGCGTATTTGCGGCTGGCCGCGACGTCGTTGCCGACGAGCTGCAGATCGATCGGCGCGGGCGCGCCGAAATTCAGGACCTGGCTCACGATATCGGCCGGCAGGAAAGCGAAGGAATTGCCCGGGAACAAGCGCGGCAGCCGCGTGCGCAAGGTCTTGACGTAACCGTCCGTCGGCGCGTGGCCGGGCTTGAGGCTGACCAGGATGTCGGCATCCTCGACGCCGATCGTGCCCGAATTGTTGTAGGCGGTGTTGATGCCGCTCGCGGTGATGCCGGCATTGACGACGACGCCGTCGATCTCGCTCTTGGGAATGATCTTCTCGATCTCGGCGCTCACCGCATCGCAGAGCTTGGTCGTCTCCTCGATGCGCGTGCCGGTCGGTGCGCGCACATGCAGCTTGATCTGGCCGCCGTCGACGTTCGGGAAGAAATCCTCGCCCAGCGTCGGCACGAGCGCCAGCGAAAGCAGGCTCACGCCCAGCACGCCGCCGATGAGCTTCAGCGGATGCCCGAGCGCCAGCTGCAGGACGCCCTGATAGCCGACGCGGATCCGCTCGAAGCGACGCTCGAACGCCTGCTGGAACCGGACGAGCGGATTGCGGCCGGGGCCTACTGCATGATGGGCCTGATGGCGCAGCAGATGGTGCGCCATGGTCGGCACCAGCGTGTAGGTGAGCGCATAGGACGCCATCAGCGCGAAGACGACCGCCTCGGCCAGCGGGCGGAACAGATAGCCCGCGACGCCGCCGAGCCCGAACATCGGCAGGAAGGCGATGCAGATGCAGCCGAGCGACACGGTCGCCGGGATCATGATCTCGTGCGCGCCGGAGAGGATCGCCGGCTCGATCTCGTCGCCCGCCTCCATATGGCGGTTGATGTTCTCGATCGTCACGGTCGCGTCATCGACCAGGATGCCGACGGCAAGCGCCAGGCCGCCCAGGGTCATGACGTTGATCGTCTCGCCCAGCAGCGAAAGCGCCGTGAGCGCCGTCAGGATGGCGAGCGGGATCGAGACGGTGATGATGAGCGTCGAGCGCCAGCTGCCGAGGAACAGGAGGATCATCAGGGCGGTGAGCGCGCCCGCGATCAGACCCTCGCGCACCACGCTGGTGACGGCACTCGTCACATAGAAGGACTGGTCGCCGACCGCGGTCAGATGGAGGCTCGCGGGCAGGCTTTCCGCCACATGAGGCAGCAGCGCCTTGATGCCGGAGATGATGTCGAGGGTCGAGGCCGAGCCCGACTTGACGACACCCAGGAGTACCGCACTCTTGCCGTCGACATGGACGACGCTGGTCTGCGGCGGGCTGCCGTCATGCACATAGGCGACGTCGCGCATATAGACGACCGTGCCGTTGACGGTCTTGATCGGCAGGTCGTTGAACGCCTCGATCTCGCTCGGCGAATCGTTCAAGTTCACCGTGTATTCGAGCTTGCCGACCTTCTGGGTCCCGACCGGCGTGATCAGGTTCTGCAGCGAGAGCGCGTTCACCACGTCGTTCGCGGAAATGCCGTAGCTGTGCAGCGCTTGCTGGTTGAGGTCAGCCTGCACCTGGCGCACCTTGCCGCCATAAGGCAGCGGGATCGCCGCTCCCGGCACCGAGGTCAATTGCGGGCGGATGAAGCTCGTGCCGTAGTCGTAGAGCTTGGTCTCCGACAGCGTGTCGCTGGAGAGCGCCAGCTGCAGCACCGGCACGCTCGATGCGTTGAAGCTCAGGATGAGCGGCGGCGTGATGCCGGCCGGCATCTGCTTCAGCACGGTCTGCGACATGGCGGTGACCTGGGCCAAGGCCGCGTTGATGTTCACCGTCGGCTGGAAAAAGATCTTGATGACGCCGTAGTTCGGGATCGACTGGGACTCGATGTGCTCGATGTCGTTGACGCTGCCGGTGAGCGCACGCTCGTAGAAGGCGACGACCCGTCCCGCCATGTCGTCCGGCGGCAGGCCGGTGTAGGAAAAGACGACGCTGATCACCGGGATATTGATGTTCGGGAAGATATCGGTCGGCGTGCGCAGCGCCGAGACCGTGCCGAAAATCAAGATCAGCACCGCCATCACGACGAAGGTATACGGCCGGCTGAGCGCTATCTTGACGATGCCGGTCATGGCGACTCCGGGATCATGGGAACGAAAGACAGAAGGACCCGGGAGAGCATGGCGCCAGCCGGCGCCGTGCTCTCGACGGGTCCGACGGCATTACTTGACGCTGGGATTGTCCTCGTGCTGCGCGGCCGCGGTCTGGAGCGGATGCACGTCACTGCAGGCGGCAAGCGCGGTCATGGCCAGCG
Source organism: Aliidongia dinghuensis (assembly GCF_014643535.1). Taxonomy (NCBI): domain Bacteria; kingdom Pseudomonadati; phylum Pseudomonadota; class Alphaproteobacteria; order Rhodospirillales; family Dongiaceae; genus Aliidongia; species Aliidongia dinghuensis. The sequence goes on along the minus strand of NZ_BMJQ01000002.1, from coordinate 118,183 downwards.
CCGCACAGATCAGCAACGCGAAACGATGGGGAATCGCTTTCATTCTTCGGCACTCCTCAATATTGATGCGGATCGTTCGAAACATTTCCGCATCAATTGAGTAGGGTCGAAATCAAATTCCTACAATGTTCACAATTTTAAAATCGGATTTATAGTTTCACAACAAGCAATCAGGACAATAACTCTCTAAAAAATATTTTAATATTATAGCCTTTCAGCAGAGAAGCTGCGAAGACGGAGCCACATGCTGCAGCATGTGGCCCACCGGATCGGCTTGATAGGATCCTCCTATCGCAGGATCTGATCTAACGATTGGACTTGGCCGATACGGCTAACCACGTTCCGCCACCGCCCGACCGCCTGGCGGTCAAAAGCTTACGGACCCGCGACCCATGATGCCGGAGAGATCGACCAGTACCCCAAGATCCCGCGCCGGGCTCCGGGAGATCCTGTTCGCCGTGCGCGGCTCGATCATCCGCCTCATCGCGTGGAAGGTCGCCATGCTCACCACGCTCGCCTGCGGTGTCGTCTATTGGACGAAGCTCCACGGCGATCCGCTGTCCGCGTTCGGCATAGCACCGTTCAGCTTCATCGGCATCTCGATCTCGGTCTTCCTGAGCTTCCGGAACAACGCCTGCTATGACCGCTGGTGGGAGGCGCGCAAGCAATGGGGCCGGCTCATCGTCGCGGCGCGATCCTTCGCCCGCGAGACCATGGCGCTGCCGGTCGACCGGCGACGGCTGCTGCGCGCCGTCTGCGCCTATGCCCACGCGCTCCGAGCGCGCCTGGACGGGACGAGCGAGGCCGACGCCTGCCGGACCTGGGGCACGCTTGGCCCCGTGCGTCCTGGCAGCGCCAACGCGACGAACCGGCTCTTGGACCAGATCGGACAGGAATGCTCGAGGCTCGCCGACGAAGGCCGGATCAGCGAGTGGCGCTACATGCTGCTCGAGAGCCGGCTCGTGGAGATGAGCGAGGTCCAGGCCGCGTGCGAGCGGATCAAGAATACGCCGCTGCCGTTCGCCTATACGCTGCTGATCCACCGCACGACCTATCTCTTCTGCTGCTTGCTGCCATTCGGCGTGGCACCGCAGCTCGGCTGGAGCACGCCCATCCTCGTCGCGGTCGTGAGCTATACGTTCTTCGGGCTCGACGCGATCGGCGACGAGCTCGAGGACCCGTTCGGCCGCAACGAGAACGACCTGCCGCTCGACGATCTGGTGCGGACGATCGAGACGGATATCGGGGAAAGCCTCGAGGCCGGCTGATCAGTCCGCCGGCAAATCTGCCGGATCAACCGGTTGGCAGCGGAGTTCCACGATCGCCCCCGGCATACCGTCGCCGATGTGCAGGCAGAAGCCGTGCAGCCGGGCGATCGCCGCGACCAGGCTCAGGCCCAGGCCATGGCCGCCGACGTGCCGGCTCTTGTCCGAGCGGTAGAAGCGCTTCAGCACGGATTTCCGCTCGGCGGCGGCGATGCCGGGGCCGCTGTCGACGATCCGGATGACCGGGACCTGCGCCTCGAGCGTCGCCGAGAGCTCGACCCGCCCGCCCGCAGGCGTGAATTTGACCGCATTGTCGACGAGGTTCGCGACCGCCTCCATCAAGAGGTCCCGGTCGCCCGTGACGACTGGCAGCCGCTCAGCCGGTCGTGCGGTGAAGGTGATCGATTTCGCCTCCGCCAGCGGCTCGTAGAGATCGAAGACCTCCGCCAGCAGATCACGCAAGTCCACCGCGCCAAACTCGCTCCGGCGCCGGCTGTTCTCGATCTCGGAGATGCGCAGCAGCGCCGTGATGATGGCAAAGGCCTTGTCCAGGTCGGCAAGCGTGCTCGACGCCACCGTCTCCAGATCCGCCGCCCCGGTCGCGGCGAGCGCGCGCTCGAGTTTCGCGCGCATGACGGAGAGCGGCGTCCGCAGGTCATGGGCGATATTGTCGCCGACGCTCTTCACCTCGTCGAGCAGATGGCAGATCTGGTCGAGCATGCGGTTGACCTCGAGGGCAAGCTTGTCGAGATCGTCGGCCGTTCCGCGGGTCGGCAGGCGTTCCAGCAGGTTGCCGCCCATGATGTGGCCGATCGATTGCTGGACGGTCCGCACCCGGCGGAGCGCGCGGGAGCTGAGCAGCATGCCGAAGATCAAGGACAGGGCGACGCTCGGCACGATGCCGAGCAACAGCCCGCGCGAAATGGTCTGGCGCAGGACGACGACCTCGGTCATGTCCCGGCCGATGATCACCGTGCCGCCGTCGGCGCGATGCCGGGCCGCAAGCGTGACGTGGCGCGTTCCCGCCACTCGCCGATCGACGCCGCCGACGGCGGCTCCGCCGATGGCGGCGGCCGGCATGCGGTGGGCCGCCCCGTCGATCGGCAAGTCATCCGGAATGGCGGCGATGTTGCCGGCCAGCAGCTTGCCGGCCGGATCGAACAGGGCAGCGTAGCTCAGCCGATGGAGGTCGGCCGCGATGCGCAGATCGATGTCGCGCAGCAGATCGTCGGTCTCGATCTTCGCCGCATTCTCGACCTCGTCGACGATCTCATAGCGGATGCGCCCCGTCTCGACGAGCGCCGTCTGCCAATAGACGAAGCCGAAGGTGAGGAGCATGCAGGCCGCGAGTGCCGTGGTGAAGGCGAGCGCCAGCCTGAACTGAGCCGTGCGGAAGAGCTCAGTCCGGCGCACGGAGCATGAATCCGGTCCCGCGCACGCTGACGATCATCGGCACGTCGCCGTCCGCGTCGATCTTGTGCCTGAGCTTGCCCATGTGCACGTCGATCAGGTTCGTCTGCGGCACGAAGCGATAGTGCCAGACCTCCTCGAGCAGCATCGCCCGGGTGATGGTCTGATCCGGCCGCCGCATCATGTATTCGAGCAGCTTGAACTCGCGCGGCAGCAGCTCGATCTCCCGCGGACCGCGATGCACGGTCCGATCGATGAGGTCCATCTCCAGCGGCCCGACGCGGAGCACGGTCGCGCGCGTGTCGGCCGGCCGGCGCAACAGTGCCTCGACGCGCGCGGCCAGCTCGTCCATGGCGAACGGCTTCGTCAGGTAATCGTCGCCGCCCGCCTTGAGGCCGCGGACGCGGTCGTCGACCGAGCCGAGCGCGCTCAGGATGAGCACGGGCGTGCCGATCGCCTCGCTGCGCAGCGCCTCGATCATCGAAAGCCCGTCGAGCACCGGCAACATGCGGTCGGCGATCACCAGCTTGACCGACCCGTCGGCCCGTATGGCCGCGAGCCCGTCTTGCCCGGTCTCGGCCAGGCTCACGAGATAATCGCGCGCCTCGAGCTCGGCGACGATCTCCCGCCCCATGTCGGGATCATCTTCGACGACCAGGATATGCGCTCCGCGAGCGAGACCAGATGACATGGCAGTGCCGAACGTGGAGCCGGAAAGGGTGGCGTGCGGCGACGCGGCGCCGATGCTGCCCATGGACTTGGGATCGCCGTAACTGGGCGACAAGATTCACCTCCTCCGTCACGTGAGGGTGCAAGGGATCTCTGTACCCGGCTCAATCTCCCGAGTTCGGCAACCGCATCAAATAAAATATGTTTTAGGGCGAAATAAGTTTTATGGCGCCGGCAAAAACGGGAGAGCGGATGACCGCTCTCCCCTCGCAATATCGGACGACTCTCGCCGCTTACCAGCGGAACGAGGTCTCCATGATGAGCGCCGTCGAATCGAAATTCTTGGCGAAGACGTTGTTGTTGGCGGCCACACCGCCGGTCCCCGACGTGAAATTGGCACCGTTCGGCACATAGGCACCGCCGGCGTCATAGAGCGTCTGCTGGATCATGCCCGTGAGATTGACGCCCGGCCCGACCGAATAGGTCGCACCGACCTGGATCACGTCGTTGGTCACGGCCCGCTTGACGTTCGCGTCGCCAGTCAGGCCCTCATACTCGCCGCGCGACCATTCCACGCCCATGCGGATGGCACCGATCGTGTAGGACAGGTTGAGGTCGAGGTTCTTGTTGACCATCTCGTTCGTCTTGAGCGTGCTGAACGAGATCGGAACGCCCACCGCATTGAATGCGGTCGCGACGCCGGCGCCGGTGCCCATCAGACCGTTCGGGAACGCCTGCGACAGCTCATAGTCGAAGCCCAGCTCGTACGGGCCGTAATTGACCTGGACGCCGCTGTTGTAGATCTGCGGGTCGGCGTTGTTGGTCGGGGTCAGAACGCAGTCGTTCGAGAGCGCGTCGTTGCCGAGCGCTACCTTGTTGGAGCAGGCGCCCTTGCGGCTCGCGGTCGAGTAGCCGGCGGTCCATGCCACCTTCGCCGGACCGACCGTGCCGGCCCAGCCGGTCGACAGCGACCAGTAGTTATAGGCCGTCGCATTGTTGAGCAGGCTCGGCGTCAGGCCGTTCGTCTGGTTGTCGGTCAGGCCGTTGTTGTCGCCGATGTTGCCCGGACCGTTCGTGTGGCCGCCCGCCTTGTCCGGTGTGTAGCTCGCCGCGAAATGGAAGCCGGCAATGACCGGGCTGTAGTACGCGATCTTCGTGCCGCGGCTGTCGAGGTTGAGCGTGGTCAGGTTGAACACGGGCGAGTTCGAGAAATAGATCGCGGCCGAGTTCGCACCGGTGTTCTGATCGCCGGTGACGCCGGCATTGGTGCCGACCGCGTCGTCGCGGCGGACGTCGCTGAAGTCGCCGATGCGCACCTCGCCCCAGCTCTGGGCGTTCCTCAGGTAGATATAGCTGTCCTTGATCGTCGTGTTGTTCGAGCTCTGGAAGCCGTTCGTCGTGCTGGCCGCAGCGTTCGGCGCGCTGAACGCATTGAGGCGCGTGAAGACGCCGGCGGTGATGCCGTTCGAGAAGGTCGTCGAACCGAGGAAGCGGATCAGGAAATAGTCCTGGAAGCCGACCGGCTGCCGCTTGTAGGCGGCGTCGCCCGGCTGATCGTCCTGCGAGATCATGGCGGCAGCACCGGTGTAGTACTGGCCGCCGAGCTTCATCTGGATCGGCTGATCGGTACTCGCGGTCTGCGCGTAGGCGCCGTGCGCAAGAAGACCCGCCGCGACGAACGCGGACGTCTGGAGAAGCAGTTTCTTCATGGTAGGCGTTGGCCTTCGATAGGCCTGAGCGTCGTGCGGACGGTCAGGTTTGCCGTAGCGTGCCCCCACACAGCCGCGACAAGTTTAACCTCCTGTGCGGCCGAAGATACGGCCGGGCTCCCGCCGGTCAAGCAAGCATGCCGGAACGCGTCGGCAAATTCGAACGCTGTTGCCGCGACGCCACAACTCGCCACCCGCAGGACAACGATATCAATGCGCGCATATTATTACAGACTTGGAACAAAAATATAATAACATTAACCAAATACCGCAAAGCAAAAATAAAAGATATTTTAATAGAGCCCAGAGACCGATCCAGGCCACATATTTGGCCAAGATAATAAATATTCTCTCAATCAATCCGAAAAATTCGCAAACAACCTTGGCCGGAGAGCTCGACGATCGCCAAATACCTGGCGAGACCGGGCGGACTTCCCGAGCATTCGACTTTCGATACAGGTACGGGATACCTCCTGCCGTGCCTGTCGAGCCTCCCCCACCGGCGAATCCGCGCCCCCATCGCGGGTCGGTGGCGGGAGGTTCACCCTTTCACGAGCGAAGGGCCCGGGCGTTTTCCCGGGCCCTCCAATAGCGTCGACGAGAGGATGCCGACTAGATGGCGTCGACTAGAAGTCCATGTCGCCCATGCCGCCGCCGGGCATGGGTGGTGGGGCCGTCTTCCTCGGCTTCTCGGCGACGAGCGCCTCGGTGGTGATGAGCAGGCCGGCAATCGAGGCCGCGTCCTGCAACGCCGTGCGCACCACCTTGACCGGGTCGATCACACCGGCGGCGACCAGGTCCTGGTACTCGCCGGTCGCGGCATTGTAGCCCCAGTCGTAGTCGGTAAGCTCGAGCAGCTTGCCGACGATGATGGAGCCGTCGGCGCCGGCGTTCTCGGCGATCTGCCGCGCCGGCATCTGGAGCGCCCGGCGCACGATGGCGACACCGGCCTTCTGGTCGTCATTTTCCGGCGCGACGCCCTCGGTCGCCTTCGAGGCCCTGAGCAAGGCGACGCCGCCGCCCGGCAGGATGCCCTCCTCGACCGCCGCGCGGGTTGCATGCAGCGCGTCGTCGACCCGGTCCTTGCGCTCCTTGACCTCGATCTCGGTGGCGCCACCGACGCGGATGACCGCGACGCCGCCCGCGAGCTTGGCCAGCCGCTCCTGCAGCTTCTCCCGGTCATAGTCCGAGGTCGTCTCCTCGACCTGCGCGCGGATCTGGGCAATGCGGCCTTCGATTGCAGCCTTCTCACCGGCGCCGTCGACGATGGTCGTGTTCTCCTTGTCGATCATGATCTTCTTGGCGCGGCCCAGCATGTCGAGGGTGACGCTCTCGAGCTTGATGCCGAGTTCCTCGCTGATGAGCTGGCCATCGGTCAGGATCGCAATGTCCTCCAGCATCGCCTTGCGGCGGTCGCCGAAGCCCGGCGCCTTGACGGCCGCTACCTTGAGGCCACCCCGGAGCTTGTTGACGACGAGGGTCGCCAAGGCCTCGCCCTCGATGTCCTCGGCAATGATGAGGAGCGGCTTGCCGGACTGCACCACGCCCTCCAGCACCGGCAGCAGCGCCTGCAGGCCCGAGAGCTTCTTCTCGTGGATCAGGATGTAGGGCTCCTCGAGCTCGGCCCGCATCTTCTCGGCATTGGTCACGAAATAGGGCGAGACATAGCCGCGGTCGAACTGCATGCCTTCGACCACTTCGAGCTCGGTGCCGAGGCTCTTCGCCTCTTCGACGGTGATGACGCCCTCGTTGCCGACCTTCTGCATGGCCTCGGCGAGGAAGCTGCCGATCTCGGTGTCGCCGTTGGCCGAGACGGTGGCGACCTGGGCGATCTCGTCGTTGCGCGTCACCTTGCGGGCATGGCTCTTCAGGTCCTCGACGACCGCGTGGACCGCGAGATCGACGCCGCGCTTCAGGTCCATCGGGTTCATGCCGGCGGCCACCGCCCTGGCGCCTTCCCTGACGATCGCCTGGGCCAGCACGGTCGCGGTCGTGGTGCCGTCGCCGGCGATATCGCTCGTCTTGGACGCGACTTCGCGGACCATCTGGGCGCCCATGTTCTCGAACTTGTCCTCGAGCTCGATCTCCTTGGCGACCGTCACGCCGTCCTTGGTGATGCGCGGGGCACCGAACGACTTGTCGATGACGACGTTGCGGCCCTTCGGGCCCAAGGTGACCTTGACCGCATTGGCGAGCGTGTCCACGCCGCGCAGCATCCTTTCGCGCGCGTCGGCGGAGAACTTCACTTCCTTGGCAGCCATATCCCCTATCTCCCTTGCTGATTTGCGTTATGGCGAGCGGCAGTCAGGCGGCCTGGCCGACCGGCTGGGCGTCTTCGATCACACCGAGGATGTCGCTCTCCTTCATGATGAGCAGGTCCTCGCCGTCGATCTTGACCTCGGTGCCGGACCATTTGCCGAACAGCACGCGGTCGCCGGCCTTGAGCTCGGTCGGCACCAGCTGACCCTGCTGGTCACGGACCCCGGGACCGACGGCGGCCACCTCGCCTTGCTGCGGTTTTTCCTTGGCCGTGTCGGGAATGATGATGCCGCCGGCGGTCTTGTCCTCGGCATCGATGCGGCGCACGATCACACGGTCGTGCAGCGGGCGGAAATGCATGCAGATCCTCCAGTGCAATACAGCGGCGGCACGGGCCCCGGGACTGGAAAGACCCGAGGCGCCGGTCAACCGGGAAGCGTCCATTTTTCCCGTCGGCAGAGCGGCACGGGAATCTTAGCACTCTCACCCCATGAGTGCCAAATACTGGGATCGGCGCCCGCCCGGCGGCGGAGGGAACCGCCCGAAGAACGGAACCGTTGGCGGCGTAGTCGGTAGAGAACTCGGGCTAGAGACGCGCCGAGCGCCGCCTCGTCGCCCTCGATTCGATCGAAAGGGCACGCATGCAGACGGCACCGCGCCTCCTCGCCTTGTCCCCGTTGAGCCCGGACGATCTCCTGGCCCGGCGCGACCGTCTGCCGGCGGTTGCGGGCCTCGCCTTCACGGCGGCGACGCTGCTCGATCCCGCAACCTATCTCGCGATGATCCTGAGCGTCCGGCGAATCGAGGCGCCATCATGAGCCGCCGGGGGCAGAAGCCCCTGCTGCAGGCCGCGTCCGAGCGCGCGACCGACCGGCCCGTGATCGCGCGCGACTGGTACAAGGACGCGATCATCTACGAGCTGCACATCAAGTCCTTCTATGATTCTGACAATGACGGCATCGGCGATTTCGCCGGCCTGACGCAGAAGCTCGATTATCTGCGGGATCTGGGCGTCACCGCCGTCTGGCTCCTGCCGTTCTACCCCTCGCCGCTGCGCGACGACGGCTACGACATCGCCGAATACAAGGACATCAACCCGTCCTACGGCACCATGGCCGACTTCAAGGCCTTCGTGCGCGAGGCCCATCGCCGGGGCCTGCGCGTCATCACGGAGCTGGTCATCAACCACACCTCGGACCAGCATCCCTGGTTCCTCCGTGCGCGCCGGGCCAAGGCCGGATCCAGCCATCGAAATTTCTACGTCTGGTCCGACACCGACCAGCGCTATCTCGGCACGCGCATCATCTTCCTCGACACCGAGACGTCGAACTGGGCCTGGGACCCGGTGGCCAAGGCCTATTACTGGCACCGGTTCTATTCGCACCAGCCGGACCTGAACTTCGACAATCCGGCCGTCGTGCGCGCGGTGCTGAACGTCATGCGCTTCTGGCTCGATCTCGGCGTCGACGGGCTCCGGCTCGACGCCGTGCCCTATCTCGTCGAACGCGAAGGCACCAACAACGAGAACCTGCCGGAAACCCATGGGATCCTGCGCACGCTGCGCGCCGAGATCGACGCCTCCTACCCGGACAAGATGCTGCTGGCCGAGGCGAACCAGTGGCCGGAGGACGTGCTGCCCTATTTCGGCAAGGGCGACCAATGCCACATGGCGTTCCACTTCCCGCTGATGCCGCGCATCTACATGGCGGTGGCGCAAGAAGACCGCCATCCGATCACCGACATCATGCGCCAGACGCCGGACATCCCGGAGGGCTGCCAATGGGCGATCTTCCTCAGGAACCATGACGAGCTGACGCTCGAGATGGTGACGGACCGGGAACGCGACTATCTCTGGGACGTCTACGCCGTCGACCGGCGCATGCGGATCAATCTCGGCATCCGCCGGCGCCTGGCGCCGCTGATGCAGAACGACCGGCGGCGCATCGACCTCTTGAACTCGATCCTGTTCTCGATGCCCGGCACGCCGGTGCTCTATTACGGCGACGAGATCGGCATGGGCGACAATTTCTATCTGGGCGACCGCGACGGCGTGCGCACGCCCATGCAATGGTCGCCCGACCGCAACGGCGGCTTCTCGCGCGCGGACCCGGCGCGCTTGTTCCTGCCGGCGATCCAGGATGCGGAATACGGCTTCCTGTCGGTCAATGTCGAGGCGCAGAGCCGCTCGCCCACCTCCATGCTGAATTCGATCCGCCGGCTGATGGCGGTCCGGCGCGATCTCAAGTCCATGGGCCGCGGCAAACTCACCTTCCTCTACCCGCTCAACCGCAAGCTCCTGGCCTATGTCCGCAGCATCGACGACGAGCTGGTCCTGTGCGTCGTCAATCTGTCGCGGGCGGCACAGTCGGTGGAGCTCGACCTCTCGGCCTATCGCGGCCGGGTGCCGGTCGAGCTCCTGGGCCTGTCGACCTTCCCGCCGATCCTCGACCGGCCTTATCACCTGACCATGGCCGGCCACAGCTTCTTCTGGTTCAAGCTCATGGAGCCGAGCCAGATCGAGGGCGGTCTTGCCATGCTCGAGGTCAGCCGCGACGGCGGCGTCGAGCCGGTCACGCTCGTGCTGCGCAGCGGCTGGGACGAGTTCCTGACCGGTGCCGCGGCGTCCGAACTGGGCCGGGCGGTGCTGCGCCAGTTCCTGCCGACGCAGCGCTGGTTCGCCGCCAAGGACGTCGGGGTCGCATCCGCGCAGATCGTCGACGCGGCGGACCTGCCGCGCCGCGACGCCGACGAGCCCTGGAGCCTGGCGATCGTCGAGACGACGCTCGCCGATGGCCGGATCCAGCATTACCAGATGCCGTTCGGCCTGGTCTGGGGAGCCCCCACGGCCGAGGCCCGCGCCGCGGTGCAGCCGATGACGCTCGCCCATGTCCGGCGCTTCCGGGCCGAGGGCGCGCTCTACGACGGCGGCATCCATCCGGGCTGGGCGCTCGCCGCCATCGAGGCGATCGGCGCCGGCCGCGAAATGCCGTTCCGCGGCGGCGGCAAGGCCGCTTTCCGTCCAAGCTCCAAGTTCGCCGAGCGGCCGTTCCCGAGCGAGCCCGCGGTCCGACAGCTGGGCGTCGAGCAGTCGAACAGCTCGATCGCGGTGCAGGATTATGGCGTGCTCAAGCTCTATCGCAGGCTCGAAGACGGTGTCCATCCCGAGATCGAGATGTGCCGCTTCCTCACCGGGACGGCTGGCTTCACCGGTACACCGCCGCTGCTCGGCACCATCGAACGGCTGGGGCGCGACGGGACGACGACGGCGCTCGGCATCCTGACCGGCTATGTCGCGAACCAGGGCGACGCCTGGTCCTATGCCCAGGACCATCTGAAACGCGTGTTGCAGGAGCGCTGGAACGGCACCGGCGAGCCGGCCCACGCGGAACAGGCGCCGGCCGACCCGCATGCTTATTTCCTCGAGCTCATGGGCCGGCTCGGCTATCAGACGGCCGAATTGCACCGCGCGCTCTGCCCGAGCGGCGACACCGACCCGGCCTTCGCGCCCGAGCCGATCACACCTGCCGACCTGGCGCGCTGGCGCCAGGAGACGCGGGCCAGCGCCGAGGCGTTGCTCGGCCGGCTCGCATCGCAACGAACATCTGCACCCGACCCCGCGGTCGACCGGCTGCTGACGCTCGGCGACCGGCTGCTCCAGCGCATCGACGCCGCCTGCGCGGGCCGGGTCCAGGCGGTCAAGACCCGGCTGCATGGCGACTATCATCTGGGCCAGGTCCTGGTGGCGCAGAACGACTTCTCGATCATCGATTTCGAGGGCGAGCCCCGGCGGACGCTCGACGAGCGGCGGGAGAAGCACACGCCGCTCAAGGATGTCGCCGGCATGATCCGCTCGATCGATTATGCCGCCGCCGCCGCGGTCCGCGCGGCGGCCGACCTGCCGTCGGTCGACAATGCCGCGCTCGAGGCCATGTGCCGCGACTGGCGCGACCGGGCGACCGCAGCCTTCCTCGCGGCCTATCGCGGCACGATCGCCGGGACCGCCTGCTGGCCCGCCGACGAGCGCGACGCCGATGCCTTGATCGAGCTGATGCTGATCGACAAGGCGCTCTACGAGATCGGCTACGAACTCGCCAACCGGCCGGCATGGCTCGGCATCCCGATCCAGGGGATCGTCGACCTTTTGACCCGAGCGGACGAGGCGGCGCCATGACCGCGCTCGCGGCACTGCGGCAGCGCATTGACCGGCCGCGGTCGGCAAGCTGCTTGCCGATTTTCCGGTCGGCCTGTTCCTGCGCGAGGGCCTGGTCCTGCGCGAGGGATAGATCGCGCAACCCCATGTCCCGAATTGGCCCCTTGCGAGCGCGGTTTCCCGCTCTTAAGTGTCCGACGAGTGCGGAGCGGCCCCATCCGCTAACCACCCGCCGAAACCGCCCCTTAACCGGGGAAGCGCAGCTCGCCTGCCGCCGAAGTTTTGCCGTCGAGTTCTGAATGCCGTTCGAGCCTAAAACGCCCTGGTGGCACGGCGCCGCGATCTATCAGATCTATCCGCTGAGCTTCGCCGATTCGAATGGTGACGGCTGGGGCGATCTGCCGGGCGTGATCGCTCATCTCGACTATGTCGCGTCGCTCGGCGTCGATGCGATCTGGCTTTCGCCCTTCTGCCGCTCGCCGATGCGCGACTTCGGCTATGACGTGGCCGATCACACGGCGGTCGATCCGCTGTTCGGCACGATCGAGGACGCCGACGCGCTCATCGCCCGCGCGCATCACCTGGGCCTCAAGGTGATCCTGGACCAGGTCTGGAGCCACACGTCGGACCAGCACGCCTGGTTCAAGGAGAGTGCCACCAACCCGACCGGCGACAAGGGCGACTGGTATGTCTGGGCCGATCCGCGGCCGGACGGCATGCCGCCCAACAACTGGCTGTCGGTGTTCGGCGGCAGCGCCTGGACCTGGGAACCGCGCCGCCGGCAGTACTACCTGCATCATTTCCTGGCGAGCCAGCCGAAGCTCAACCTGCGCAATCCGCCGGTGCTGGACGCGATCCTCGCGACCGGCCGCTTCTGGCTCGATCGCGGCGTCGACGGCTTCCGGCTCGATGCCGTCGATTTCATGGCCCACGACCCGCTGCTGCGCGACAATCCCGCGCTGCCGCCGGTCGACGGCAAGTGGCCGCTGAAGCCGTTCGCCCTACAGCGCCACGAGCACGACATGCTGCATGCGGACGCGCTCGCGATCATGGCGCGCATCCGGGCGCTCACCGACGAATATCCGGGCACAGTGACGCTCGGCGAGGTCTCGAGCCAGCCGGGCGCCTTCGAGCGGATCGCGGACTATACCGAGCCGGGCCGCCTGCATCTGGCATACACGCTGCGCCTGCTGCGCGGCAGCATCTCGGCCGAGGCCCTGGAGGCGGCGCTCGGCGAAGCCCGGCGGGCGATCCAGCACCACGGGCTCTGCTGGGCCTTTGGCAACCATGACGTCGTGCGCCTCGCAAGCCGCTGGGCCAGCGCCGACCCGGCGGCGGAACGGGCGTTCATGACGCTCCTCGGTTGCCTGCCGGGGCCGATCTGCCTCTACCAGGGCGACGAGCTCGGCCTGCCCGAGGCGGAGCTGGCGCAGGACGAGCTGCGCGATCCGTTCGGCATCGCCTTCTGGCCGGAATTTCGCGGACGGGACGGCGGACGGACGCCGATGCCGTGGCGCGAGACGGCGCCGGCCGGCGGCTTCACGACCGGCACGCCCTGGCTGCCCGTGCCGGCGGCCCATCGCGCCCGCGCGGTCGATCGCCAGGAGCAGGATACCGACAGCGCGCTCGCCCATTGGCGCGGGTTTCTCAAGGCACGCAAGGCGCGCCCGGCCTTGCTGCGCGGCACGATCGAAGAGATCCGGCGAACCGGCGACGTGCTGAGCTTCGTGCGCAGGCTCGGCGACGAAAGCGTGCTGTGCGCGTTCAATCTGTCCCAGACGCCGCAGCGGTTCGATCTTGCCGGCTGGAGCGCCGGGGAGGCCGACGTCCTGCTGCCGGCGTGGGGCACGATCGTGCTGCGCGCCGGCGAACCGGTGCCGATCGGCGCCTAACCCGCGATCTGCCGAAGCCTAGACGACGCCGCGCGCCTTGAGATCGGCGAGCGCTGCCTCGCTCAAGCCCAGCCGCTCGCGCAGCACCGCGTCCGTATGCTCGCCCAGGAGCGGCGGGGCCAAGCGGTAGTCGGCCGGCGTCTCGGACAGGCGGACCGGGTTGGCGATCACTTTCACGGTGGCGCCGGACGAATGCTGCATCTCGCGCACGGCCTCGCGCGCCTTGATCTGCGGGTCGGCGAACACCTGTTCCAGCGTGTTGATCGGGCCGCAGCCGATCTTGAGCGCCTCGAGCCGCGAGATCCACCAGTCGGTCGGGTGCTGCTTCAGCACCGGCGCCAGTGTATCGGTTACGAGCTGCCGATTCTGCACGCGGGCGGCATTGGTCGCGAAGCGCGCGTCGGCCGGCAGGTGCGCAAGCCCGAACTCCTTGCAGAACCGCTCGAAGGTCGGGTCGTTGCCGACCGAAAGCACCATGAAGCCGTCGGCCGTGGCGAATACCTGGTAGGGCACGATGTTCGGATGCTGGTTGCCGAGGCGCGGCGGGTTCTCACCGGTCGCGAGGTAGTTCATGCCCTGGTTGGCGAGCCAGGCGACATGGGTGTCGAGCATGCCGATGTCGATCTGCTGGCCTTGGCCCGTCGCCTCGCGGTGCCGCAGCGCCGCCAGGATGCCGATGCAGCCGTAGAGGCCGGCGAACAGGTCGGCGAGCGGGATGCCGACCTTCTGTGGCGCGCCGTCGGGCTCGCCGGTCAGGCTCATGACGCCGCCCATCGCCTGGATCAGGCTGTCGTAGCCTGGCCGCGGCGCATAGGGCCCGGTCTGGCCGAAGCCGGTGATCGAGCAATAGATCAGGCCGGTGAACCGCTCCTTCAGCTGGGCATATCCGAGGCCGTATTTGGCAAGCGCCCCCACCTTGAAGTTCTCGACCAGGATGTCGCTCTGGGCGATCAGCTTCAACGCGATCTCCTGCCCCTCCGGCGTCGCGATGTCGAGCGTCACCGAGCGCTTGTTGCGGTTGGCACCGACGAAATAGGCGCTTTCGCCGGTGCCGGGCATGTGGGGCGGGGCGAAGCCGCGCGTGTCGTCGCCCGACCCGGGTTTCTCGATCTTGACGACGTCGGCGCCCAGGTCGGCCAGCATCTGCACGCACGTCGGACCCGCGAGCACGCGCGTCAGGTCGAAGACCGTCAGGCCCTTGAGGGGGCCGGTGGGTTCCGTCATCTCGCTCTCCTCACAAACTCACTCTGGCAGCGACTGCCCGCGCGTTTCCGTCGCAAACGGAATGATCAGCAGGCCGATCGCGAAGGCAACAGCGGTGAGCGCCACCGGCGTGCCGAGCGTTCCCATCGACTTGACCGCCGCCGCCAGCGCGAAATTGACGCCGGCGCCGATGAACCGGCCGACCGAGGTGCAGAACGCGAAGGCGGTCGCCCGCACGTCCGTGCCGAACTGCTCGGGCAGCCACAGGCTGAACATGGTGAAATTGCCACCGGCGACGCCCAGGAAGAACAGCACTCCCAGGAAGACCGGCAGCGCCAGGTCCGACGGCAGGTAGAAGGCCCAGCCGAAGGCGACGACGATGGTTACGAGCATGCCGACGAAATAGAGGGCGAGCGTCGCCCGGCGCCCGTAGCGCTCGGCGAGCCACGGCAGGACGACGCAGCCGATGATCGTGCCGACCGAGAGGAGCGCCGTGCCCCACGAGGCAAGCTTGGCCGCCGTGGGCGCGTCCATGCCACGGGCCTTGGCCAGGAACACGATGGCGGTCGGCTCGTAGACAGCACCCGCCCAGAGGCCGACGATGGCGACCGTCAGCAGCGTCGACATGACGATGGTGCGGCGGCGATAGGGCGCCTTGAAGATCGCCACGAGCGGGCTCTTGTGGCGCTTGTGCGCGGCTACCTCCTCCTCGTGCTTGTGCTCCCAGCGATCCGGCTCCTTCACGCCCAGGAGTGTCAGGATCGACACCACGACCGGCACCAGCCCGCACAGGAACATGCTGCGCCAGCCAAGCGACGCGCCGATCGTGTAGTTGAGGCCGGCGGCGACGAAGAAGCCGAAATAATAGCCGGTCTGCAGGTAGCCGGCGCCCATCTTGCGCCGGTCTTCCGGCCAGGCCTCGGCGACATAGGTGCCGGCCATCGCCCATTCGCCGCCGACGCCGACACCAGCGAGGAAGCGGAACAGCGCCAGCTGCCAGATGTTCTGCGAGAAGGCCGCGGCGCCGGTGAACACCGCATAGATCAGCACGGTCGCCGCCAGCGCCTTCGTCCGGCCGAACCGGTCGGCGACCGGGCCCCAGATGAAGGACAGGCCCCAGCCGACCAAGAACAGCGCGAACATGACCGAGCCGACATAGCCGATGTTGGCCGGCGACGCGTCCATGCCGGAGCGCGGCAAGAGCTCGGTCATGGCCGGCCCGAGGACCAGTGCGTAGATGACGGAATCCATGCCGTCGAGCATCCAGCCGGCCCAGGCCGCCCAGAAGCCGATAATCTGCTGCCGGTTGAGCGGCGTGCGCCGGGCGGTCAACGGCGCCGCCTCCGCATAGGATCTAATCGTCAACGAAGGTTCCTCCCAACATTAAGGCCGGCCGTCTTATATGCCGAGCGATCGGCTTGACGCTCGGCGCGGTTCGTCTCAGGTCCAGGGGATAAGGCCTAGGGGCTCAAGCCCGCCGGAGCCGGCTCGAGCGGGCGCGAACCGGCGGCACCGGTTCCTCGACCATCAGCGCATCGACGTCAGCCGAGCGGGCGACCGTACCATCCTGCGCGAAGGCCTCGTGGTTGGCCTCGATCAGGTCGAGGTCATAGAGGTAATTGACCATGATGCCGTAGGATTCCCGGATGCCGCGGGGCGCCACGTTGCCGAGCCAGTTGATCCGCTCGAGCCGGGCGCCATTGCCCAGGTGGAAACGCGCCACCGGATCGACCGAGCCCTTGGGGCCGGCCGGGCCGGTGAGATACGTGGCGCAGAAGCGCAGGAGCGGCTGGCGCAGCGCGTCGGCCTTGGCCGGATCCTGCCACCAGTCCTCGGCCTTGAGCGGCTTCTCGAGGGCGGCGTCCGCGGCACCGGGCAGCGCCATCCGCTTCTCGAGCCAGCGGCGGAAGCCTGGCACCGGCGACAGCGTCGAGAAGCGGGTGAGCTGCGGCAGCTCGGCCTTGAGTTCCTCGACCACCTGCTTGATCAGGAAATTACCGAACGAGACGCCGCGCAGGCCGTCCTGGCAGTTCGAAATGGAATAGAAGATCGCCGTGTCGGCGCGCGCCGCCCGGGCCTGTGCGGCTGCCTCGTCGATGCGCTGGCCGTCGCACCCGAGGAGCGGCTGCACCGCCGCGGCCAGCCCCTCGACGAGCGCCACTTCGACGAAGATCAGCGGCTCGCCCGGCAGCGCCGGGTGGAAGAAGGCGAAGCAGCGCCGATCGGGTGCCAGGCGCCGCCGGAGATCGTCCCAGCCCTGGATCTCGTGCACCGCCTCGTAGGCAATGAGCTTGTCGAGCACCGCCGCCGGGGACTGCCAGTCGATGCGCCTGAGCTCGAGGAAGCCGCGGTTGAACCAGGAGACGAAGAGATGCTTGAGATCGGCGTCGAGCAGCTTCAGCTCCGGCGCGTCGCGCAGGTGCTGGGCCAGTTCCTTGCGCATGGCAACCAGCGCCGCCGTGCCGCCCAGCGACAGGTTCATGCGGCGCAGCAGCTCCTGCCGGGTCGGGTCGGCCACCTCGGCGAGCTTGGCCGCGCCCTCGGCGGACGGATCGGCGAGATAGGCCTCGGCCGCCGCGCGCAGCCGCTTCGCATCGGGTTGGAAGCCGGTCGCGAGGAAGCGATAGAAAGCGAGCCGATCTTCGGCACCGAGCGTGCGCAGGCATTCGTGCAGCTCGCGGGCGACGATGGCGCCCGACGCCTCGCCGCGGCCCGACAGGAGCGCCTCGGCGAGACGCTTCGCCCGGTCGAGCGGCGGCACCAGGGGGCCGGTCCGATCGACTTCGGTGCTGCTGCGCAACGAGAGCGAGGCCCAGAGCCGCTCGACCCAGGAACGCGGATCGGAGGATTTCGACGACCGGGTCTTCAGGGCCGTTGGCGCCATATCCGAGCTCCTTCGCGATGACCGGCGGATTGTTTTGTCCGCCTGATCGGGGTCGATCGATGTCTTCCTTGAGAATGAGCGCACGGCATTGAACCGAGAAACGATAATTGGTAATTTTACTGATCGTTTTTTGCGATCAATGCCCATGCTCGAGCTCGATCTGTTGCGCACCTTCGTCGCCGTCGCCGAATGCGGCGGGTTCCGCCGCGCGGCCGAGCGGCTCAATCTGACGCAGTCGACGGTCAGCCAGCAGATCAAGCGCCTCGAGCTCGAGACGGGCCGCTCTCTGTTCCGCCGCAACACCCGTGCGGTGGCGCTGACCGACGAAGGCGACATGCTGCTGGGCGACGCCCGGCGCCTGCTGCAGCTCGAGGAGGCCGTGCGCCGCCGCCTGGCGGCGCCGCAGCTCTCGGGCGTGGTGCGGCTCGGCGCCGTCGAGGAGGTCGCCGGCGACTCCCTGCCGCCGGCGCTCGGCCGCTTCGCCCGCCTGCACCCGAACGTCCGGCTCGAGGTGGAGGTCGGCGTCAGCGCCGAGCTCATCGAGCAGCTCGACGCGGACCGGCTCGACGTGGTGCTGGCCAAGCGGCCTTGGGGCACGTCGCGCGGCCGGCTCGTCTGGCGCGAGCCGCTCGTCTGGGCCGCGTCGGAGACGTTCGACCTCGAGCCCGACGCGGTATTGCCGCTGGCACTCTTCCGTGAGCATTCGGTCTCGCGTGAGGCGGCGCTCGATGCCTGCCGCAACCGCGAGCGACCCTGGCGCATCGTCTATACCAGCCCGAGCTTGACCGGCGTCAGGGCCGCAGCACTCGCCGGCCTCGCCGTGACGCCGCTGCCGGCGAGCGCCGTCGTCGCCGGCCTGCGCGTCCTCGGCGAGCCGGACGGGCTGCCGCCGCTGCCCCATCTGGAATTCGCCATCTTCGAGCGGCCGCGGCCGGCGCCGGCCGCCACGGCGCTTGCCGCGGCACTGGCCTCGCTCGCCCAGACCGTGCCCGAGACGGCAGGCGGTCTCAGGCGTGCCGGCACACGAAATTAAGGCGCGCGAAATAAAATTGCGCGCCGTGGGCGCATAGCGGCTTCCCACCCGACGTTCTTGCCCCCGCCGACGAAATAAGCGATCCCCGCACGGCTCATCCAGGCGGCCGTCCCATGATCCGCCCGGGATCATGGAGGCCGTTGCCATGTCGTTCATTACCCGCCTGTTTCCGCTCTGGGCCGTGCTCATCGCCGGGGCCGCCTATCTGGCGCCTGCGTCGTTTCGGACGCTGCTGCCCTGGGTCACCGACCTCTTGATGCTGGTCATGTTCGGCATGGGTGCCACACTCACCTTCGCCGATTTCCGGCGGGTGATCGTGCGGCCGGCGCCGGTCGCAGCCGGCATCGTGATCCATTACGTCGTCATGCCGCTCGCCGCCTTCTTGCTGGCCCGGCTGCTCGCGATGCCGCCGGAGCTCAGCGCCGGCATGATCCTGGTCGGCAGCGTTGCGAGCGGCACCAGCTCGACGGTCATGGTCTATCTGGCCGGCGGCGACGTGGCGCTGTCGGTCACGATCAGCGCCCTGTCGACCGTGGTCGGCATCGTCGCGACACCTTTACTGACGCGGCTCTATGTCGATGCCGCGGTCCCGGTCGACGTGCGGGGGCTGCTCGTCAGCATTTTGCAGATCGTGGCGCTGCCGGTGACGCTCGGCCTGCTGCTCAACCGCTTCGCCCGCCCGGTCATCCGCACGGTCGAGCCGGCCCTGCCGCTCGTCTCCATCCTCGCCGTCATGGCGATCATCGGCGCGGTCGTCGCCGGCAGCCAGGCGAGCATCGCCAGCGTCGGGCCGATCGTGCTGGTGGGCGTGATCCTGCACAACGGGCTGGGCCTCCTCGGCGGCTACTGGGGCGGCCGGCTGCTGGGCTTCGATGAGTCGGTCTGCCGCACGCTGGCGCTCGAGGTCGGCATGCAGAATTCCGGCCTCGCCGCCACCCTGGGCAAGCTCTACTTCTCGCCGCTGGCCGCCCTGCCGGGTGCCATCTTCTCCGTCTGGCACAACATCTCGGGCTCGCTGATCGCCGGTTTCTGGTCGAACCGGCGGCCGTCCGAGCGCCCGGCCGACGCGGCGGCACTCGGCGATCTCAAGTTCGAACCGACGCGCGACTAGTACGGCGGATCGGCCCGCACGCTAGGGATCCTGCTTCAGCATCAGGGCCGATCGCTTGCAATGGGCGACAAGGTCCTGCCGTTGATTGAAGGCCCGGTGCAGGAACGTGACGATGCCCTGGTTCGGCCGAGACTTGCTCTCGCGCATCTCCAGCACCTCGGTCTCGACCCGGACCGTGTCGCCATGGAACAGCGGCTTCGGGAAGCGCACTTCGTCCCAGCCGAGGTTGGCGACGGTGGTGCCGAGCGTCGTGTCGCCGACGGTGATGCCGACCATCAGGCCCAGCGTGAAGGCGCTGTTGACGATGCGCTGGCCGAACTCCGTGTGTTCCCGGCAATATTCCTCGTCCAGGTGCAGGGCCGCCGGATTGTGGGTAAGCGCGCTGAACCAGACATTGTCCGCCTCGGTCACGGTCCGGCGGATCGGGTGCTTGAAGATCTGGCCAATGTAGAACTGGTCATAGAACAGACCGGGCATGTTGGTGCTCCTCAGCCGATTGGCGCTTCACGGACGGCCATCGCGGCCTGGTCGGTCTCCTCCGGCGCCAGCGCCTCGAGCGAGCGCCGGTTGGTCTCGATGCCGAGGGCGGCGACGACGACTGCCTGGATCAGCAGGATCGCGCCAAGCAGCGAGACGACGCCCACGACGCCGAACCGTGTGAACAGCGGCACGACCGCAAACGGCATGGCGGCCGCCACGAGGCGGCCGACCGCGTTGCAATAGCCGGCCGCGCGCAGCCGGATCTCGGTCGGGAACAGCTCAGGCACGTACGACGCCCAGGCGACCGCCACGAAGACATAGATCACGGTGACGAGCGCGAAGCCGTTCAACGCGACCCATTCGTTGCTGTCGGCGAACGGATAGGCGAAGCCGAGCAGTGCCGCCAGCACCGATAGGCCGACGATCATGCGCTTGCGGTTGAAACGGTCGGCGACCAGCATGCCGATCGCGGCACCGACCGGCCCACCCAGCGACATGATCGCGGTGAAGCCCAGGGACGAGGTGATGGTCAGGCCCTGCTTCACGAAGAAGCTCGGCAGCCAGACGATGAAGCCATAGACCGCCGCATTGCCGCCGATGTTGAGCGCGAAGCCCATGGCGAAGCGCGCCACCATCTCACGCGAGAACAGCGGGTGCATTGCGGCCGGTGGAGCCGACGGAGCAGGCGGCAGGGCGGACCGGCCGACGCCGGCCTCCGCCTCGATGCCCGCCACGATGGCCTCGGCCTCGACGTTACGGCCCTTCTGCTCGAGCCAGCGAGGTGACTCCGGCACGCCCTTGCGCAGGTACCAGACCCCGAGCGCAGCCACGCCGACCGCAACGAACAGCGAGCGCCAGCCGATCATCGGCAGCACGAAATAACCGCTGATCGCCGATGCGAAGAGTGCCGCGTTCATGAACAGCGACAGGCCGGCGCCCCAGCGGCCGCGATGGGTCGGCGGGACATATTCGATGAGCGTCGCATAGCCGACGACGATCTCGGCGCCGAGCCCGATGCCCATGACGAAGCGGGCGGCGACCAGCCAAGGCATGGAAGGCGCCGCCGCGGCCGCGAAGGACGCGAGCCCGAAGATCAGCAGGTTGAGCTGATAGGAGAAGCGCCGGCCAAACCGGTCGCCCAGGATGCCGGAGAACCAGGCGCCGAGCACCATGCCGAACACGCCGGCCGAGATGAAGCCGCCAGCCGACGCCATGTCGGTCCAGCCGGTCTTGATCAGCAGGCCGATGACGCCGCCGGCCAGATAGACCTCGAATCCGTCGAGGAACATGCCGGCGCCGATCAGCCAGAGCAGGCGGCGGTGGAAGGCGCAGATGGGCAGCCGGTCGAGCCGGGCTCCCGAGGCGACGATGGTGCTCATGGGCAGGTCCCTCTCAATGTTCCCGGCCGAATTGCGGCGGGCGCTTTTCCAGGAAGGCGGCGACGCCCTCCCGATGATCGGCGGTCAGAAGGCAGGCCTCTTGCGCCCAGGCCTCGGCATCGAGGAACGCCTCGAGGCTGGGCACAGCCGTGGACTTGAACAGCTTCTTAGTGACACCGAACGAGAAGGCCGGGCTGTCGGCAAGGCGCCGGGCGAGCGCCCGTGCCGCCGTCTCCAGCTCCGCGTCGGGCACGACCTGGGTTGCGAGGCCGAGCGAGAGGGCCTCCGCCGCCGGCACGGGCCGCGCGCTATAGACGATCTCTTTCGCCTGCTGGAGGCCCAGGATCTGGGTCAGGAAATAGACGGCGCCGCCATCGGGAGCGAGGCCGACGTTCTTGAACACCTGGATGAACTTCGCCGTATCGGACGCCACGACCAGGTCGCAGGCGAGCGCCAGGCTCCAGCCGATGCCGGCGACCGGTCCGCGTACGGCGGCGATCACCGGTTTTTCGATGTTGGCGACGGCCAGGATCATGCGATGGGCCATCTTCAGACGGTCGCGCGCCGTTTCCGGCGTGAAACAGCCCATGCTGGTGACGTCACCGCTGCCGCAAAAGCCGCGGCCGGCTCCGGTCAGGACGATGGCGCGGGTCTCGCGCTCCTGGCCCAGCAGGCCGAAGAGCCGGGCCAGTTCCTCCCGCATTTCCGGCGTCAGCGCGTTGAGCTTCTCCGGCCGGTTGAGCGTGACGGTCGCGATGCCGTCGGCGCGGGCGATCTCGACTTCCACCCCTGCCTCCTCAATAAGACTTCGCCTGGCCGAGCACGCGCTCGGCGATGTTGCTGAGGATCAGCTGCTCGCTGACGGGGGCGAGGCGTGCGATCACGGACTCGCGCAACAGGCGCTCGACGTGGAATTCCTGGGCGTAGCCCATGCCGCCATGGGTCATGACCGCACGCACGCAGGCCTCGTAGCCGGCGCGTGCGCCCAGGAACTTGGCGGCATTGGCCTCGGGCCCGCAGGGCTTGCCGCTGTCGTAGAGCCAGGCGGCGCGCATGCAGGCGAGCCAGGCCGCCTCGAGCTCGATCCAGCTCTCGGCGAGCGGATGCTGGATGCCCTGGTTCTGGCCGATCGGCCGGCCGAAGACGTGGCGCTCGCGGGCATAGCGCGCGGCGCGGTCGAGCGCATGCTGGCCGATGCCGACCGCCTCCATGCCGATCAGCACGCGCTCCGGATTGAGCCCGTCCAGGAGATAGCGGAAGCCCTGGCCCTCCTCGCCGATGCGGTGCTCGGCCGGCACCGGCAGGGCATCGATGAAGATCTGGTTCGAATCGACCGCGTGCCGGCCCATCTTGTGGATGAGAT
Source organism: Aliidongia dinghuensis (assembly GCF_014643535.1). NCBI lineage: Bacteria > Pseudomonadati > Pseudomonadota > Alphaproteobacteria > Rhodospirillales > Dongiaceae > Aliidongia > Aliidongia dinghuensis. The sequence goes on along the minus strand of NZ_BMJQ01000002.1, from coordinate 95,376 downwards.
GCACGTCGATATGGCGCCGGTCGAGGTCGGTGTAGAACAGCGTGAGGCCGTCCGCCGGCTTCCGGCACTCGTCGATCGGCGTGGTGCGGGCCAAGAGCATGATCTTGTCGGCGCGCTGGGCGGTCGAGGTCCAGATCTTCTGGCCATGGACGACATAGTTGCCGCCGGTGACCCGCTCCGCCCGGGTCTTGGTCCGGGTCGTGTCGAGCCCGGCGTCGGGCTCGGTCACGCCGAAGCAGGTGCGCGCGCGTCCTTCGATGAGCGCCGGCAGCCATTCCCGCTTCTGCGCCTCGGTGCCGTGCACCACGATCGGATGCGGCCCGAAGATGTTGATGTGGATCGCGGAGGCCGCCGCCTGGCCGCCCGGCGATGAGGCGATGCGATGCATCATGAGCGCCGCCTCGGTCACACCCAGGCCAGCGCCGCCGTATTCCGCCGGCATGGCGATGCCGAGCCAGCCGCCCTTGACGATCTCGGCATAGAATTCATCGGGGAAGGTCGCGGCCTGGTCGCGCTCCAGCCAGTAGCGCTCGTCGAACCCGTCGATGATGCGTCCCACCGCGTCGCGGATCGATGCCTGCTCTTCCGTCAGCCCGAAATCCATTCGCCCTCTCCTAAAGGCCGGCGCGCGCCAGCAGGCTCTGGGCCTGCTTCAGGTGCGGCATATCGAGCATCTGCCCGTCGAGCCCGACCGTACCGGTGCCGGCTTCGGCGAAGGCGGCGACGACACGGCGCGCCCAGGCGATCTCCACCTCGCTCGGCGTGAAGGCGCGGTTGATGATCGGCACCTGGTCCGGATGGATCGCGATCTTGCCGCGGAAGCCCATGCGCCGGCCCTCCTCGGTCTCGCGCGCGATGAGGCCCGAGTCGCGGAAATCGGCAGTGATCGTGTCGATCGCCGACACGCCGGCGGCGACGGCGCCCATGAGGCAGAGCGAGCGCGCCAGCTCGTACGGCGGCGCATAGGCGCCGTCGGCCCGCCGGTTGGTGCCGGCGCCCAAGGCGGCCGCCAGGTCTTCCGCCCCCCAGGTGAGTCCGGCGAGGCGCGGCGTGCGGCCGCGATAGGCGCCGAGCTGGAACATGCCGAGCGCCGTCTCGGTCGCGACCGGCATGATCTTCGTCCGACCCGGCTCAAGCCCGTTCGCCGCCTCGAACGCGTCGAGATAGTGGCCCAGCACCGTGACTTCCTCGGCGCTTTCCGGCTTCGGCAACAGGATGCCGTCCGGGCCGCCTGGCATGATGCCGGCGAGATCGGCGAGCGCCAGCGGCGTTGCGAGCGGATTGATGCGGACCCACAGCTTCTGGCCGGCACGGTCGGGCCGGGACGCGAGATATTCCCGCACGAGGCCGCGCGCGGGGGCCAAGTTCTGGACCGCGACCGAGTCCTCGAGGTCGAGGATCAGCACGTCGGCGCCACTCGCCGCCGCCTTTGCCATCTTGCGTTCCGAATCGCCGGGCACGAACAGCCAGGACCGTTCCATCGGGAACTCCTCCGAGATCAGGATTTGACGAAAGGGCAGCCACCGGCCGCGAGCGGGCGGAACGCGTCCTCCGGCTTGATGGCGCTGATGATCTTGTAATAGTCCCACGGGTACTTGGATTCGGCCGGCGTCTTGACCTGGGCCAGGTAGACCGGGCGGATGAGCCGCCCGTCCTCGCGTAATGTCGCCCCCGGCGCATAGAAATCATCGACCGGCGTCGCCTTCATCTTGGCCATGACCGTGTCCGAATTCTTCGTGTGCGTGGCAATCACCGCCTGCAGGTAATGGCGCACGGCAGAATAGGTCTCGGCATGCTCGCGCGTCGGCATGCTGCCGCCCATGAGGGCGGCATAGCGCTTCGACCAGGCCCGCGTTTCCGGCGTGCGGTCCCAGTAGAAGCCGGTGGTGAGATAGAGGCCCTGGGCCACGTCCAGGCCCAGCGTATGGACATCGGTGATGAACAGGCCCATGCCGACCAGCGCCTGTCCGCCTTGAGCGATGCCGAAATCGTGGGCCGCCTTGATCGCGTTGATCGTGTCGCCGCCCCCATTGGCAAGCGCAATGACCTTGGCGTGGGAAGCCTGGGCCTGCAGCAGGAACGATGACATGTCGGCGACGGCGACCGGGTGCTTGACCGAGCCTACGATCTTGCCGCCATGGGCGAGCACCACCTTTGTCGCCTCCTCCTCGGCGCTGTGACCGAAGGCATAGTCGGCAGTCACAAAGAACCAGGTATTGAGGCCCTGGTTCAGCAGGGCGATCGGGGTCGAGGACGCGAGCGTGTAGGCATCGTCGGTCCAGTGCGCGGAATAGGGCGAACAGGCCTTGCCCGTCAGATCCGTCGTCGCGGCGCCCGTGATCAGGAAGATCTTCTTGCGTTCGCGGGTCAGGTTCTGCACCGCCAGTGCCACCGCCGAATTCGGCACGTTGACGATGGTGTCGACGCCGTCATTGTCAAACCAGCCGCGCACGATCGACGAGCCGACGTCGGCCTTGCCCAGATGGTCGGCGCTCAGCACCTGCACGTCGAACTTGGCAGCGGCCAGTTCCGATTTCAGATCGTCGATCGCCATCTGGGTCGCAACGATGGCGCCCTTGCCGGACGAGGCCGAATAGGTGCTGCTCAAGTCGGTCAGCACGCCGAGCTTGACCGTCTCGGCTTCAGCCGTCACTGCCAGGCCGAGACCGAGCGCCAGCAAGGCGCCACAGATGCCCTTCATGTGCATGGTGTCCTCCCCGTTGGTCTTTTTGGTTGTTCAGAAGGCGACCTGATCGCCGCCCTTGAGGCCGAGCTGGGCGCGCGCCTCGGCCGGCGTCGCGATCTCGAGGCTCAGGTCCTCGAGGATGCGGCGGATCTTGGTGACCTGCTCGGCATTGCTCTTCGCGAGCTCGCCCTTGGCGATATAGATGCTGTCCTCGAGCCCGACGCGGACGTTGCCGCCATAGATGCCGGCGAGCGTCGTGAAGGCCATCTGGTGGCGGCCGGCCGCCAGCACCGACCAGTGGTAATCCGTGCCGAACAGCTTGTCGGCGATGTGGCGCATATGGACGAGATTGTCCGGGTCGGCGCCGATGCCGCCCAGGATGCCGAAGATCGTCTGGATGAAGAACGGCGGCTTGACCAGCCCGCGGTCGACAAAATGCGCCAGGTTGTAGAGATGGCCCACATCGTAGCATTCGAATTCGAACTTGGTGCCGCAGCCCTGGCCGAGCTCCGTCAGGACGAATTCGATGTCCTTGAACGTGTTGCGGAAGATGAAGTCCCGCGTCATCTCCAGATAGGCGGGCTCCCAGGCGTGCTGCCAGTCGCGCGGCTTGTCCAGGCCGGGGAAGAGCCCGAAATTCATCGAGCCCATGTTGAGCGACGCCATCTCGGGCCGGGTCACGAGTGCTGCTGCCAGCCGCTCGGTCAAGGCCATGCCGTGGCCGCCGCCGGTCGAGATGTTGATGACCGCGTCGGTTGATTGCTTGATGCGCGGCAGGAACTCCATGAACACGGCCGGATCCGGCGTCGGCTGGCCGGTATCCGGCTTGCGTGCGTGCAGATGCAGGATCGCGGCACCGGCCTCGGCGGCACCGATCGCCGCCTCGGCAATCTCGGCCGGCGTGATCGGCAGGTAGGGCGTCATCGAGGGCGTATGGATCGAGCCGGTGACGGCGCAGGTGATGACGACCTTGCGGCCGGTTGCCTTAGGTTTGCTCTCGACCATGCTCATCTTCCCTTGAATTCGGGGGCGCGTTTCTCGGCGAAGGCGCGAGTGCCTTCCTGGACGTCCTCGGAGGTCTGCAGCAGGCGCAGCATCGCCTGTTCCATCCGGAGCCCGTCGGCGAGGCCGAGGTCGCGGCTGCGGATCGCCAGCTCCTTGGCGCTCTGCACCGCAAGCGGCGCGTTCCGCGCGATGCGCCGGGCAGCCGCCATCGCGGTGTCGACGAGCTCGCCCGCGGGGACGATCCGGTTGATCAGGCCCCAGCGCGCCGCCGTCTCGGCGTCGATCGGGTCGCCGGTCAGCAGCAGCTCCATGGCGATCGGGTAAGGCAGCTGCTGCAGGATGCGCTGGGTCCCACCGTTGCCCGGGAACACGCCGCGCTTCACTTCGCTCAAGGCGAAACTCGCATGCGGGGCGGCGAAGCGCAGGTCGGTCGCAAGCAGCAGGGTCATGCCGCCGCCCAGGCAATAGCCGTTCACGGCAGCAATGATCGGCTTCCAGACCTCGAGCCCACGATTCAGCAACTGGCCCTTCTGGCTCAGCATGAACTCGGCCAAGTCAGGCGCCTGGCCGATGAAGCTCTTGAGATCGGCGCCGACCGAGAAGGATTTCTCGCCGGCGCCGGTAATGACGGCAGCGCGGATCGCCCGGTCGTCGCGAATGCGGATCCAGGCGTCCGACAGCAGGCCGTAATGCTCGGCGTCCATGGCGTTCAGCCGATCGGGCCGGTTGATCGTCACCAGGGCGACGCCGTCCTCGAGGTCGAAGTCGATACTCATGCGCTGCAGCACCCTCCCTTGTCTCCGCCGCCGTCATTGTTTCGACGCGCGGCGCATGCGCGCTCAGGTCAGCACGACGGTCTCCGGCCCGACCTGCTCGACCGTTTCGCAATAGGCGCGCAGATGGCGGGCCATGCGCCGGCGTGCGGCCTCTGCATCGCCCTCGACGATGGCGCGCTGGACGCGCGCATGGGCGCCAAGGACGATCTGGCGCATGTCCAGCGAGACGAAATCCTCGACATGCGGGTCGTGCAGCCGCGGGCCCAGCGCCTGCATGACCGCGACCAGCAGCGCGTTGTGGCTGGCGCGCGCGACGGCCAGATGCCAGGCGGCGTTCAGAGCCAGGTAGCGGGCGGAATCGATTGTCGGATCGGCCATCTCCCGGCTGATTTCCTCGAGCGCCGCAATATCCTGCGGCGTGCGGTGCTGGGCCGCCAGCGCCGCCAGCGCCGGCTCCAGCGCCTCCATGGTCTCGAGCACGGCGGCGAACGGCACCTGCTGGCCGCGGATGAAGAAATCGAGCGAGCGCTCGACGCCCTCCGCCCCCGGCAGGCGTGCCACCCGGCCGCCGCTGCGACCGGCCCGGGTCGTGACCAGCCCCTCGGCTTCGAGGATGCGCAGCGCCTCGCGCACCGAGCCACGGCTCAGACCCGTCTGGTCGCAGAGGTCCCGCTCGTTCGGCAGCACGGCGCCGGGCGGGATCTCGCCCTTCAGGATCTGCTCGCGCAGGTGACCCGCCAGCGCCTCGTAGGTCCGCTCGACCCGGATCTGTCCCAGCTCGATCACTTCACCCGTCATGGCTCGCCCGCGTCCGCTCTGTTGACAGGACGTGATGCTATGGCCCTATTATCTGATTGTCAAATGGTCGGACCAAATAAATTGCGATCGAGGCCGACCGGACGTCGAGGGAGGGATGGCCGATGTTCAAGCCGCTCGCTGGCATGCGCGTGCTCGATTTCACCAAAGTGCTGGCCGGGCCGTTGTGCACCCAGTACCTGGGCGACCTGGGCGCCGAGATCCTCAAGGTCGAGCCGGCTGAGGTCGGCGACGAGACGCGCCGTTGGCCGCCGTTCCGCGACGGCGAGGGTGCGGTGTTCCTGAGCGTCAACCGCAACAAGCGAAGCCTGGCGGTCGATCTCAAAACTGCCGAGGGGCGCGAGATCGTGCGCCGCCTGGCACGCACGACCGACATCGCCATCGAGAGCTACGGCACCGGCGTCGCCGAACGGCTCGGTATCGACTATGCGGCGCTCAAGGCGGAGAAGCCGGACCTGATCTATTGCAGCATCTCGGGCTTCGGACGGTCAGGCCCGCGGGCGAACGGCCTGGGCTACGACGTCATCCTGCAGGCGTTCAGCGGCATCATGAGCCTGACCGGCGAGAAGGGCGCCGGCCACATCCGCAGCCCGATCTCGCCGATCGACCAGGCGACGGGCCTGCACGCGCTCTCCGGCATCATGGCAGCGCTCATCCAGCGCGGCCGGACCGGCGAGGGCACGCGGCTCGAGGTGTCGCTTTACGAGACCGCCGTCGCGTTCCTTGGCTACAACCTGCAGAGCTTCTGGGAAAAGGGCGTGCAGCCGGAGAAATGCGGCTCGGGCCATGAATCGCTTTGCCCCTATCAGGCGTTCGAGGCGTGCGACGCGCCGCTGATGATCGGCATCGCCAACGACAATCTGTGGCAGCGCTTCTGCCGGGCCGTCGGGCGCGAGGAACTGATCCTGGACCAGCACTTCCGCACCAACCCGGACCGGGTCCGGCATTTCGCCGAGACGGTCGCGACGGTCCAGGCGATCATCGGCGCCCGCCCGCGCGACGAATGGATAGGCCTGCTGAGCGGCCTCGGCGTGCCCTGCGCGCCGATCAACACGCTGAACGAGATGCTGGACGATCCCCATACCGCGGCGCGCGGCATCGTGCTCGACTACCAGCACCCGACCTTGGGGCCGATGAAGACCATCGCCCACCCCGTCGTGTTCAACGGCGCGCCGCGCGCGGTCGAGCAGGCCCCGCCGCTGCACGGCGAGCACACGCGGCAGATCCTCGAACTGGCCGGCTACGACGCCGCCGCCATCGAACGGCTCGTGCAGTCGGCCGTGGTCGTGGCCTGAGCCTCGCTGCCGAAATCGCGCTCGGCAGCGAGAACCAGGCCGTCGACAATATCTGACAAGCCGGCTGCTCAGCCTTTGATGAAATCGAGCAGGTCGGCGTTGATCTGGTCCAGGTTGGTCTCGGCGACGCCGTGCGGGCCGCCGGGGTAGACCTTGAGCACGGCGCCCTTGATGAGCTTGGCCGTGAGCACGCCGGAGTTGGCGAACGGCACGATCTGGTCGTCGTCGCCGTGGATCACCAGGGTCGGCACGTCGATCTGCTTCAGATCCTCGGTGAAGTCCGTCTCGGAGAACGCCTTGATGCAGTCGTAGAGGCCCTTGGCACCGCCCTGCATGCCTTGCAGCCAGAACCCGTCCGCAAGCCCGGCCGACACAATGTTGCCCGGCCGGTTGGCGCCGTAGAACGGCACCGCGATGTCCTTGAACAGCTTCGACCGGTCGGCGAGGAAGCTTGCGCGGAGCCCGTCGAACACTTCCATCGGCAGGCCACCCGGATTGGCCGCGGTCTTGAGCATGATCGGCGGCACGGCGCCGATCAGCACCGCCCTGGCGACCCGCTTCGAGCCATGGCGCGCGATGTAGCGCACGACCTCGCCGCCGCCGGTCGAATGGCCGATATGGATTGCATCCTTGAGGTCGAGCGCCTCCGTCAGCGCCGCCAGGTCATCGGCGTAGGTATCCATGTCGTTGCCGTGCCACGGCTGGTTCGACCGGCCGTGGCCGCGGCGGTCGTGCGCGATGACGCGATAGCCGTGCGATCCCAAAAACAGCATCTGGCTGTCCCAGGCGTCGGCCGTCAACGGCCAGCCATGGCTGAACACGACCGGCTGCCCGCTGCCCCAGTCCTTGTAGAAGATCCGGGTCCCGTCCTTGGTGGTGATGGTGCTCATGACATGATCCTTCTCGCGTGACGACGGAGAGACGCCCCGCCACCTTCCGGTGCGGAGCCGTCTTGTCCCGGTCGCCCGCAAATTGGCCGAGGCTCTGCCGGAAGGATTGAACAAAAGTCCGCAATTTGCGCGATCGCCCGCGTGCCGGACGCGCTCGACAGCACCTTATTCGAACAACCATCGATTTTCTGTTCAAGACCCGGAGCCTCGCCCTCTTGCAGAATGCGGCCTTTCACCATCACAGCTCCTAGGGACCGCGTCATGGCCGGAATCGGGACGGACGACGATGCGATCGGGGGCGGGATCCTGGCGGCGCCGAGAGACGGCGGGGCAAGAACCCTGCAAGGATGATCCGATGGGACCGACCGGCGCCTACGGTCATCGGCTTGGCCGATATTTCGGGCTCGACGCCGCCCCCTCGCTCGTGACCTCGGGGCCGCGACGCCGGCGCTTCGCCGTAACGCGGCTCTGCTGCGGCCGCGATCAACTCGGCCTGAAACAGACGATTCCTGCGGAGGATGCGTTCATCGTCATCCTGCATCTGGCCGCCATTGGGCATCTCGAGCTATGGCGCCACGGGCACCCGGTCTCGGCCGGCACCTATGCGCCCGGCTCGATCAGCATCGCAAATCTGATGGACGACTTCGCGGTCTCGATCGGCGGCCCGCTCGATTGCCTGAGCTTCTACATGCCGCGGCCGCTGTTCGACGCCCTGGCCGACGAGGCCGGCGCCCCCAGGCTCGAAGCCCTCCAATGCGCGCCCGGCCACGAAGACCCAATCATCGAGCAGATCGGCGCCGCCCTGCTGCCCCTGCTCGCCAGCCCCGAGACCGTTGCACCCGGCTTTCTCGAGCACATCGCGCTCGCGACCACGGTCCATGTCGCCCACACCTACGGCAACCTCCGCCTCGACGCCTACGCGCCGTTTCTCCGGTGGGACCGTAAACTGCATTGAGCCCCGGGCGAGCATGCGCCTATTGGGCAAGCGACGTGACTCCTCTACAATATTCCCAGGGGTGCGGAGCACTAGAGTCCGCCAGATCGCGGCACTAGTGCTCCGCGCACCAATCTGGGCTCGACTCTGATGATCCGGCACCGATCCCCATCGGCCGAGGACAGCTGTTTCGCGCAGTATCTGTCCCAGCACTATGGCGAGAACCAGCGCGGGTTCCTTCGGACCGGCTGGGAACCGCACTCCGATCTGACCGTCCATCGCAAGCGGTCGGCGCTGCCGGTCTTCGGCCAAGTGTCGGCACCCGCACTGGAAGATGGGTTCCTCGTTTCGATTTCGCTCCGGGGCGACAGCCAGCAGCTCGTGCGCAACGGGCGCTTCACCGAGACTCGGTCCTTTCCGGCGGACTCGCTCGGGATCCGCGATTTGAGCGAAGCCTATGCGGCCTATCTGTGCAGCCCGTTCGACTTCCTGTTCTTCCATGTGCCCCGCGCGGCGCTGGATCGGTTGGCTGAAGAAAGCGGTGCCCGCCGGATCGACCGGCTCTTCAGCGGGCCGGGCATCGTCGATCCGATCGCGGCGAGCCTCGGGCGCGCCCTGCTGCCGGCCTTGAGCGATCCTACGGTGGCCAAGGCGCTGTTCGTCGAGCATGTGGCATTGGCGCTCAACAGCCACCTCGCCCAGACCTATGGCGGCCTGCAGGTGCCCGCGGCGCGGCAGATCGGGCGCCTGTCGGGCCCGCAGGAGCGGCGTGCCAGGGAGCTCCTGCTGCTGCATGTCGGCAAAGAGGCCTCGATCACGGCCATCGCCGCGGAATGCGGCCTGTCGCGCAGCTATTTCATCAAGGCGTTCAAGCAGACGACCGGCATGACGCCGCACAAATGGCTGCTCGATCGCCGGATTCAGCAGGCGAAAGACCTGCTGCTGCGTCCCGGGACGGCGATCGCCGAAACGGCCGTCGATTGCGGCTTCGCCGACCAGAGCCACCTGACCCGCGTATTCACGAGCGTCGTCGGGATGCCGCCCGGCGCCTGGCGGCGCGAACACGCCGCGTGACTGTGAATTACATGGGCGACATGCCGGCCGTCATCAGGCGGCGGCCGTCGTGCGCAGCGCCATCGAGAGCAAGCCCAGGACCGGCGGCACAACGAAGCACCAGACGTTGAGGAAGGCGTAGAATGTCGCCGCCAGGGCGCAGCCGACGGCGAAGCTCGCGACGCTGATCGACATCCGAACGAGGCGGGAGCGTGCGGCCGCTCTCGCCTCCGCCGGCAGATCGCCGATGAGATCGGCCACGTCGATCATGATCTGGGTGGTCGTGCCGGTCATGAGCGTGGTCGGCGGCGCGCTCGCCAGATGGATCCGATGGGCGGCGTTCTGGATCGCCATGGCCGAGACCAGGACCATGCCGGTGGCGAGCGCCGTCCAGGCATCGCCGTTGGTGAAGGGGCCGAACCGGATGGCGAGTGCCGCCCCGGCGATGAGCAGCGCCACTTTCAGGCCGAGCATCGTCGGCAGCACGGGCAATCCCAGACGCGGGAGCCCGCGGCCGAGCCACCTCGTCACGATCACCACCAGGCAGAACATCGGCAGGGCCAACAGCTTCGCCAAGGCCCCGGAGGTGCCGAGCACGATCGCCGCACCGAACGTCACGAAATTCCCGGTGACATGCGCCGTGAACAGGCCCTGCAAGGCCAGGAACCCGGCCGTGTCCACATAGCCGCCGTTGAGGCTCAGGAGCGCCGGCAGATCGAGCTTCATGGTCTCACCACCCGTATTTGATCTCGACGCCGACGTAGTCGCTGTTGTGGCCGCCGGCGCGCCGGATCGTATCGCCCACTTGGAAATGCACGGCCTCGACCGCGAAGGCGGTGGACCGCGACACGGCCCAGTCGAGCCGCACCTGACTATAGGCGCCTGTATAGAGGTCGCCCCGGCCCGCCGTGTTGCGCACCGGCACGTTCGGCTGGGTATAGACGGCGTCTGCCGTGCTCTCCCGCCATTGCGGTGCCGCGGCAAACATCAGCTTGGCATCTTCGAACGGGTGGATCGTGACCGACGGCTTGACCTGGACGAAGTTCGTATAGCCGGTGTAGCCGGCGAGCGTGACATAGGCGCCGTTCGGGAAGAGCGGGTTGAACGTCCCGAGCGTCCGGTCGTGGGGATTGCTGTCGCCCGACGCCGCATCGATCTGCAGCCCGAGCCGGGGCGTCAGGGGCAGGTTCGCGAAAGTATAGCCGCCGAGCGAGCCCATGCCCCAGGCCTCGACATCCTCGTTGGATATCCGCCCGAATTGCCCCATCCCCTCGACGTCCCAGTCGAAGCCTGCGGCCGTGCCGTCCAGATGGACGTCGAAATTCTCCCGCCGCTCGTTGCCGGTGACGCTCAGGTACCGGGCGCCGTCCTGGGTGTAATGGGAGTAGTAGGCCGAAAGGCTGATCGCCTGGGTGAGCCTGCGCTCGACGCGCAGCACGCTGAATGTCAGATGACCGTTGCTGAAATCGTCGAACGCCCGCCGGTCCCGCGTCTGCACCGGCTGGCTGTAGAAGCCGATGAAGCGCCAGGGCCAGGTCTCGTAATCGGCCCAGGCCGCGTCGTAGGACTGCCGCACGTTGGGCCCGTCGCGCACCGAGACGAAGCGCTGCAGGTCGAAAGCGAATTGCTGCCGGCCGAGCCGCAGCTTCAGCGTGCCGTCGCCCGCCGGCTCCGTCACCACGACGAACGCCTGCTCGATGTCGGCGCGATTGCGGTCGACCGGCACCAACTGCGTCTTGCCCGGCGCGAAGTCGCTCTGCAGCTGCAGGAAGCTTTCGACATGCTGGCCCACATGCAGGTCGGCATGCAGCTCCGTGCGGCTGATCACATAGTTCTGGGAGCGGTTGCCGGCGGTCCCGAACTGGGCCGCGGAATTGGACTCGAACCGCTCGCGGATCGTGGCGCCGAACGACAGATAGGTCTCGGGATCCGTCGCCGACAGCGGGATGTACTTGAGCGCATCGAGCGGCTCGCGCGGCACGCGGGGATCGGCCAGGACCGACCAGTCCTCCTGCCAGCGGTTGAACATGATCGCGGGTCGCGCCGGCGGCGCGTCCTGCGCCCGGGCGCGCTCGAGGTGCCAGCAGGCGAGTACCAGAACGGCAGCACCGATGGCGCGCATCGGGTGCCGGCCCATCGCGTTCGTGCCCGGTGCGGTGGCGGGATGCATGCCGACGCTATCCCCCCGGTTGCACGGTCAGCGTCAGGATCTCCTCATGCCCGCCGCAGTCGCAGATGATCTGGTACGTGCCGGCGGCCATCGGCCTGAGCGGAAATGACGCCATTTTGAAGTTCCCCGGCCCGGCGTTGTGGCTCTTGTTCTCGCGGGGCTGATTAGTCGGCAGCAGGGTCGGCTCGATCCCAAGCGCCGGGCTGCGGATCGAGGCCTCCATGAACCCGACGAGCCCGACCTTGAGCGTGGCCGGCGTCCCAGCCGCAAGGGAAATGCTGTCGGGATTGAAGTGTCCGTCGACGATGGTCGCGGTGCGCCAAACCGGTTGTTCGGAACCTTGGAACAAGCTGCATGCGGCAAGCGCTTGGCCGAGAAGCACCGTTCCGAGCACCAACCCCAGGCGAGCGGTGGCATGAGAGCTTTGCCGCATCGACGTCACTCCGATTCAACCCGCCGCCACCCGTTGGCTGGAACAGGGCGGCGGCCGTCCTGCCCCAGCCCCGTGCTCGTTAGTGCGCCGCTGCGCTGTGGATCTCGGCGACATAGCCGCCCGGGAACTTCACCATCGCCTCACTGCGCGCGCCAGTGCTGTAGGGCGCGACCAGCACCTCGGCACCGGCCGTCTTGGCCCTGTCGAGTGTGCCGGCGAGATCCGCCACCTCATAGCCGGTCATCTCGCGGCCGTAGGGATAGGGCAGATGCCCATCGGTCACGAACACGGCCATCTTGCCGAAGGTGGACGTGATGGCGACGCGGCGGAAGCTGTCGCTCGGCCGGCCGATCTCGATGCCCGGCGCCTGTTTCTCGTCGGCCGTCACCTTGCCGTGCGAGAACGCAAGGAAGCTCTTGACGAAGGCGTCGGCGCGGTCCGGCGAGACATAGACCCGGTTCTCCGGGATCGTCTTCAGCGCCGGATAGTCGGGCGCCGTCGTGTGCCAGTAGATCTGGGTGTTGATGCCGCCCGGCCATTGGATGATCGCGTCGCGCCCGATCGGGTCGGGGAAGGTCTGGACGATCACGTCGGCGCCGGTCGCGCGCGCCGCCATGACGGCCGCATCCATGTCGGTGACCAGATAGCCCGTCCGCTCGGCCCCGAACGGCGCCGGGACCGGCGTCTTGAAGCCGAACACCGAGACCGTGCCCGCCGGCGTCAGCACGAGCTGCGACATGGTGAGGCTCGGCGTCGGCGTCACGGTAAAGACGCCCTGCTTCGTCGTGGTGCCGCCGAAGGTCGCGGTGAGGCTCGCCACGAACTTGTCGAAATCCTCGGGCGCTACATAGACGTGCGTCGTGTCGTACTGCGGGGCGACGGCCACGGCCGGGCTGTCCTTGGCCGCGAAAGCCGAGGGCGCTGCTGCGAAAGCCAAGCCGGCAGCCAGGGCCGATGCCGAGGCGAGACGGGCGATGAGGTGCATGACAGAAACTCCGGACGGGTTCTTGGTTGTTACGGCGTGAGGACCACTCGACCGGCCGTGCCCTTGGCGACGGCTTCGTAGGCCGCCCGCGCCTCCTCCAGCGGATAGGTCGCGGCGATGACCGGAGGAGAATACGCGCCGCTCTCGAAGCCCGGCACCAGGTCGGCCAACAAGGCCGCGGACGCGGACGTATCAAGCTTGCGGCTGTCGGCGCCGAAGATGCGGCTTTCGTTGTGGTAGAAGTCGATCACGTCGAACTCGACGCGCCGCTTGCCGGTACCGCTGATTTCGACCAGACGCCCGCGATGGGCGAGCGAAAGCAGCGCCGGCTCGAACATGACCCCGCCTACGGCATCGAACACGACCGAAGCGCCGGTGCCGCCGGTCAGGCGACGGACCTCGGCCGGGACATCCGCGTCGGCCGGAACATAGTCATCGATCAGACGGCCAGCCGGCGACTCCGGCGATGGCGGCCTGCGGTCGATCGCCATGACCCGGCAGCCGCGCGCCTTGGCGATCTGCACGACGGCACCTCCGACACCGCCGCCGGCGCCGACGACCGCGATCGTCTCACCGGCGGCGAGCCCGGCATAGGTCACGGTGCCGAGCCAGGCAATGACGAAGTTGACGCCGATCGCCGATGCCGTCGCATGGTCCAGGTTGGTGGGCTTGCGCACCAGCGACGCGATAGGAAAGGCAATCCGCTCGGCGTGAGTCCCATCCTCCAGGAAGCCGATATCGCCGCCGGTGCCCCAGACTTCGGCGCCGAGCCATTCCGCAGGCCCATGCTCGACGATGCCGGAGAAGTCGCGCCCCGGCACGCGCGGCAACACCGTGTGCTCCATCTGGCCCGCCACGTTCTTGACGTCGCTGGGGTTGACCGACGCCGCCTTGATGCGGATGACCGCCGTCGCCTCGTCGGGCTGGGGGTCCAGCAGCGTGGCCAGCTGCAGCTTGGACGGGTCGCCGAACTCGGTGAACTGGATCGCGCGCATGTCGTGTCTCCGGTCAGAAGTTGAAGGTCGTCCAGACGCCCACCCAGTCGATGTCCTTGGCGCCTGCGGCCTTCAGGAAGCCGTCGGCGGCGAAATGCGTATAGGCGAGGTTGAGGTCGAGATTGGCCGTCGCGTACCACTCGACCTGGGCCATCGACGAGGTGCCGAGATAGCGCCGTCTGTTGGCATTGCCCGGCACCACGGGCAGGCCCGGCGGCTGGTAGAAACCGTCGTGGGTATTCTCACGCCAGAGCCATTCGACGCCGACGGTGAAGGCGAGGTCGCGGCGCGGCTGGATCTGCAGCGTGGGATAGACGGAGATGTCGTTCATCGGCGTCTGGATACTGGCCTCGGTGAAATAGTTGTTCTTGGGGAACAGCGGATAGAACGTGCCGAGCGTGCCGGACCCTCGCGAATTGCCGCCGCTGTCGATGTCGGCCCTGAGGCCGAGCCGCGGCGTCGCCCAGAGCGAGGCGAAGGTCCAGCCGGTGTCGGAAGAGACAGCGAAGGCGTCGATGTCGCGATTGCCGAACCGGCCGTATTGATAGACACCCTCGACATTGTAGTCGACCGGTCCGACCGCGCCGAACAGCCGCGCGCCGACCGTGTCGCGCCGCTCGTCAGCCCGGCCGGCATCGAGAACGGCGTTGCGGCGAATGAGACCCAGCCAATAGAGATCGACCTTGAGCCCGGGCACGGGTGCGACCGGCACGGTGCCGTAGACCCCATAGAATTCCTGCGTCGGGTCGGGCTGGTCGTCGAACAGCCCCTGCTTGTCCTCGACCGGCCGGGTCCAAAACGCATCGACCCGTAGGCTGCCGAGGCTGAGCCACATGCGGGCGCCATCGAAGCTCTGGCGGATGTTCGGCCCCTCACGGATGTCGACGAGGCGGTTCGAGCCGAACATCATCTCCTGCCGGCCGCCGCGGAAGCCCCACTCGGCGCCGTCGTCCACCGGCAGGTTGGCCTCCACGAAGCCCTGTGCCAGGTCGAGCCGGTCCACGTCGGTCGGCGTCGGCCCCGGCCGGCGCCCGGTCTCGAGCTCGTCGCCCAATTGCGCGAACAGGCGGAACGACGGCCCGAGGTGGACATCGGCATTGAGCAGGGCCCGATGCAGCAGATAGCTCTCGCCGCTCGAGCCGCCGGCCTGGCGGAAGCCGAAGGCCGGCTCGCTGAAGCTCTCGAACCGCTCGCGCAGGCTGCCGCCGACATTGGCATAGAAGGTCGGATCGGCGCTGAGCGGAATGTTCTTCAACCCATCGAGCACACCGGTCAGCGAGGCCGGGTCCCGGAAATCGTCGTCATAGCGCAGCGGCCCGAAGGGCGTCGGCGGATCACGCACAACCTGGGCGTGGCCTGTTGCCGCCAGCAGCGGCAGCAGGCTCACTGCCGCCACCACGCGGCACAACCAGCCCCAGGGCAGCTTCGCCATTCAACGCTCACACCGCCCAGCAAGCGCAGCCGAGCGCGCCCCAGAAGCTTTTCAGGTCCGAGATCGGCAGCTTGGCGCCCCAGGCCGTCGCATGGTCATGGCCATGGACGTTGCAGTGATGCGCGCAGCCGCAGGATTGTGCCGCTTGGCTCTGCAGGTTCGCCTGCCCGCCCGCCGGCTCGCCCCAGGCGGCATAGCCGCCGTAGGTCCGCACCGGCGACCAATCGGGCATGGCCGGCGGCACCGGGTTCTCGTCATGCGCGGCGAAGTCGCCGGCGCCATAGACCACCTTGCCACCGACCAGGGTCAGGAGCGCGGTCGTGTCGGCGATCTCGCCCTCAGCACAGGCGAAATAGTCGCGGTCGGGCACCACGAGATCGGCGAACTGGCCGATTGCGATCCGGCCCTTCTTGCCTTCCTCGTTCGAGAACCAGGTGACCTTCTCGGTCCACATGCGGAGTGCGGTCTCGCGGTCGAGGCAGTTGCGCT
Organism: Aliidongia dinghuensis; assembly: GCF_014643535.1. Taxonomy (NCBI): domain Bacteria; kingdom Pseudomonadati; phylum Pseudomonadota; class Alphaproteobacteria; order Rhodospirillales; family Dongiaceae; genus Aliidongia; species Aliidongia dinghuensis. Next base: position 79,417 of record NZ_BMJQ01000002.1, on the reverse strand, counting down.
GCGGCGTGATCCGCAAGCCCCCAACCGTACGGCCGGTCACGAGCCAAGCGAGCGAGACCCACGGATTGTAGGAGGCGACGCGGGTCGCGTCCGTGCCGGCCGAGACGTTGACGCCCTTCTCCAGCATGCGCGCGACCGGCGGCGTCGCCTCGGCGGCGCCCGGCCCATAGCGCTCGACGAAATATTCGCCCTGGTAGGCCATGCGGTGCTGGACCGCGATGCCGCCGCCCAAGGCCGCGATCCGGTCGATCGAACGCTCCGAGATCGTCTCGGCATGGTCGAAGAACCAGTGCAGCCCTTCGAGCGGGATCTCCTGGTTCACCCGCTCGAACACGTCGAGCGCCCGGGAGATCGTCTCGTCGTAGGTCGCATGCAGTCGCCAGGGCCAGCGGTTCTCTGCCAGCACGCGCACGACCACTTCGAGCTCGCCCTCCATCTCCGGCCCCATGTCCGGGCGCGGCTGGCGGAAATCCTCGAAATCGGCGGCCGAGAACACCAGCATCTCGCCGGCGCCGTTGTGCCGGAAATAATCGGTGCCCTGCTTGTACTTGGACGTCTTCGTCCAGTTGAGGAAATCGTCCTTCTCGGCCTTGGGCTTCTGGGTGAAGAGATTGTAGGCGAGCCGGATCGTGAGCTGGCCCGCGTCCGAGAGCTGCTGGATGACCGCGTAATCCTCCGGATAGTTCTGGAAGCCGCCGCCGGCGTCGATGGCGCCGGTGACGCCCAGCCGGTTGAGCTCGCGCATGAAGTGCCGGGTCGAGTTGACCTGGTAGTCGAACGGCAGCTTCGGCCCCTTGGCCAAGGTCGCATAGAGGATGCCGGCATTGGGCTTGGCCAAGAGCAGGCCGGTCGGGTTGCCGGCCGCGTCGCGGATGATCGAGCCACCCGGCGGCTCCGGCGTGTCCTTGGTGTAGCCGACGGCGCGCAGGGCTGCCGCGTTCAGCAGCGCCCGATCATAGAGATGCAGGATGAAGACCGGCGTGTCGGGGGCCACGGCGTTCAGTTCCTCGATCGTCGGCAGGCGCTTCTCGGCGAACTGGTGCTCGGTGAAGCCGCCGACGACGCGCACCCATTGCGGCGGCGGCGTGATCGCGACCTGGCGCTTCAGCATGGCCATCGCGTCGGCGAGCGAGCGCACGCCGTCCCAGCGCAGCTCCATGTTGAAGTTCAAGCCGCCGCGGATGATGTGCAGGTGATTGTCGATCAGGCCGGGCAGCACGCGCCGGCCCTTGAGATCGATCACCTTCGTGCCCGGTCCGGCAAGCGGCATCACCTCCTCGTCGCGACCGACGGCGGTGAACTTGCCATTCGTGATTGCCACCGCGCTGGCATTCGGGTTCGCGCGATCGAGCGTGGTGAAGAGGCCGCGATGCAGGATCAGGTCGGGCGCGGGGGTCGCGGTCATGAGCGTTTCTCCACGGGTTCGGCCGGCGTGACCACGGCTTGGGCCGAGTGATGGCCCGGTAGCATGCCGAAGAGGTGGCCGGTGCAGTTCGCCTGCTTCCAGGCGGCGGCGAGGCTCGTGCCGGCCAGCAGCTGCTTGCCGACGGGAACGACCTGCTCGCCCACGAGGATGCCGAGCAGGCCCACGAGGGCGACGAGCGGCGGGGCCGGAGAGCGGACGCCCAAGAGGCTGTAGATCAGCCCGACCAGCACGCCGGCGCCGAGCGAGACGAAGTAGATGCGCATAGGATCGGCCCTATCGACGAAGGCGCGGCCGGCGCCCAGCGGACGCCGGCCGCAAGACCATCAGTGCCCTTCGGAGGAATTGAACATCGACTTGGCGTAGATGATGCCGAGCCCATAGGCGCCGCCGTACTTCTTGGCGATGCCGGTGGTGAGCTCGTAGGTCTCGGTGCGGGCCCAGTCGCGCTGCAGTTCGAGCATGTATTGCAGCGACGTCATCGGCCGGGCGCCGGCCTGGACCATGCGGTCCATCGCCCGCTCATGCGCCTCGGTCGAGACGTCGCCGCAGGCGTCGGCGATGACATAGACCTCGAAGCCCTGGTCGAGCGCCGAGAGTGCCGGGCCGACGATGCAGACGCCGGTCCAGAGGCCGGCCAGCGCGATGCGCGGCTTGCCGATCCTGTTGACCTCGGCAATCACCGCCGCGTCTTCCCAGGTGTTCATCGAGGTCCGGTCCAAGAGCTTCTGGCCCGGGAATGCGTCGGTGATCTCGTTGAACATCGGGCCGGAGAAGCTCTTCTCCGCCACGGTGGTGAGAATGGTCGAAACCCCGAAGCCGGCCGCCGCATTGGCGACGAGCGCCGCGTTGGTGCGCAGGTTGATCGCGTCGATCGACTTGGTCGCGAACGACATCTGCGACTGGAAGTCGATCATGATCAGCGTGTGATCCTTCGGGGTCAGCAGCTTGGCACCGGGCGTCGGCGTAGCGGTAATCGGCATGATGTCTTCCTCACAAGCAGGTCGGTTAGGTCTTTCGCGAGGCAGATAGCGCCCGATCACGGGCCGTCGTCTTGTCGATTGGGCACCCGGTTTGAAGATTAGAGCGCTGGACTGCGCTCCGGCCTGAAGTCGCCCAGATCCGCATGGTCGGCCCGCAGCGCCGCCTCGAGCGTCGCGATGAACAGCCGCTGCTTGGGCAGCACCAGGCGCGAAGACGGATAGACCGCCCAGATGGTCTGCTCTTCCGGGCGCGCGTCCGAGAGGGTGAGCGACACGAGCTTGCCGTCGCGGATTTCGTCGCGCGCGTTCCAGGCGGCGAGCAGGGTGATCCCGCCGCCGCCGAGGCAGGCGGACCGCAGCCCTTCGAGGCTGCTCGCCGTGAACCGGCCGGCGACCCTGACCCGACGTTCCTTGCCGGCGACCTCGAACGGCCAGTGGGTCATGCCCGTTACGACGAGGCATTCATGGCGGGCAAGGTCGTCGATCGTCTTGGGCGTGCCACGCTCGGCCAGATAGCTGGGTGCCGCACAGAGCAGCCGCGGACTGGGCGCCAGGCGGCGCGCAACCAGGCTGTTGTCGCGCAGCCGCCCGATCCGGATCGCAAGGTCGGCGCCGCTCGCCACGATGTCGACAACGCTGTCGGTGAGCTCGAGATCGATGCGCAAGTCCGGGTTCTGGCGCAGCAGCCGGGGCACCAGGGGTGCCACGACCCGCCGGCCGAAGGAGGCTGAAACGGTGACGCGCAATAGCCCCGAAACGCCGGCGCTGGCACTGCGCAGGCTCGCGCGTGCCGCCGCCTCGCTCTCGACGATGGCCTGCGCATAGGGCAGGAACGCCTCGCCTTCGGCCGTGAGCGAGACGGACCGCGTGGTGCGGTGCATGAGCCGGATGCCCAGGTCGCGCTCGAGGGCGGCGAGCCGGCGCGTCGCCAGCATCGGGGAAAGGCCCAGCCGACGCGCGGCGGCAGCCAGGCTGCTGGCCTCGGCCGCAGCGGCGAAGACGATCACGGCTTCCGTGTCCATTATATCGCTTTCCGTTATTCCGACACCTCGGATCCAGTCACTACAGCAGATTCGGTCGACAGGCCAAATAGCCCTCGAGCTTTGCTCCTTGTGCGAAAGGGGCTCCCTGGTAGGAAAGGGCACGATCGATGAGTGAGCGATCGATGAGTGAGCAATCGGTGAGTGAGACTGCGGCCGTAGCAACGCTCGGCAGAGCGCCGGCCCTCGGCAAGGGCCTGACCTTGGCCATGGCGATCGCCTGCGGCGTCGCCGTCGCCAACATCTATTACAACCAGCCGATGCTCGGCATCATCGAGCGCGACTTTTCCGGCACCAGGCTGACGGGCCTGATCCCGACGGCGACCCAGCTCGGCTACGCCGCGGGCCTGTTCTTGCTGGTGCCGCTGGGCGACCTCCTGGATCGGCGGCAGCTGATCGTGGCGCAGTTCTTGGCTCTGGCCATGGCACTCGTCGTCGCAGCCGCCGCCCCCACGGCTGCCGTCCTCGTGCTGGCCTCGCTCTTGGTCGGCGCCACCGCCACGGTCGCGCAACAGATCGTGCCGTTCGCAGCCGCCCTCGCGACACCGGAGCGGCGCGGCAGCACGATCGGCACGGTGATGAGCGGGCTTTTGTGCGGCATTCTGTTCAGCCGGACACTTGCCGGCTTCCTCGCGAGCCATGCGGACTGGCGCACGACCTTCTGGGTCGGCGTGCCGCTGGCGCTCCTGGCCGCCGGCGCCATGGCCATCGTGCTGCCGCGCCGGCACGGCCGCAGCGGTGCCCGTAGCAGCATGATGGGCGGCATGAACTACCATCGTGCGCTCTTCTCGCTGTTCCATCTCTGGCGTGACGAAGGTGCCTTACGCCAGTCGACGGTCATGCAGGCCGCCATGTTCGCGTCGTTCACCGCGTTCTGGACGATCCTGGCCTTTCATCTGGAGGAGCCGGCGCTGCACCAGGGGGCGGACGTCGCCGGCCTGTTCGGCGTGGTCGGCGCCGTCGGCGTCTTTGCGGCACCGCTGGCCGGGCGGCTCGCCGACGCCCGAGGCCCGAAGCTGGTGATCGCGCTCGGCGCCGCACTGGCCGTCGGCGCCTGGGTGCTGTTCGGCCTCTGGGGCACGATCCCCGGCCTCGTCATCGGCGTCATCGTGCTCGATTTCGGCATCCAGAGCTCGCTCGTCTCCAACCAGCACGTGGTTTATGCCCTTCGGCCCGAGGCACGCAGCCGGATCAACACGATCTTCATGACCGGAATGTTCATCGGCGGCGCGCTCGGCTCGGCCGGTGCCACCGCGGCGTGGCAGTTCGGCGGCTGGCAGGCGGTCAGCCTGTTCGGCGGCGTGCTCGCCGGCCTCGCACTCGTGATCGAGCTTATGTCGCACAAGGCACGGCGACGCTCGCACCACAAGCGCTGATCCCGGACCCCGAAAGGGGGACTGGCATTCGGCCAATGCGACACCACACTTTCCGTCAAACACGCGGCGGCAGCGACAAGCGCCGCCGCGTCCGGATTGTCATGGTCGAGCGATCCGAAGCACCTGCCCCCCTTTCGCGTCTCGGAGATTTCACATGGCGAGAACAGCCGCCGATTTTCTGGCCGAATCCCTGCAAAAGGCTGGCGTAAAGCGAGTCTATGGCGTCGTCGGAGATTCGCTGAACGGGTTCACCGACGCGCTGCGGCGCCTCAAGACCGTCGAATGGGTTCACATGCGGCATGAGGAAGCAGGCGCCTTCGCCGCCGGCGCCGAAGCGCATCTGACCGGGGAGCTCGCCGTCTGCGCCGGCAGCTGCGGGCCGGGCAACCTGCACCTGATCAACGGCCTGTTCGACTGCCACCGCAGCCGCGTGCCCGTGCTCGCGATCGCGGCGCACATCCCCAGCACCGAGATCGGCATCGACTATTTCCAGGCGACCCATCCGGAGAGCCTGTTCAAGGAATGCAGCCATTATTGCGAGCTGGTGTCCCACCCGGCCCAGTTGCCGCAGATCCTCGAGCGCGCCATGCGCACGGCCATCGCGAAGCGCGGCGTCGCGGTCGTCGTCATTCCGGGCGACGTGGCGCTGAGCTCCCTCGACGCCAAGGTGCCGACCTGGCTGGCGCCGGCCACGCCGGTCATTCGGCCGGCCCAGGCCGAGATCGATCGGCTGGCTCAATTGCTCAACGGCGCCAGCCGGGCGACGATCCTGTGTGGCGCCGGCTGCGCCGGGGCGCATGACGAGGTCGTGGCGCTCGCCCAGCTGCTCAAGGCGCCGGTCGTCCATGCGCTGCGCGGCAAGGAATTCGTCGAGCACGACAATCCCTACGACGTCGGCATGACCGGCTTCATCGGCTTCGCCAGCGGCTATCTGGCCATGAAGGACTGCGACCTGCTGGTGATGCTGGGCACCGACTTCCCCTACCGGCAGTTCTATCCGGAGCGGGCGCGCGTCGTGCAGATCGACCTCCGTGCCGAGGCGCTCGGCAATCGCTGCCCGCTCGAGCTGGGCGTGGTCGGCGATGTCAAGGAAACGTTGGCCGCCCTGCTGCCGAAGCTCAACGCCAAGACCGACACGCGCCATCTCGAGGATGCGCTCGCCGATTACCGGAAAGCCCGCCGGGATTTGGACGCGCTCGCCGAAAGCGGCCCGGGCAGCGCCATCATCCATCCGCAATACGTCAACCGGCTGGTGAGCGAGCTCGCGGACGACGACGCCATCTTTACCTGCGACGTCGGCACGCCCACGTGCTGGGCCGCGCGCTACCTGAAGCTCAACGGCAAGCGCCGGCTCCTGGGCTCGTTCAACCACGGCTCGATGGCGAACGCGCTCCTGCAGGCGGTCGGCGCCCAGGCGACCTTCCCGGGCCGGCAGGTGATCTCGCTCTCGGGCGATGGCGGCTTCAGCATGATGATGGGCGACTTCATCACGCTCTCCCAGATCGGCCTGCCCGTGAAGGTCGTCGTGCTGAACAACGGCACGCTCGGCTTCGTCGAGCTCGAGATGAAGGCGAACGGCTTCATCGACAGCGGCTGCGACCTGAAGAACCCCAATTTCGCCGCCATGGCCGAGGCGATGGGCGTCAAGGGCGTGCGGGTCGAGCGCCCGCAGGACCTGGAAGCGGGCCTCGCGGCCGCCTTCCGCCACGACGGGCCGGCGCTGGTCGACGTGGTGAGCGCGCGCCAGGAACTGGTGATGCCGCCCAAGACCGGCCTGACCGAAGCCAGGCATTTCGGGCTGTTCCTCCTGAAAGCCGTCATGAACGGCCGTGCCAACCAGGTGATCGACCTCGCCAAGGTCAACCTGACACGCTGAACCTCGGCGCCGCGGACGGGCGGTTGCATCCGTCCGCGGCTCGTCGATTTTGACAAAGAGCGTTCCAAGCCGGCACTTATAGAGGGAGGAGCGATCAGGCGTAGCCCCGAACCGTCGAGCGTGCATGAGCAGATTCCGGGATGGCGATCTCTATTGCTGGGCCGTAGCGGGCCTGCTGAGCGGGTGCTACGCGGTCGCCTTCATCGATCGGGCGCTGATCAACGTCGCGAGCCAGCCGATCAAGCAGGGGCTGGGCTTAAGCGACACGGAGTTTGGGCTCCTGAGCGGCACGGCCTTCAGCCTGGTCTATGCATTCGGCGGGCTGCCGCTCGGCTGGCTCGCCGACCGGCTGAACCGGCGAGCGATGATCGCGTTCGCCATCCTGTTCTGGTCGGCAATGACGGCCGCCTGCGGATTTTCGACCTCGTTCGGCACGTTCTTCGCGGCCCGGGTCATGGTCGGCCTTGGGGAGGCCTGCCTGCTGCCGGCCGCGGTCTCGCTGCTTGGCGCCATCGTGCCCGAGCGTGGCCGGGCGCGGTCGATCGGCATCTTCCTGATGGGATCGGCGATCGGCAATGCAGCGGCCCTGTTGGGCGGCGGCCATTTGCTGACCCGGCTCAGCCAGAGCGGCCCGCTGGTCCTGCCGGTGATCGGCGTGATGGCGCCTTGGCAGGTCCTGTTCCTGCTCACCTGCCCGCTCGGCCTCGCCGCCGCCGCGGCCGTGCTCGCGATCCGGGAGCCTGATCGAGCCGCAGCCGCCTCCGCGGCAACGCCGGGGCTACGCACCATGATCGCTCACATCGGCGATCATCATCGCGCATACGGATTCCTTGCGGGCGCGACCTGTTGCACGGTGCTGCTGGCGCAGGCGCAGGCCGTGTGGCTGCCGCTCTACTACGTCCGGCACTTCGGCCTGGAGCCGGGCGAGAGCGCCGTCCTGATCGGCTGGCTGTTTGTGGCCTCGGTCCCCGCGGGTCAGCTGGCGGGCGGCGTCCTCACCGATCGCCTGCATGCGGCGAAGGTCACCGGCGCGCCTCATGTGGTCATCACGCTCTGCGTCACGCTCGCCCTGTTGCCGGCCGTCGTGTTCTGCACGACTGATCGCCTGTGGGTGTCCGGCATCGCCTATGCATTGTTCAATTTCCTGATCTCGGCCTCGACGCCGATGGGCCTGGTCGGCCTGCAGCAGCTGACGCCCCCGAGCCATCATGGCGTCGCGAGCGCACTCCTCGCGTCGGTCGCGACGCTCGCCGGCGTGGGCATCGGCCCGGCGGCGGTCGGCTTCATTGCCGACCACCTGTTCCAGAGCCCCGATGCGCTCGGCCATTCGCTGCTCGCCGTCATCCTGGCAGCCGGCCTCGCCGCCCCGCTTTTGGCGCTGAGCGGCCGGGACGCCTTTGCGCGCTCCGTGCGGACGCTCGCCCCCGAGGCCGTTCAAATGCGGCCGGCCGAGTGATGAAGATGCCGCAAGCCCACCACCCTCCCATGGCGGCCGGCAGTCGTGCCTATGGCGATACGATCGCCCGCAGCCTCGGCCTCAAAGACATGCCGGCGCTCCGCACCCGGTCGCTCACCGGCGCACAGATCGGCATCACCCGGGTTTCCTGCAGTGCCGCTGAAGCCGGGATGACGCCCGGCGTACCGGCGGAAGACACGTTCATCGTGGCGCTCTACCTGACCGCGTTGCCGCATCACGAGCTCTGGAGCCGAGGCCGCAAGGCCTTCTCGCAAGGCTACCGGCAGAACGCGATGCGGATCGTGAACCTGGAGGCCGAATATTCGGCACTCATCACCGCCGCCCATGAAACGATCTATTTCTATATCCCGCGTGCGAGCCTGGACGGCTTCGCCGCGGAGGCCGGATTACCGCGCATCGCCAATCTCGCCTGCGAGCCCGGTCTGGTTGATCCGGTCGTCGCCAACATCTCGGCCGCACTGCTGCCGGCCTTTCGGGCGCCGGAGCAGACGAGCACGCTCTTCCTCGACCAGATGGCGCTCGCCTTGTGCGCCCATGCGGCCGGCCGCTATGGGGCGAACGAGCTGCCGCGCACGCTGCTGCGCGGCCGCCTCACGCTCAGGACCGAACGGATCGCGAAGGAATTCATGGCGGCCCGGCTCGCGGACGACGTCTCGATCGCCGATGTCGCCGCCGCCTGCGGGCTCTCCCGCGGGCATTTCCTGCGCGCCTTCAAGACGACAACCGGGACCACACCGCACCAATGGCTGCAGGCCTATCGGGTGGAGCGGGCCAAGGCCCTGCTGCTCGATCCGGCATCCAGCCTCGCTGAGGTCGCGCTCAAATGCGGCTTCGCCGACCAAAGCCATCTGACCCGCGTCTTCGCCAAAATCACCGGCAAGCCGCCCGGCGCCTGGCGGCGCGAGTACCAGGGCTCCGCGAACCCGCCGCCATTCTAGCCGGCCTCGGTCTACATCGCATCGACGGCAAAGACATTGCTGACGCTTTGAGGGTAAAAGTCACGGCCGCCACATGGCAGGTCGATCGCGCTGAGCTGGAACCGTAAACGATGTCAGTCTCCTCTAAGGCAAGAAGGTCAAAGAGACTTACCCGACTTGGCGAGCAGCGGGTGTCGGCGCGATCGCCGGTGATGCGGAACTTCGCCGCCCCCAACGGCTCTCCGGCGCAAACCTGATCCATGCCAAATAGCTTCGGGGCCAGGTTGCGCACGCCCCAAGGACTTCTCGCTTCCGGGCTTATCCTTTTCGGGCTGCTGGCGTTTGCGCTCCTGGTGCGGGCGCGAACGTTGAACAACCCCGTTCTCGGTTTTGACGAACAGTTTTACCTGCTCGTCGGCGATCGGATGCTGCTCGGCGCGGTCCCCTATGTCGACATCTTCGACCGCAAGCCCATCGGACTGTTCCTGATTTACGCTGCGATTCGCGGCCTCGGCGGCGAAGGATTTGTCGAATATAAGCTCGTGGCATGCGGCTTCGTCGCGCTGACGGCGTTCCTGATCTATCGCGCCGCGCGCCCTCTCAGCAGCAGCTTCGCGGCCGGCGTTGCCGCGTGTCTCTACGTCCTGTGGCTCAACTTCATGGGGGGCGAAGGAGGACAGGCCGCCGTTTTTTACAATCTCCCCGTGCTGATGGCGGCCCTACTGACATGGCGCGCGGCACGAACCCTCGTACGGATCGTCCCGCTGGGTTGTGCGGCGATGTTGTTCGTCGGTATCGCCATCCAGATCAAATATACGGCGATATTCGAGGGGATCTTCTTCGGGATCGCACTTCTCTGGTCGTACCATCTGTCGCGAAGAAACCTCGCGGCCCTGATCGCCTACGCCCTTCTCTGGATCGGTTGCGCGCTGCTTCCCACCGCCCTTGCCGCGCTGGCTTATTGGCGGATCGGCGCGCTTCAGCCTTTTCTGTTTGCCAATTTCGCTTCGATATTCGGGCGTACGCCCGATCCGTTCTCGGCCCAAATGATCGGGCTCGCCAAACTGTGCGGCATTCTCCTGCCATTGCTTTTGTTGTGTGCGCTTTCACGGCGCCGCCGAGCTTCCGAAGGGACACCGGCGCCAGGATTTCCCTTTCTTTGGCTCGGCGCCGCGATTTTGGGCGTTCTGCTCTTCGGCAGTTTCCTGTCCCCGCAATACGGCATGCCGATCCTCGTTCCCGCCTGCATTGCCGCCGCGCCGTTTTTCGCCAGCTACAGACATGCACGTCTCGTTGCCGCTGTTATGCTGGCGACGGCGTTGATCGGCAGCAACATCGCGCTTGAGCGGAGTGAATTTGGCAAAGGCGGGCGCGCACAAGCCCTTGAGATCGCCCAGGCCGCACAACCGCACCATGGGTGCATCTATGTATATGACGGTTATCCGGCCCTCTACATGCTTACCCACTCTTGCTTGCCGACGCGCTGGGTGTTCCCGGGCCATCTGAATACCAGCGACGAATCCTCGGGCAATGCCCTTGGCGTTGACCCCGCAGCCGAGGTGCGCCGGATATTGGCAATGCAGCCGGAGGTGATCATCGACGATGCCCCCGCCTATGAACTCGGCAACCCCGAAACGCGGGCTCTGGTCGAGACCGCGCTGGCCCGCGACTATCATCTCGAGAAGAAGGTAAAAACCGGCACTGCGCGCTATCGGCTGGTCTATCGGTTGAATGGACCTTCGCAGGTGGGCAACCTAGCTCGCAAACTCGGCAGCGAGGACGCCCAGACGCTCGCGCACGGTCGCGACGAAGCCGTCGATCATCGCTGAGCCAGGCCGCGACAGCGCCGTCACCACGAACATCTCGAAATAGATCGCCGGCGCCATGGGCCTGACCGCCAGCCGGTCGCGGTAGTAGGACGCCGTCACCGGCTCGACCACCGCGACGCCGGCGCCGGCCGCGACGAACTCGCAGGCCGACACAGCGAGATGGGTCTGCACCATCGACTCGAGTGCCACGCCGCGCTGCAGGAACAGGTCCTCGATGATGTGACGCGCGCGATCCTCGCGGCCGAGCTGGACGAAGGGCGCATCGCGCAAATCTTCCGGGGCGAGCACGGCACGCCCGGCAAGCGGATGGTCGCGCGGCAGGACGACGACCCCGGGCAGCGACGCCAGCGGCTGCACCACGACGGCCGGCGAATGAGCGACCGAGAGCGCGAATCCCAGGTCGACCTGGCCCGCCTGCACCATCTCGACCACGTTCTGCGACGAGGTGACGGTGAGCGCCACATTGACGCCGGGCCGCTCTCGGCGAAACGCCGTCAGGATCTCCGGCAGGAAGCGCACGCCCAGGCTCGCCATGGCCGCGACATGCATCTCGCCGGTACCGAGCGAGCGGATCTCGTTCGCGACATGCTCGATGCGGTTCATCGTCAGGAACAGCCGCTCGACCTCGATGGCGAACCGCCGCGCCTCCCGCGTCGGCTGCAGGCGGCGGCGCACCCGGTCGAACAGGCGCAGGCCCGTCTCCTGCTCCAGCGCCTGGATCAGCTTGGTGATCGCCGGTTGGGACACCTGCAGGATCTCGGCGGCCCGGGTGACGGAGCCGCTCTCCATCACCGCGTGGAATGCCTCCAGCTGGCGCATGCGCGACACGGACAAGGCTTTGCTCCTGCCGAAGATTCATAACTGACAGGAATGATATACCGAAAATTCTATATTTGACGGAATGATTACGGGCTGCCAGCCTGACCGCCAACTGACAAATAAAATTTATCCCAACAGGAGGCATTCTGATGCGCACCTTGCGGTCGTTGACGCCTATCGTGCTGGCCATGCTTCTGGCACCGCTCCCTCTGACGCCAGGCGCCAGGGCTGACGACAAGACGCTCTATGTCGGCTCCTACGGCGGCTCGTACGAGACCATCATGAAGCAGCAGGTCATCCCGCCGTTCGAGAAGACGGCCGGCGTGCAGGTGCAGTACGTCTCGGGCAACTCGAGCGAGACCCTCGCCAAGATCCAGGCGCAGAAGGGCCATGAGGACCTGGACGTCGCCGTCCTCGACGACGGGCCGATGTATCAGGCGAAGTCGCTCGGCCTCTGCGGCAAGCTCAAGACCGGCCCGAACTACGCCGATATCTACGATCTGGCCAAGATGGGCGACGACGCGGTCGCGACCGGCGTGGTGGCGACCGGCCTCGCCTATGACGCGCGCGCGTTCGAGAAGGCCGGCTGGCCGGCACCGACGAGCTGGGCCGATCTCGCCGACAAGAAATACGCGGGCAAGATCGCCATCCCGGGCATCGACAACACCTACGGCCTGGTCGCCCTCCTCATGTACGCGCGGCAGAACGGCGGCGGCATCGACAATATCGATCCCGGCTTCGCCTACATGGCGAAGACGATCGCGCCCAATGTCCGCGCCTTCGAATCCTCGCCCGGCCGCATGTCGGAGCTGTTCCAGAGCGGCGAGGTCTCGCTCGCGATCTGGGGCAGCGGCCGCGTCAATGCGCTGGCCGACACCGGCTTCCCGATCAAGTTCGTCTATCCCAAGGAAGGGGCGGCCGCCCTGCTCATCACCGCCTGCGTCGTGAACGGCGCGCCGCATGATGCAACCGCGCAGGCGTTCGTCGACTATCTCCTGTCGCCGAGCGTTCAGGCCCTGCTCGCCAATGCCGGCAACGGGCCGGTCAACAAGAAGGTGACGCTGTCGCCGGAACTGGCCGCCCGCCTGCCCTACGGGCCGGAGCAGATCTCGAAGCTCGTGGCCTTCGACTGGTCCAAGGTCAACCCGAAGCGCGACGACTGGACCAAGCGCTGGAACCGCGAGATCGAGCGCTGATGGCCTTCCTCGAACTGGCTGGGCTGGAGCGGCGCTACGGCGATTATCTTGCCGTGGCGGCCCTTGATCTCACGGTCGAGAAGGGCGAGTTCGTCTCGCTTCTGGGGCCGTCCGGCTGCGGCAAGACGACGACCCTGCAGATGATCGCTGGCTTCGTCGAGCCGACGGCCGGCCGCGTCGTCATCGACGGCACCGACATGGCGCCGGTGCCGGCCAACCGGCGCGGCATCGGTATCGTGTTCCAGTCCTACGCGCTCTTCCCGCACATGACCGTGACGCAGAACGTGGCGTTCGGGCTCGAAATGCGGAAAGTGCCGGCGGCCGAGCGGCAGCGGCGCGTCGCGGAGGCGCTGGAGCTGGTGCACCTCGGCCATCTGGGCAGCCGCTATCCGCGCCAGCTGTCGGGCGGCCAGCAGCAGCGGGTGGCGCTCGCCCGCGCGCTCGTCATCGAACCGCGTCTCCTGCTGCTCGACGAGCCGATGTCGAACCTCGACGCGAAGCTGCGCGAGGACATGCAGCTCGAGCTCCGCCGCCTGCAGCGCAAGCTCGGCATCACCACGATCATGGTGACCCACGACCAGAACGAGGCCATGGGCTTGAGCGACCGGATCGCGGTCATGCGCTCGGGCCGCATCGTCCAGGTCGACACGCCCGAGCGCGCTTACGAACGTCCCGCCGACGGCTTCGCCTCGACCTTCCTCGGCAAGAGCAACCTGTTCCAGGCCGAGGCGGTGGCGGCGGACCGGATCCTGCTGCCGGGCGGCCGCGCGGTCGAAGCGCCGGCGGGCGAGCTCGACGGCCGAAGCGGCGCGGTCCTGTGCTCGCTCCGGCCGGAGAAGCTCAGGCTCGTGCCAGCGGGCACGGGGCGGCTCGATGGCACCATCGCGTCGCGCATCTTCCTCGGCAATCACTGGCTGTTCCAGGCGACGTGCGATCTCGGCACGATCCTCGTCTATCGCCAGAACGAAGGCGGCTCGGCGCCCGAGGAAGGGGCAACAGTCGGGCTCGACTGGCCGACGAACGCGCTGCGCCTGCTCGATCCCGAGGAAGAGGCGGCGCCATGACCGGCCGTCCGGGCTCAGCACCGCTCTGGCTGTCGCTGCCGGCGCTGGCGCTCTACGGGCTGCTGCTCGCCGTGCCGCTCACCATGACGCTGGTGCTGAGCGTCAATCTCTACGATCAGACCAAGGGCGTGCTGCCGGCCGTCTCGGCGGCCAACTACACGAGCGTGCTGGGCGACCCCTATTTCCACCGCATCTTCCTGCGCACGCTGCGCATCTCGCTGATCACGACCATCGTCGCAGCGCTCATCGGCACGCCCGAGGCCTGGATCCTGTCGCGCCTCCAACCCCGCTGGCGCGGCCTGTGCCTGCTCGCCGTGCTGGGGCCGCTGTTGATCTCGGTCGTGGTCCGTACGCTTGGCTGGACCATCCTCCTGGGCCGCACCGGCCTCATCAACCAGGCGCTCGGCAACCTCGGCCTCATCGATCGGCCGGTCGAGCTCCTGTTCACCGAGACCGGCATCGTCATCGCCCTCGTCCATGTCCTGGTGCCGTTCGTCGTCATCGCCGTCTGGACGGCTCTGCAGCAGGTCGACCCGGCGGGCGAGCGGGCGGCGCTGTCGCTCGGCGCCTCCGAGCGCACGGTGTTCTTCCGCATCGTACTGCCGCAGATCATGCCGGGCGTGCTGTCAGGCAGCGTCATCGTCTTCTCGCTCGCGGCGAGCGCGTTCGCCACGCCGGCCTTGATCGGCGGCCGGCGGCTCAAGGTCGTGGCGACGGCGATCTATGACGAGTTCCTCGGCACGCTCGACTGGCCGCTCGGCGCCGCGATCGCCGTGCTGCTCGTCGTCTCGGTCGTGGCGATCGTGCTGCTGTGGAACCGGCTCGTTGAACGGCGCACCGCGGCGGTGCTCGGATGACGCGGATCGGCTGGCTCGCCGGCGCCTTCCACCTGGCATTCATCGCCTTCATGCTGGCGCCGCTCGTCGTCGTGGCGCTCGTCGCCTTCACGCCGGACGGCTACCTGTCGCTGCCGGTCCATGGACCGTCGCTGCGCTGGTTCCGGGCGCTTTTGGTCGATCCCGACTTCGTGCGCAGCTTCTGGATCAGCATCCGCCTGGGCCTCCTGTCCGCGACGCTCGCCGCCGTCGTCATGGTGCCGGCGGCGCTCGCGATCGGCCGCTACCGCTTCTTCGGGCGGGAAGCGCTCACCGCCTTCGTCATGTCGCCCTTGATGGTGCCGACCGTGGTCCTCGGCGTCGCCTTCCTGCGTTTCCTGACGCTGATCGGGCTGCAGGGTACCTTCGTGGGCCTCGTCGCCTGCCATGCCATCGTGATCGGCCCCTATGTCGCGCGCATGCTGCTCGCGGCCGTGGCCGGGCTCGACCAGAATGTCGAGCGCGCCGCCGTTTCGCTCGGCGCCTCGCGCTTCACCACCTTCCGGCGGGCGACCGCGCCGATGCTGCTGCCCGGCATCGTCGGCGGCTGGCTGCTCGCCTTCATCGCCTCCTTCGACGAGCTGACCGTGACCATCTTCATCGCCTCGCCCCAGACCACAACCCTGCCGGTGCGCCTGTTCTCGCACATCGCCGAGACGACCGATCCGCTGGTCGCCTCCGTCTCCGCCGTCATCATGGCGGTCACCACCCTGGTATTGCTGACGCTCGACCGGCTTTACGGCGTCGACCGGCTGTTCGCCGGAGGTCGTCGGTGAGGCCGGTCAAGGCCGCGGGCGCGTTCGACGCCCTGGTGATCGGCGGCGGCCTGGTCGGCGCCGCCATCGCCTGGGGCCTTGCGCGCGCAGGTGCGGAGACGGCGCTCATCGACGAGGGCGACGTGGCCTTCCGCGCGGCGCGTGGCAATTTCGGCCTGGTCTGGGTGCAGAGCAAGGGCGACAACCGGCCGGAGTATGCCCATTGGACGCGCCGCTCGGCCGAGCTCTGGCCCGACCTCGCTGAGACGCTAGCCCGGGAGACGGGCATCGATGTCGCGCTCGCCCAGCCGGGCGGCCTGCATTTCTGCCTGAGCGAGGCCGAGATGGCCGAGCGCGGCCAGATGATCACGCGCATGCATAACCAGAGCGGCGGCATCGGTGCCAAGCTCCTGGACCGTTCGGAGCTCAAGGACATGGTGCCGGGCCTGGGGCCCGACGTGCGCGGCGCCTCGTTCAGCCCGGTCGACGGGCATGCGAGCCCGCTCCATCTGCTGCGGGCCTTCCATGCCGGCCTCATCGGCCGCGGCGGGCGCTACCTGCCCGGCCGCACGGTCGATCGGATCGCGCCCGCGCCCGGCAGCTTCGCGGTCTATTCGGGCACCGAGCGTTTCGTGGCGCCGAAGCTCGTCGTCGCGGCCGGGCTCGGCAGCCGGCACCTCGCCCCCATGACCGGGCTCGACATGCCGGTCGATCCCTTGCGCGGCCAGATCATGGTGACCGAGCGCCTCAAGCGCTTCCTCGACCTGCCGACCGTGTTCGTCCGCCAGACCGCCGAGGGCAGCGTCCTGGTCGGCGACAGCCACGAGGACGTCGGCTTCGACAATGGGACGACGCCCGCCGTCATGCAGGACATCGCGCGGCGCAGCGTCGCGACATTTCCGGCCCTCGCCGACGCGCAGATCGTCCGCGTGTGGGGTGCGCTCCGCGTCATGACACCCGACGGCTTCCCGATCTACGAGCAATCGGCGCGCTATCCGGGCGCCTTCGCCGCGACCTGCCACAGCGGCGTCACGCTGGCCGGCGCCCATGCCTTGGCGCTGGCGCCGGCGATCGCGGCCGGCGCCTTGCCTTCCTCCCTCGACAGCTTCATGAGCGGACGCTTCCATGTTTCAGCGGCTTGATCCCGGCACAGCTACGGCCGTGCGTCTCGATTTCGAAGGGCAGAGCGTTGCGGCCGAGCCCGGCGACACCGTCGCGGCCGCCCTGCTCGCGGCCGGCATCGGCCGGTTCCGCGAGACGCCGGTCGCAGGCTCGCCGCGGGCACCCTATTGCATGATGGGCATCTGCTTCGACTGCCTCATCGAAATCGACGGCGTGCCGAACCGGCAGGCCTGCATGGTGCCGGTCGCGGACGGCATGAAGATCCGGCGCCAGCACGGTGCCCGGGAGGTCGCATGAGCGGAAGTCGCATGAGCCCCTGGGACGCGATCATCATCGGTGCCGGCCCGGCCGGCCTTGCTGCCGCCACCTTGCTGGCCGAGCGCCAGGCCCGCGTGCTGCTGGTCGACGAGCAGCCGGCGCCGGGCGGGCAGATCTATCGGCGGATCGAGCATGTTGCGAGCCGACGGCCCGACCTCTTGACCGTACTCGGCGCCGACTATGCCCATGGCGCCGATCTCGCGAAGCGGTTCCGGGCGAGCGGCGCCGACTATCTGCCCGAGAGCACGGTCTGGCAGGTGACGCCGGAGCGCGAGGTGTGGCTGAGCCGCGCCGGCCGGTCGGCCCGGCACGAGGCCCAGACGATCGTCATCGCGACCGGCGCCATGGAACGGCCGGTCCCGGTGCCGGGCTGGACCTTGCCGGGCGTCATGACGGCAGGTGCGGTGCAGATCCTGTTGAAGTCGGCCGCCTTGAAGGCTGACGAGCCGCTCGTCCTCGCGGGATCCGGCCCGCTGCTCTACCTGCTGGCCGAGCAATGCCTCGCCGCTGGCGCGCGGCTTGCCGCCGTGCTCGACACGACGACGGCCGAGAACGAGGGCGCCGCCCTCGTCCATCTGCCGGCGGCGGTGCTGAAGGGCGGCCTCGCCTATCTGCGCAAGGGCCTCAAGCTGCGCGCGGCGATCCGCAAGAGCGGCGTGCCCTGGTTCCGCCACGTGACGAAGCTCCGCATCGAGGGCACGGACGCGGTCGCCGGCGTCACCTTCGAGAGCCGCGGCCGGACCGAGCGGCTCGATGCCCGCCTCGTGGCGCTGCACGAGGGCGTCATCCCGGCGCAGCAGATGACCCGGTCGATCGGGCTTGCCCATGAGTGGGACGCGGTCAGCCATTGCTTCCGCCCGACCGTTGATGCCTGGGGCAACAGTTCGGTGGACGGCATCCTGGTCGCAGGCGACGGCGCCGGCATCGGCGGCGCGCGCGCGGCCGAGCATGCCGGACGCCTTGCCGCCGCGGAGATGCTGCGCCGGCTCGGCCGGATTGACGGCGCCGCGCGCGACCGGCTCGCCCAAGCCGACCGGCGCGCGCTCGCGGCGCATCTCGCGATCCGCCCGTTCCTCGACCGGCTCTACGCGCCCCGGGCCGAAATCCTCGAGCCGGCCGACGCGGTCACGATCTGCCGCTGCGAGGAGATCACGGCCGGCGCCGTGCGCGCCGTCGTGGCTCAGGGCTGCCTCGGCCCGAACCAGGCGAAGAGCTTCCTGCGCTGCGGCATGGGCCCGTGCCAGGGCCGCCTGTGCGGGCCGACGGTCACAAGCGTGATCGCAGGGGCGCTTGGGCAATCGGACGAGGAGGTCGGCTACTACCGCATCCGGCCGCCACTGAAGCCGATCACGCTCGGTGAGCTCGCGAACATGGACGCGGCCGAATGAGTACCACCGCCGATGTGCTGGTCGTCGGCGGCGGCATCCAGGGCTGCTCAAGCGCGCTGCAGATCGCCCGGCGCGGCCTCAAGGTCGCGCTCGTCGAGAAGAACACGGCCGGCCGCCATGCCTCGGGCGTGAACGCCGGCGGCGTGCGCCGGCTGCTGCGTGCCGCCCCGGAGATCCCGCTGTCGATCGCGTCCATGCGGCTCTGGCACGAGATCGAAGCGCTCGTCGGCGATGATTGCGGCTTCAAGGTGAGCGGCCAGATCGCCGTTGCCGAGGACGAAGAGGGCCTGAAGGCACTCGAGGCGCGCGCGGCCGAGGTCCAGGCGCTCGGCTTCACGCATGAGGAGCTGGTCGGGCGCAACGAGCTGTTCGAGATCCTGCCGGCACTTTCGCGCCATTGCGTCGGCGGCCTCGTCGCGCGCGACGACGGTTTTGCCAGCCCCTATCACACGACCATGGCGTTCCGCCGCGCCGCGATCGCGGCCGGCGTCGACCTGCGCGAGGAATGCCGTGCCACCGGCTTCGCGCGGAAGGGCGGCGTCTGGCGCGTCGAGACCAGCCAGGGGCCGATCGAAGCCTCGACGCTGGTCAATTGCGGCGGCGCCTGGGGCGGCGCGGTCGCGGCCGCACTGGGCGAGCCCGTGCCGCTCGAACCGATCGCGCCCATGATGATGGTGACGTCGCGCATGCCCGAGTTCGTGACGCCGGTCGTGATCGGGCTGCAGCGTAAATTGTCGTTCAAGCAGATGCCGAACGGCACGGTGCTGATCGGCGGCGGTCACCGCGGCGTGCCGGACACCGCGCGCGAGCTCTCGTCGGTCGATTTCCAGAAGCTCGTCGTCAGCGCCCGCACCGTCGCGGACCTGTTCCCGATCATGCGCGACGCCCAGATCGTGCGCGCCTGGTCGGGCATCGAGTCCCGCATGCCCGACGATCTGCCGGTGATCGGCCCGAGCAGCACCGAGGAAGGCGCCTATCACGCCTTCGGCTTCTCCGCGCACGGCTTCCAGCTCGGCCCGATCATCGGGGCGATCATGGCGGACCTGGTGACGACAGGCCGGTCGGCCCTGCCGATCGAGCCGTTCCGCCTCACCCGGTTCTGAGGGGCTGTGTCGCTATTCGATCAGGATGGTGCGCTCCAGTTCCCGGAGCACCAGGCGCGCGCCGACTTCCGACTGCGCCATTTCGTAGGGAGGCAATTGAGCGAAGGTGCGGTTGGGCTTGAACAACCAATGCCTCGCGTATTCGGCGCCAAACAGTTCGTGGGCCTTGCGCTCGACAGCTTCGTATGTCGCATGCTCGGACATGGCGAAACCTCCTCTTATCAGAGGGGCGAGTTTATGACAGTTCGGCGCCATGCTGTCGAGGTGCGGCTGGCGTTGCCGGCCGCGGTTTCAATGATATTTTCGACGCATCACGGCACAGCCGTGGGCTTCGCACGGAAACTGATCGCCAGGCGGTTGTAAGCGTTCATAAGCCCGATTGCGATCGTCAGGTCCGACAATTCCTTGGCGTTGAACACGGTCGCTGCCGCGACATAGTCCGCGTCCGGCACGCCGGTCGACGCCACGTTCGTCACCGATTCAGCCCAGGCGAGTGCCGCCCGCTCGCGCGCGTCGAACAGGTCGCCCGCCTCGCGCCAGACCAGCACGAGCGCCAGCTTGTCGATGCCGAGGCCGGCCTTGACCAGCGCGCGCGTGTGCATGTCGATGCAATAGGCACAGCCGTTGATCTGCGACGTGCGCAGGAACACGAGTTCGAGGAACGACGGCGCGAAGCCGGTTTCCTTGAACAGATAGGTGTGGACGCCGTACAGCGCCTTGGTGCCGGCGGGTGCGGCCGCGTTGTAGTCGAGCCTTGCGGACATTTCACGCACTCCTCACTGCGGATCGGGGGTCGTCAGCGTCTTTTCGTCGCTGTCGACCACGAAGACGGCAAGCAGCTTCGCGGGCTTCGTCTTGCTCGCGTTCTCGCTCGCCTTATGGTGGGCGCCCGGCGCCTCGACCCAGCTTTCGCCGGCGCGATAGACCCGCGGCGGCGCGTCGTCGACCTGGCTCCGGATCTCGCCTTCGAGCACATAGGCATAGATGAAGGCGGAGCCCGCGTGGTGGTGCGGCGCCGATTTGGCACCGGGCGGATACGACACCACCACGGTGACGAGCGATTTCCCAGGCAGGTTCGGCATCACTTGCGAGGATTGCGGCGTCACTGTCTCGCGGACGGGCGCCGCGTAGGCCGGTGCGGCACCGACAAGAAGCGCGCAGAGGGGCGCGAAATAGGCGATTTTTCCGGGGGACATCGGGGACCATCCGTTGTAACGGTCCCCGGAAGATGGTCCGTTCTTGGCCCAGAACATAGGGCCAAGAACGGACTTAACGACTGGGCCAAGATCGCGGGCGCGATCGTACGGACCCCTTACCACCCGCCGCCCAAGGCCCGGTAGGATGTGACGGCGGCGCGCGCCGCATCGGCCTTGGTGCGGGCCAGATCGTCCTCGGCGGCCAGCAGCTGCCGGTCGGCGTCGAGCACGTCGGTCAAGGTGATGGCGCCGCCGCGGTAGGCGTCTTCCGACTTGTCGCGCGCGGTGGTGAGCGACGCGGTCTCGCGGCCGAGCTCTTGGTTCTGCGCCTCGAGCTGCACGAGGGACGTGAAGGCGTCCTCGACGTCCTCGGTCGCCTGCAGCACCGTCTTGCGGTACTTGGCGAGCGCCTCGGCATTGCCGCCCTTGGCTTGCGCCACCTCGGCGTCGACCTTGCCAAAGTCAAACAGGCGCCAGTGCAGGCCGGCCGTCATCTGCGGCTGGAACGCGCCACCAGTGAAGAGACTGCCTGCCGAGAGGCTCTCGAAGCCGAGCAGGCCGGAGAGCGAGACCTTCGGATAATATTCCGAGATCGCCTCGCCGATCTGGGCGTTGGACGCGGCGAGCTTACGCTCGGCTGCGATGATGTCGGGCCGCCGGCGCAGCAGGTCGGACGCATCCTTGCCGGGGTCGATGGCCGGGACCGCATCGATGCCGGCGTCGGCCGAGAGATCGAGCCCGTCGGTGCCGGGCTGCACGCCCATCAGCACGTCGAGCCGATTGTGCTCAGCCTCGAGCGTGGTCTTCAAGGGCGGGATGGTCGTCTGCGCCTGCTCGAGCAGCGCCTCGGCCTGGGCGGTCTCCCGGTCGGTCGCGGCACCGCTGGATCGGCGCTGATTGATCAGATCCAGGAGATGCTGGTCCGTCGCGATCTGGTCTGCCGCGACCTTGAGACGGGCCTGGGCGCCGCGGATCTGGAAATAGGCGTCGGCCGCTTCGGCCACGACGGAGACGCGCACGCCGGCATGCTCGGCCTCGGCCGCCTCGGCCTCGGCATCGGCCGCCTCGACGCCGCGCTGCAGGCCGCCGAACAGGTCGATCTCCCAGCTGGCGCCGACGCCGACGTTGTAGTCGCTCTGGTCGCGGTCATAGCCCGGCAGGTGGCGCGCAATGCTGCCGAGCGGCCCTTCGGTCGACTGGTGGATCGGGCTGATGCTCGCCTCGAGCGAGCCCTGCGGGTAGAGGCGGGACCCCGCCTCCTCGGCCGCGGCGCGCGCCTGCCGGACCCGGGCGACGGAGGCCTCGAGATCGAGGTTCTGGGCGAGCGTGCGCTCGACGATCCTGGTCAGCACCGGGTCGTTGAAGCCGGCCCACCATTGGTCGAGCGCCGGCGCCGGCGTTGTCGTCTGCCGCGCCTCGACGGAGGCCGCGTTTTGGAGCGGCTCGAGCTTCGTCTCAGGCGCCTGGTAGTCGGGGCCGACGACCGTGCAGGCGGCGATGCTGCTGGCCAGCAGGAGACCGGTTCCGAATTGAAGGCCGCGGCGGATCCAGCGTGATCCGCGGGCCGAAGACCGCAAGGGCGCTATCGAGCGCGGTACGGCGGCGTTGTCCTTGATTTGAACCATTTCACCCTCCGATTTTGCGTGCGCCGCGCCGTTCCCAACGAGCCGCAGCGTCGAGTTTCGAGAAGTCCTGATGTTTTCGAATGGGCTCGGGCTGGATCGCCCGAGCCGATATCAGCGGTGTTTAGTGCGCGTTGGCCGCGGCGGCGCCGGCCTTGGCCTTGTGGGCGAGCAGCATGCAGACCGCGGCGATCGCCAGCAGGACACCGACGACCGCGAACGCGTCGGCGAAGCCCATGACCAGCGCCTGGCGCCGGACGATCTGGCCGATCGCGATGATCGCCTGCTGCTGGGCCGCCGCCGGGTCGGTCATGCCGTGCGACTGGAAATAGCCCATCAGGCTGGCGATGCGCTCGCGGACCTCCTCGCGGTAGATCGTGACCGACTGGCCGATGATGTTCGAGTGGAACTGCTCGCGCTTGGTGATGATGGTCTGCAGGGTGGCGGTGCCGACGGCGCCGCCCAGGTTGCGCAGCATGTTCGAGATGCCCGAGGCGTTGCCGGCATCCTTGGGCGCGATCTCCGCCAGCGTGATCGCGGTCAGCGGCGTGATCACGAAGGCCTGGCCGACGGCACGCACGATGTTCGGGATCAGGAACTGGTCGCCCGAGTTGTCGTAGGACAGTTCGATGTTCATGAAGCAGCTGGCGGCGAAGAGCGCGATGCCGAAGAAGGCGACGTAGCGGATGTCGACCGTCTTCATCAGTTTCGGCACCAGCGGGATCAGGATGAGCTGCGGCAGGCCGGTCCAGGCAAGCACGTTGCCGATCTGCTCGGCGTTATAGCGCTGCACCTGCCCCAGATACTGCGGCAGCAGATAGACCGTGCCGAACAGCGCGAAGCCCACCAGCACCTGGGCGACCACGCCGATGCCGAAATTGCGGCCCTTGAACAGGCGCAGATTGAGCAGCGGGTTCTTGACCTTGAACTCGATCCAGATGAAGGCCGAGAGGAACACGACCGAGGAAATCGCCAGGTTGACGATGTATTGCGAGCCGAACCAGTCGTCCTTGTTGCCTTCCTCGAGCATGGTCTGGAACGAGGCGAGGCCGATCGACATGGTGACGATGCCGGCCCAGTCGGCTTCCTTGAGCAGGGCCAAGTTCATCGGGCCGCCCTCGAGCGTCGCCAGGAGCGCCGCCATCATCGCCAGGCTCGGCAGCGTGTTGACGAAGAAGATGGTCTGCCAGCCGTAATTGAAGGTGAGGAAGCCACCGATCGTCGGCCCGATCGCCGGCGCGAAGGTGACGGAGAGCGCGAACATCGCGAGGCCGATCGGCTGCTGCGGCTTCGGCAGGTGGGTCATGACCATGGTGACAGCCATGGGGATCAGGACACCGCCGGAGAAGCCCTGGATGCCGCGAAAGAGGATCATGGTGCCGAGATCGTGCGCCGTGGCGCAAGCCATCGAGAACATCATGAAGAAGAAGGTGCCGCCGATGATGACGCGGCGGAACGAGAACACCTTGACCAGGTAGTCGGTGAGCGGGATCACGATGATCTCGCCGATGAGATAGGCGGTCGAGACCCAGGCGCCGTTGTCGATGCCGGTGCCGATGCCGCCCTCGATATCGAGCAGCGAGGCGTTGGTGATCTGGATGTTGAGGATCGACATGAAGGCGCCGATCATGCCGGCGAGCACGGCGATCCAGGTGCCGACGGTGGCTTTGGCAGGCGTTGCAGTCGACATGATGAGGCCTCCCTCCTGAGATCCGGGCTCAGCCGGCGTGCGCCGGCTCGGCGGCCGCGCTCTTGGTGGCAGTGCTCTTGGTTGAAGACTGGGGCTTGGTCACGATCGTTGGCTCGACCGACATGCCGGGCCGGATCTGACCCGCGAGCGGGCTGCCCGGGTCGAGCACGATCTTGACCGGGATGCGCTGGACGATCTTGGTGAAGTTGCCGGTCGCGTTGTCGGGCGGCAGCAGCGCGAATTCCTGGCCGCTGCCCGGCGCCAGGCTGTCGACATGGCCGTGGGCGACCACGCCCGGGAACATATCGATCTCGACGTCGGCCGGCTGGCCGGCCTGGACGTGGGTCAGCTGCGTTTCCTTGTAATTGGCGACGATGTACGCCGCCTGGAGCGGCACCACCGCCATCAGCTGCGTGCCGGCCTGGACATACTGGCCGACGCGCAGCGTGCGGTTGCCGACCGTGCCGTCGACTGCGGCCACGATGGTCGTATAGGAGAGGTTGAGCTCGGCCTGGTGCTCGGCCGCCTGGTCCTGCGTCAGCGTCGCCTCAGCCTGGGCGAGCTCGGCCTTGAGCGTGTCGATCTGCTTGACCGCGGTCGCGAGCGCTGCCGTGTCGCGGGCGACGGTCGCATGGGTCGCGGCATTGCGCGAGGCCGCCTGCTGGGCGTTCTGCACGCTGCCGGCGCCGGTCTGGGCCAGTGCTGCATAACGCGCGTTATCCTGCTCGGCGAAGGTCTGGTTCGCGACGTCGACCGCGATCGTCGCCTTGGCCGCGTCGATGATCGACTGCTGGGTCACGAGTGCGGCCTGCTTATCGGCGATCACGGCCTCGGCCTCGGCGACATTGGCCTTGGCCTGGTCGACCGCCGTGCGGAAGTCGCGATCGTCGATGTGGGCCAGCACCTGGCCGGTCTTGACCGGCTCGTTGTCATTGACCAGCACCTGGTCGAGATAGCCCGACACCTTGGGGGCGACCGTCGTGTTGTCGGCCTGGACATAGGCATCGTCGGTCGAGACCTCGAACCGGCCGGCGGTCCAATACCACTCGCCGGCATAGGCGACGCCTGCGAGCACGAGAAGGCTCGCCCCCACCAGCAGCAGTTTCTTGCGGCGCCCCTTCTTCGGCACCGCGGGCGCCTCCGCCTCGGACGCCAGGGTCTCGGTTTCGATCTCAACGGAAACATCATGTTTGGTCATCGGACGCACTCCCTTACCCGGTTGAACCGAGGGCCGCCGCTTGGGTGCCCTCAAAAGGAAATCTAACGTTTTCCAAAATAGCGTCACCAAATCAGGAGTCAAGTCTTTTGGAAAACAATCGTGCGCCAAAATGTGTGAGCCGGCATGCGTGGGGTGCGGCCGATGCCGGAAGGCAGTTCCCCCCTCCCGCGCTCGGCTGCCGGGCGGGTGTTCGCTTTCAAAGAAATTTGATGTTTTCCAAAACAACGGCTACATAGGCCGTGCCACGGAATTTAGGAAAAGGTCATGCCGCAAACTGAGGAAACGGTCCGCCGCCCGCGGGGTCGGCCCCAGGTCCGGCCGGACGACGAGACACGCCAGCTGCTGATCGAGGCGGCAAACGCCGAGTTCCAGCAACATGGCTATGCCGGCACGGGCATGGGCGCTGTAGCGCAGCGTGCCGGCGTTTCGACCAAGACGCTTTATCGGCTGATCCCGACCAAGGCGGATCTGTTCGCCACGGTGATCATCGATCGGATCGGGCATTTCATGCTGGCGGTGGACGATCGGGCGCTCGAAGCGCGCGCCCCGGCGGAAGCGCTGTGTGATATCCTCGTCGCCTTCGGCAATCTGACGCTGGCACCCGACACGATCGCGATCTACCGCCTGGTGGTCGCGGAAGGCGACCGGTTTCCCGAGATCGCCGCTGCCTTCTATGAGCACGCGATCTCGCGGATCGGCCACCGGCTCGAGAGCTGGCTCGCGCGCGAGGCCGAGCGCGGGCGGCTCCACATCGACGATCCGAAAGCGATGGCGGGCATGCTGCGCGGCATGATGATCATGGAGCCGCAGCGCGCCGTCATGCTGGGCCAGCGCCCGGCCCCCGCGATCGAGGAGATCGAGGCCCGGGCCAAAGCCTGCACCCAGCTGTTTCTCGACGGCTGCCGACGCTGAGCGGCATCGGCGGCGCTGTCGTCAAAAAAGAAATTTGACGTTTTCCAAATGACGACTACATAGATGTCGTCCAGGAATTTGGGAAACGGCCATGCTACAAAATGACGAGACGCTTCGCCGTCCGCGGGGTCGGCCGCAGATCCGGCCGGACGACGAGACGCGCCAGCTGCTGATCAAGGCGGCTGCGGCGGAGTTTCAACTCTACGGCTATGCCGGTACTGGCATGGGTAACGTGGCGCAGCGCGCTGGCGTGTCGACCAAGACGCTCTATCGACTGATCCCGACCAAGGCGGAGCTTTTCACGACGGTGGTGATCGAGCGGACCGGCCACTTCATGCTGGCGCTCGACGACGAGGCGCTCGACGCGCTCGACCCGGCTGAGGCGCTCCGCCGTATCCTCGTCGCGTACAGCAACCTGACGCTCTCGCCTGAGACGATTGCGATCAATCGCCTGGTGATCGGCGAATGTGAACGGTTTTCGGAGATGGCCGCCGCCTTCTACGAGCACGCGATCGTAGGGTCCAGCAGGCGGATCGAGAGCTGGCTCGCACGCGAGACCGAGCGCGGGCGGCTTCGGATCGCCGATCCGCACGCGGCGGCCGGCATGCTGCGCGGCATGATGATCATGGAGCCGCAGCGTGCCGTCATGCTGGGCCAGCGTACACTTCCGACAATGGAGGAAATCGAGGCCCGGGCTGCGGCCTGCGCGGCGCTGTTCCTCGACGGCTGCCGGTCAGGGCCTGTCGCTTGAGGTAAGCGCTGCCCGGCCTCTGGCCGCTTCCTCAAAATCGGCCGAAATATTTTTCGGGAACCTTCTCCGGCGAACGGCATCCAATGGCGCGAAGGACCTCGCGCCAACCCGGCGCGTGCCGACCCAGGAGAAAGACATGTTTGCCCGCACGGCCCTCGTCGCCGCCCTCGCCCTCGTCCCTGCCCTCGCGGTGGCGCAGGCCCCGAAGCCGACCGATCCGCAGATCGCCCACATCGCCTATACGGCGGGGAAAATCGATGTCGATGCCGCCAAGCTCGCCCTCAAGAAATCGCACAATCGCGAGGTTCTCACCTTCGCCCGGGAGATGGAGCGCGATCACACAGCCGTGAACAACAAGGCGCTGGCGCTCGTCAAGAAGCTGAACGTCACACCCGAGGACAATGCCACCAGCCAGAGCCTGGTGACCGCCGCCACGGCCAAGCAGAAGGAGCTGTCGGGCCTCAAAGGCGCGGCATTCGACAAGGCCTATATCGACAACGAGGTCGCCTATCATAAGACCGTCAACGGCGCGCTCCAGGACACGCTCATCCCCAGCGCCCAGAACGGCGAGCTGAAGGCGCTGCTCCAGACCGGCCTCAAGCTGTTCCAGTCGCACCAGGCTCATGCGGAGCAGATCGACGGAGAGCTTCATTGAGCCTGCGCAGCGGTCTCGCCGGCGTCATGGTCGCCGCCGCGCTGGCGGTGGCGCCATCAATCTCCGGCGCCCAAGCAATCGCCAAAGCCGGGGAGCCGCCGACCGTCGTGATGCAAAACCTGGCGTTCGGCCCGGCCCCGGCCGACCTGAAGGTCGGCGAGACGCTCGTGTTCCGGAACGACGACAGCTTCCGCCACACGGCTACGGCACGGGGCGACTTCGACCTGGATCTGAAGCCGGGCCACAGCGGGTCCGTCGTTCTGAAACGGGCCGGCACGATCCAGGTCACCTGCCGCTATCACCCGACGATGAAGCTCACGCTGACGGTCGCACCTCTTCCTGCCTTGGGAGACTCTCGCCAATGACCCATCTGCTTGCGTCTGGTTACAAGGCCGGGCCAGCGGCCTATCATGAGCGGGGCTTCGCGGCAGCCTGCGGCGGTGAGGCGTTGATCGTGCGCCGCGACCGTCGCCCGGTACTGCCGAGCCTCATCGCGGAGGGTGCCGCATGAAGCACGCGACCGCACTCGATTACGCCGGCCTGGAGGAGGACGCGCTCTTGGCACTCGCCAAGGCCGGCGACCGTGAAACCTTTCGGGTCATCATGACCCGCAGCAACCAGCGCCTGTTCCGGATCGCGCGCGCCATCGTCGGCAACGATGACGAGGCGGAAGATGTGCTGCAGGAGGCCTACCTGCGCGCCTTTGCGAACATCGCGGGGTTTCGCGGCGGTTCCAGCCTTCTCACCTGGCTCGGCGCCATCACGCTCAACGAAGCGCGCGGCCGCCTGCGCCGACGCAGGCCAACGGTGGCACTCACCATGATCGAGGAGCAGCCGAACATCATCGCATTCCCCGCGCCGACCCCGAGCAATCCCGAGGCCGAGGTCGCCCGCGCCGAAATTCGCCGGCTGCTCGAGCAGGCCGTGGATGAGCTCCCACCAGATTTCCGAGTGGCCTTCCTGCTCCGCGAAGTCGAAGGCTGCTCGATCGAGGAGACGGCAGCCGTGCTCGATATTCGGCCGGCAACCGTGAAGACGCGCCATCACCGGGCCTGCCGGCTCCTGCGCCATGCGCTGGACGCCCGCCTTTCGACCGCCTTGCGGGATACTTTCCCGTTCCTCGGCGCCCGCTGCTCGACCGTGACGGATCGCGTCATGGCAAAGCTCGACCGGCTTGGCGAGACGGGCGGGCGGTCGCCTTAGAGGGCCGCCCGTCGGACGTGCCGATGGGCGGCCTCGCATGGTTACTCGGCGGCCGGGTAGTCCGCATAGCCCGCAGCACCGCCGCTGTACCAGGTTTCCACGTTGTCGGCGGCCAGCGCCAAGCCCTTGGCGAAGCGTTTCGGCAGATCCGGGTTCGCGATGAACGGGCGGCCGAACGAGATCGCGTCCGCCAGGCCAGCGTCGAGGGTGGCCTGGCCCTTCCCGCCGTCATAGTCGGAATTGAGCACGAAGGCGCCCTTGAACGCAGCGCGCATGAGCGGCGCCACCGGCGGGCGTTCCGCCTGGCCGTTGGTGCCGTCGTAGCCAGGCTCGCGGACTTCCAGGAACGCAATGCCGAGATCGGACAGGGCGGCCGACGCCGCCTCGAACAGCGGTTCGGGACGGCTGTCGTTGACGCCCTGGCGTTCCTCGTTCGGCGAGAGGCGCACGGCGGTGCGGTTGGCGCCGACGGTCTCGACCACGGCCGACGTCACCTCGACCAGCAGGCGGATGCGGTTCTCGATCGAGCCGCCATATTCATCGGTCCGGAAATTGGCGTTGTCGCGCAGAAACTGGTCGATCAGGTAGCCGTTGGCGGCATGGATCTCGACACCGTCGAAGCCCGCCTTGAGCGCATTGGCGGCGGCGCTGCGGTAGTCGGCGATGAGCGCGCGAATATCGTCAAGCGTCATCGCCCGCGCCTCGGCGTAGGGGTGCTTGCCCTCGTAGGTTCGTGCCAGGCCTGGCGCCGTGGTTGCGGACGACGACAGAGGCTGGCCGCGCCCCGGCAGGCTCGGATGGACGACCCGTCCCATGTGCCAGAGCTGCGAAAAGATGAGGCCGCCCACCTCGTGCACGGCGGCGGTGATGGGCTTCCACGCCCCGACCTGGTCCGCATTCCAGATCCCCGGCGCGTAGGGCCAGCCGAGCCCCTCGGCGCTGATGCCGGTGGCTTCCGCAATGATCAGGCCCGCGCCCGCCCGCTGCCGGTAATAGTCGATCATCATCGGCGTCGGCACATGGTCCATGGTGGCGCGCGCCCGGGTGAGCGGTGCCATCAGGATACGGTTCCGCGCGGTGACCGCGCCCAACTGAATGGGATCAAAGAGCGATGGCATGCAACCTCCTATCGTCAATTCCATAGTTCGATAATATACGAACATTGATAGCGAAGGGAAGAGCGTGGTAGAGATGCACCATGCGCACCATTCACCATCCGGCAATCGAGGACGTGGCCTTGAGCCAGGTGCTCTACGCGCTCAGCGATCCGGTCCGCCTCGAGGTCGTGCGCCGGCTGGCGTTCCACGGCGAAGCAACCTGCTCGGCGCTTGAATGCGGTCGGCCGAAATCGAGCATGTCGCACCATTTCCGGGTCCTGCGCGAGGCCGGCCTCGTCCGGACACGGACGGACGGCCCGGCCCACATGAACGACCTGCGTCGCGACGAGATGGATCGGCGGTTTCCCGGCCTGTTGTCCGCAGTCTTGGCAGCGGAAGGCGGTCCCGCCAGCTGAATTACGGCTCGCAGGACCGCCGCTTGCGCTTCGGCGCGGCCGGGCGGCCGGTGCTCTCGCGCACGATGAGCTCGGTCGGCAGGCAGATCGTCTGGAACGGCGCGTCGAACTGTTCGATCCGGCGCAGCAGTAGCTCGGCAGCCGTGCGCCCCACCGTCTGGCGCGCCACGGCGACGGACGTGAGGGCCGGCCGCCAGAGCGTGGCCTCGGCGATGTCGTCGAAGCCCACGACCGAGAAGTCCCGACCCGGTGTCAGGTCCCGCGCGCGCAATCCCAGCATGGCGCCGAAAGCCACCACGTCGTTGAAGCAGACCACGGCGGTCGGCGGCTCGGGCAAATCGAGCAGCGCCATCACTTGGGCCATGCCGACGTCCCTGGTCGCGGCCCCCGACAGGACGAACGCCGGCTGGAAGGCGATGCCAGCGTCGGCGAGCGCCTGGCGATAGCCTGCGAAGCGCTGCCGGCCGGTCGAAATCTGCTCGTTCAAGCCGATCATGCCGATACGCCGGTGGCCGAGCGCGATCAGATGATCGGTCGCCGCGACCATGCCCGCGTGATGGTCGGCCTGGACCTGATCGGCCTCGGCCCCCTCGATTGCGCGCGAGACCAGCACGCACGGCAGGCGCCAGCCCCGGAGCTGATGCAGGAAGGCCGCGTCGGTACCGGTTGCCGGCACGATCAGGATGCCGTCCGCATTGTACTCGCGCACGGCCGCGGCGAAGGCTTTCTGCCGCTCGACCGAATCGCCCGAGTTCGACATGAGCACGATGCGGTTCTGCTCGGTGAGCGCATCCTCCATCGCGGCCGCCACTTCGGCGAAATAGGGGTTCGTCAGATCATTGACCGACATCGCGATGAGCCGCGTCTCGGCCGAACGCATGGCCGCCGCACCCCGGTTGTAGACATAGCCCAAGTCCCGGGCGATCTGCATGATCCGGTCGTGGGTCCGTTTCGGAATGCTCGGATGGTTGCGGAGCACGAGCGACACCGTCGCTTTCGAGACGCCGGCCGCATGGGCGATGTCGACGAGCGTCGGGCGGTGGCGGCCCCGATCGACCGGTTGGAAACTGTCCGTCACGCTCTGTCCTACTGCGATAAGCTCGCGCGTCAGATCACCCGAATGATCAGTCGCGTCAAGCGGCACTCAATCGGGCGGCCCGGCCGGCAGCGCCCGCCCGGGCCGGAAGCGGATGAGCAGCGTCGTTTCGCCCTCCTGGGCAACTTCGCCGCCCTGCTTCCTCACCTCAAATCCGAGCGTAAGCAGGCCCTGGCCCTTGCTGGACACGCGCTTGGCTACGACCCGGATCAGGGCGCGGATCCGGTCGCCCGCGAAGATCGCGCCCTTGAACCGGTAGTTCCAGCCGAGCGACGCGACGGCCATGATGCGCACGGATGCGCGGTTCTTGAGCCCGTCGGCGAGCGCCAGTCCCAGCAGCCCATGGGCGACGCGGGCGGGGAAGCCTTGCGCGCGGGCGAATTCGTCGTCCATGTGGACGTCGAAGAAATCGCCCGACAGGCCGGCGAAGGCGACAATATGGGCCTCGGTCACTCCGATCGCGCCGGTCTCATAATGATCACCGGGCTCGAGGTCCTCGTACCAATATTCGCCCGCCGGGAGCGCCCTGCCCTCACCCTCTCCACTGACGACGGTCATCACAGCCGCCGGATCGCGAGGCCGCCGTCCACGCGCACGACCTCGCCCGTCGTATAGCGGAGCGCGCCCGAGGCCAGCATGGCGACCGCCCGCCCCAGATCCTCGGGCTCGCCCCAGCGGGCGATCGGCGCCAGCCCGCCGGCGAAGAGCGTGTCATATTTCTCCCTGGCGACTGCCGTCATCTGCGTGCGGATGACGCCTGGCCTGACCTCGTAGGTATTGATGCCGTGAGGGGCGAGCCGCGTCGCATAAAGCTGCGACATCATCGCGAGCCCACTCTTCGAAATGCAGTATTCGGCGCGATCGGGCGACGCGAACTCGACGTTGATCGAGGAGACCGTAATGATGCTGCGAAAGCCTTCCGCCACCTGCTCGGCCATGCGCCGGGCGATCGCCTGGGTCAGAAAGAACGGCCCGCGCAGATTGACCTCGATCAGCCGGTCGAAGCTGTCCGGCGTCACATCGAGCATGTCGCCGCGCCGGGCGACGGAGATGCCGGCATTGTTGACCAGACATTCGAGGCTGCCGAACGCATTCCAAGCTTCCTCGACCAGTCCTTGATGGCGAGCCAGATCGCTGATGTCGCCCGGGAGCCCGTGGGCCTGCCCGCCCCGCTCGCGGATGGCCGCGAGGGTCTGGGCCAAGTCCGTCGAGCCCGGCAGATCGTTCGCGACAACCTTGAAGCCGGCATCGGCCAGGGCGATCGCGACGGCCCGGCCGATGCCCCGGCCGGCGCCCGTGACGAGAGCCGTTCCGACGAGGGCGGTTCCGACGCTTCCTTCGTGCATGTGAGGGTGTCCTGCTTCCCGAGAGTTTCCTACCGCACGGCCCAATTTTTAGTGTTGCCTCGAGCCAGTCGACGGGGATACTAGAACGGTCTACTAGAACGATCAAGTTAGCTGTCGGATCGTCGCTTCGGGAGGATGCGCATGCGAGAAAAAATCATCTCCGCGGCCGAGGCGGCCCGGCTCGTCCCCGACGATGCGGTCGTGGCGATCGGCTCGTCGGCCGGCCTCAACTGCCCCGATTTCATGCTGAAGGCGATTGGCGAGCGCTTTGACGCCGAGCAGCACCCGCGCGGCCTCACCATCTTCTCGCCGATCGCGGCGGGCGACATGTACGGCATCAAGGGCATCGACCATCTGGCCCGACCCGGTTTGATCGACACGATCATCGCCGGCTCGTATCCGAGCGGCCCGTCGTCGCTGCCGTCGCCCCGGATCTGGGAAATGATCACGGGCAACGAGGTCGCGGCCTACAACCTGCCGTCCGGCGTGCTCTACGACATGGTGCGCGACGCCGCCGCCAAGCGCGCGGGCGTCCTGACCAAGGTCGGGCTCGACACGTTCGTCGATCCGCGGCTCGATGGCGGCAAGATGAACGAGGCGGCGGCCCGGCGCGGCGACATCGTCAAGCTCGTCGAGTTCGCCGGCGAGCGCTGGCTGCATTTCCCGAACCATCCGCCGCAGGTCGCGATCATCCGCGGCACCACGGCGGACGAGCGCGGCAACATCTCGATGGAGCACGAGGGCGCCGTGCTCGGCATGGTCGACCTGGCGCTCGCCGCGCGGAACTGCGGCGGCATCGTAATCTGCCAGGTCAAGCGCACGACGGCCGCGGGCACGATCCCGACGCACGACGTCCATATTCCCTCGACGCTCGTCGACTATATCGTGGTCGATCCCGACCAGCGGCAGGCGACCGAGATCCTCTACGACCCGGCGATCAGCGGCGAGGTCCGCCGGCCGCTCGCAAGCTTCGAGCCGGAGGCTTTCAGCGTCGACAAGGTCATCGCGCGCCGGGCCGCCATGGAGCTCAGCGACGACAGCGCGGTCAACCTGGGCTTCGGCATCTCGGCGCTCGTGCCGAAGATCCTGATCGAGGAAGGCCGGGCCGAGGCGGTCACCTGGGCGATCGAGCAGGGTGCGGTCGGCGGCGTGCCGCTCACCGGCTTCGCCTTCGGTTGTGCCGCCAACGCGCAGGCGATCTTCCCGACACCGCAGCAATTCACCTATTTCCAGGGCGGCGGCTTCGACTGTTCGCTGCTGTCGTTCCTGGAAGTGGATGCGGACGGCTCGGTGAACGTGTCCCGGCTGCCGTCCCGCCCCTATCTCACCGCCGGCTGCGGCGGCTTCGTCGACATCACGGCGCGGGCGCGGAAGCTCGTGTTCAGCGGCTATTTCACGGCCGGCGGCCTGAAGGTCGCGGCCGAGGACGGCCAGCTCCGGATCGATGCCGAAGGCAAGATCGCCAAGTTCGTGCCGCGCGTCGGCCATGTCACGTTCAGCGGCCGCGCGGCGGCCGAGCGGGGCCAGGACATCACCTACGTGACGGAGCGCTGCGTTCTGAAGCTCGGGGTCGACGGCCTGACCGTGGTCGAGGTGGCGCCCGGCGTCAGCCTCGAAGACGACGTGCTGGCACGGGCCGGCATCCCGCTCAAGGTGGCCCCGAACCTCAAGACCATGGACGCGAGGCTGTTCCGGCCGGAGCCGATGGGCCTGCAGCTGAAAGAACAGATCGCCCGCACCATCGACCGCTCGCGCACCGTATGAGGATGGCAACCATGCCCGAAGAGATCTGCAAGACCGACCCGTTCGAGGCCCATCGGATGGCGCCGGGCGTCATCCTTGTCCGCATCACCGCGAAACCGTTCGGCGTGTTCACGATCGAGGCGCGCCGGCAGCTGACGGCGTTCCTGGAAAATGTGGCGAGCGCCCATGGTGCGCGCGCAGTCGTGCTGACCGGCACCGGCGCCTCCTTCTCGGCCGGATCGAACATCCGGGAGTTCGAGGCGACGCCGGCGTGGATCGAGGAGGCCCGCCGGGTCGAGACAAGGCTGAACGAGACGATCGAGCGCGGCCCCGTCCCGGTCATCGCCGCCTGCAACGGCCATACGCTGGGCGGCGGCTGCGTACTGGCGCTTGCCTGCGATTTCCGCATTGCGGCGCAGAGCGCCACGTTCGGCGTGCCGGAGGTCAAGCTCGGTGCCATGCCGACCGCCACTGGCACGATGCGCCTGCCGCAGCTCGTCGGCCGCGGCCAGGCGCTCCGCCTGATCCTGACCGGCCAGCCGATCGATGCGGCCGAGGCGCTGCGCATCGGCCTCATCGAGGAACTGGTGGACGACGACCGGCTCGAAGCCCGGGCGCTCGAACTCGCGGCCCAGATCGCCGCCGTCTCGCCCCGGGCGGTCGCGACCGCGCGCCGCTCAGTCGCGGCCGGCCTGCGCCTCGGCTACCAGGCGGGGCTGCTGATGGAGGAGGAGCTAACGGTGCCGCTCGGCCTCAGCGACGACGCGATCGAAGGCAAGGCGGCCTTTGTCGAAAAGCGGCCGCCGCGGTTCGGCTGAGCAATATCGCCAGCTTGAGCCGCTACAGGCGCTCTTGGAGGAACCGCAGCAGGGCGGGCGCCAACCGGGCCGGATACCCGTAGGGGTCGTCCAGCGGGTCCGACATCCAGAAATGCGGCGCGTCGGTGATCGGTACCGTGCGGACGAAGCAGCCGGCCTGCTTGAGCGCGGTGACGAAGGGCTGGGACTGGGTCTGCCAGGCGACGACATCGTCAGCCGTCCCCCACGCCACCAGAAAGGCCGTCCTGCTGCGGCGCCGAGTAACGTGGCTCAGCGGCGACGCCGCGAGGTACGCGAGCCGGTCCTCGAGCGGCGAAATCCCCATGAAGATCTCGGTAATCTGGTCGTGCGGCCGCGCCGCCAAGTCGTGCTGCCACTGCGCGACCAGGTCATAGACCCCGTAGACGGTGACGGCCGCCTTGATGCCGGGCTCATCGGTCAGTGCGACGAGGGCCGCCAAATGCGCGCCAGCGGAATCGCCGACGAGTGCGATGCGCTCGGCATCGATGCCGAGGCGGGGTGCCTGGGCGCGCACGAACGCGACGGCGGCGCGGACATCGTCGACCGCCGCCGGATAGCGATGCCGGCCGTCCTCGACCAGGCGATAGTCGATCGCGAACAGCGCGATGCCGCGCGCCGCAAGGAACGGCCCCCAATATTGATAGAAGCGGGCCGAGCCGAGCTTCCAGCCGCCGCCATGCACGGCAACGACCACGGGCGCCGCCGCCATCGTCTCCGGCCGATAGAAGTCGCCGGCGAGGGCGATCCCGTCGAGGGTCGCATAGACGAGGCCGCGCTCGACATGCACGGGGAAGCTCGCCAGCTGGTCGGCATTGCTCAGCAATCGTTCGTCCTTTCTCAATTCCGCGGTGCCACGTCTTCCGCCACCAAACGCGCCGCTTCATGCAATCCGAGCTCGCGCACGGGGTAGCGATAGGGGCCAAGACGCAGCGCCAAGCCGCAGGCCACGACGAGGGCCGCTTCGAAGAGCGCGAGCGCTGCGCCGTAGGCGTGATAGCGATCGAACGCCAGGCCCATGACATAGGGCCCGAGGCCCGTGCCGATCGTGAAGACTGCGAAGAACAGGCCGTAGATCGTGCCGTAAGCGCGCATGCCGAAATATCGGCCGATGAAATAGGCCATGAGATCGACCTCGGCGCCGACACCGAGGCCGCAGAGCGCCGTACCCGCGAGCAGCGGCGCCGGCTGCGTGGCACTGGCCAAGAGCGCGATGCCGATGATCGGACAGCAGAACGAAGCGAGCGCGATATAGCGGCCGTGCATCCGGTCGAGACAGAAGCCCGCGATCAGCCGCCCGGCGATCACGGCGATGCCGGCGAGCGACATGGCGCCGGTCGCGACCTGGAGCGGGATGCCGCGGTCGATCAGCAATGCCACCGCATGGGCGAGCGTGCCGTTGATCGCCGTGACGGCGAGGAAGAAGCAGGCATTGAGCAGCCAGAAGCTCGCCAGGCGCCAGGCCGCGGCGAGCGGCATGCCCGGGCCGGCCGATGCCGCACCGCCTCTGGCCGCGACCGGTGGCTCGCGGAGGAAGAGCGCCACCGGCAGCAGCGCCAAGGCCAGGATCGCGCCGCCGAGGCCGAGATAGGCCGTCCGCCAGCCGTGTCCGGCGATGAGCAGGGCGGCGAGCTGCGGCACCAGGGCGACGCCCAAGCCCACACCGGTCTGCGCGATGCCGAGCGCCAGGCCGCGCGTCCTGTCGAACCAAGCCGAGATCGTCTTGACATAGGCCGTCGGCGTCTGGCTGGCGCTGAGCGCACCTTGCAGGGCGAACAAGAAATAGAACAGCAGCAGCGAAGATTGCAGCAGCGACAGCGCCATGGTCGCGAGCGCGAACAGCAGGATCATCGGCAGCAGCACGACACGGACGCCGAATCGGTCGACCAGCCGGCCGACGAAGGGTGTCACGAGCGCGGCGCTGACGGTCAGGAGGCCGATTGCCGACGAGAAGGTGCCGCGGTTGATGCCGAGCTCGTCGCTGACCGGCTTCAGGAACACGCCGAGCGTGAAAATGGTGATCGGCCCCTGCCCGACCGTCATGCCGAGCACGCCGGCCGCGACGATCCACCACCGGTTCCGGAACGGGCCCAGCATGGTCCTACCGCCGGGTCCGCCGCTCGTCGACGCTGAGGCGGCCCGCGCCGTAGGCGATGATGTAGACGAGGCCGCCCGCTGCCTCGAGATGGAACAGGAAGAGATTGAGCTGGAGCGAGAGCTGCTTCGCATCGACCGCCCAGAAGGGGTGGAAGATGACGGCCAGGATGCAGGTCCAACCCAGGAGCGCCAGGGCGGTCCACCGCGTCCAAAGGCCGGCTGCGAGTAGGAACCCGCCCGCGAGCTCGAACGCGGTCGCCGGCGGCAGCAGGAGTCCCGGAGCCGGAATGCCGTTGCTCGCCATATAGGCGGCGACGCCCGCCATGTCGCCGATCTTGCGGAAGCCGGAGACGATGAAGATCGACGCCAGGAGCAGACGGCCGGCGAGCGACAGCCACGCTCTATCGACCCGTCCGGACGCAATCGGCAAAGTTTCGGTGGTCATGAGTCGCAATCTCCCCAGCGGGCCTCGCTCCCGATCCATCTCTTGCGGGGCGGTACGGCGAGAATATTGCGGGGCCCTGTCAGGGGTGTCGCGGCAGGAGTTTGCGACACTGCGTTCGATCTATTGGACGCTGTTTCCCGCGCCGTCGCGGATGTCGCGCGTCAGCCGCTCCATATTGCGATCGAGGTAGGTCAGAAAA
Source organism: Aliidongia dinghuensis (assembly GCF_014643535.1). Taxonomy (NCBI): domain Bacteria; kingdom Pseudomonadati; phylum Pseudomonadota; class Alphaproteobacteria; order Rhodospirillales; family Dongiaceae; genus Aliidongia; species Aliidongia dinghuensis. The sequence continues at coordinate 41,333 of NZ_BMJQ01000002.1, read as the reverse complement.
GCCCGGACGCGGCTCGCCAGATGGCGCTTGCTCGGATAGAGCACATAGACGTCGGCGCTCTCGGGCGTCCAGTCGACCATCACCCGCTCGAGGCGCCCGTCGCGCTCGGCCTCCCGGCACTGGTAGCAAGGCAGCAGCGCCACGCCGAGCCCGGCGATCGCCGCGTCGCGCAGCACGGTCAGATTGTTGGCCTCGACCGTGCCTGCAGGCTGGAACGAGACCTTGCCGCCCGGCCCGGTGAAGACCCAGGCGCCGTGATAGAACGCGGTCTCGAACCGAAGGCACGCGTGGCGGTCCAGATCCTCCGGCCGCTCAGGCCGGCCATGGGCCGCCAGATAATCCGGGCTCGCGTAGAGGCCGCGCGGGATGCTGAGGATCCGCCGCGAAACGAGCGCCGAATCCTCGAGCGTACCGATGCGCAGCGCCGCATCGTAGCCCTCCTCCACGAGGTCGACGTTGCGGCTGGTGAGCTCGAGCTTGAGGCGGACGTGCGGATGGGCCTTGAGAAACTCCGCCAGCACGCCGCTCAGGATCTGCATGCCGAATTCGATGGGGCCGCTCAGGCGCAGGGTGCCGGTCGGCTCCTTCGGCTCCTGGCGGACCTCCGTCTCGGCATCTTCCAGTTCGGCGAGGATGCGGACGCAGCGCTGGTAATAGACGGCCCCTTCCTCGGTCACGCGCACCACGCGCGGCGTGCGATGCAGAAGCCGCACGCCCAGCCGCTCCTCGAGCTGCTGGACCCGGTGGCTGATCGTCGATTTCGGCAGCGACAAGCGCCGGCCGGCCTCAGAGAAGCCGCCGGCATCGACGACGGTGACGAAGCTTAGAATCTGCTCGATCATCGCGGGCCGGGCTCGGCGGCTCTCCTTTTTGAGATGTCCGGCAGCAGCTTAGCACCCGGCCCGCACGGCGCCGTCAACCGTTTCCTGGCGTGGCGGCGCGCTAGTCGCGGATCGGCTCGAGCTTCGCCACCATCTCGCCCTTGCGGCTTTCGAGCCAGGCCGGCAGCTGCAGCTCCCGGCCGAGCGTCTCCCAGGTCTCGTCCTTGAGCCAGCCGCGTTCCTGGGTCACTGCCGCCTCGAACAGCGCGCCCGACGGCGTCCGGACATAGATCGAGTTGAAGTAGTTCCGATCCTTGATCTCGGACACGTCGACGTAGCCGAGCCCCTCGAGGTGCGCCTTCAGCCCCTGCTGCACCTGGCCGTCCGGCAGATCGAACGCGATATGGTGCACGGTGCCGCAGGCATAGGTCCAGCTGCCCTGCGGCCGATCCGGCTCGTGGAGCACTTCGAGCACGCGCGCCTTCCGGCCGTGGCCGATGGCGAACCGCGCGTCCCGGCCATCCCGCCCCTCGCTGGCGAAGCCCAGCGCATCGACGAGGAACGCGTCGAACTGCGGCAGGTCACGCGCCGACACGGCGACCGAGCGGATGCCCTGGATCGCGACCTCGGCAGGCACGCCGCCGCCCGTCCAGGCGCCCTTGGTGTCGTGGCCTGCCTCGACGAACTCGTACTCGATGCCGCAGGGGTGGGTGAAACCCACCCGCTTGGCGCCGAGCCGCTCGGCCGTCGCGGTCTTGTAGCCGAAGCCTTCGAGGCGCCGCTGCCAGAAGGCCAAGCTGCCGTCCGGCACACCGAGGCTGAGCACGCGCACCTGGCCCGAGCCGCGGCTGCCGGTGTTGCGCCACGGCATCGGGAAGGTCGTCACCAGCGAGCCTTCCTCGCCCAACTCGTTGCCGTAATAGAGGTGATAGAACGGCTCGGCACCGTCGAGCAGCACGGTCTTCTTGATCAGCCTGAGGCCCAGGACCTTGACGTGGAAGTCATAGTCCTCCTGGGCCGAGCCGACACAGAGTGTCACGTGGTGATAGCCGCGGATGAGCAAGGTCTCGGACATGGGGATTCTCCCGCGCAGGATCAGCGCTTGTTCAATTGGCGGGCGACGCGCGGCAGCAGCCGCAGTGCGTTCTCGGATGCGATCTTCCGCACGTCCTCGCCGCTGTAGCCGGTGAAGTCGAAGACGTCGTCCTTCGCCTCCAGGATGTCGGCGACCGGCATGTAGGGAAAATCGCTGCCGTAGAGGATGCGGTCCGGTGCCACCAGGGCATTGAGCGCCGGCAGCGTGAAGCGGCCGCTGACCATGGCGACGTCGAAGTAGAATTTGCCGAGTTCAGCGATCGTGTCGATGGGCGCCTTGCCCTTGAGCTCGGCCACGATCTGCGGCCCGTAGGTCAGGCGCTTCGCCAGGAACGGCACGGTGCCGCCGGCGTGCGACAGGATAAGCTTCAGGTTGGGAAAGCGCCCGAACACGTTGTTGTAGGCAACCTGCACGGCGACCCGCGTCGTCTCAAACGTGAATTCATAGAGCGAGGGCGGCAGGCCGAAATCCTGCTCTCGCGTCAAAACCGGGGGACGCGGATGGATGTGCACCGGTGCCGCCGTGCGATTGAGCGCGTCCAGCAGCGGATCGTAGAAGGGCGTGCCGAAATACGGCCCGTAGTTCGACATGACGCCGACGCCGTCCAGGCGCAGCACGCCCAGCGCATGCTCGAGTTCGCGCAACGATCCGTCGATGTCGGGCAGCGGCAAGGTCGCAAAGGCCGCGAACCGGCTCGGGTAGCGCGCCACGTAGGCGGCGAAGGTTTCGTTGATGCAGCGGGCCGCATCGCGCGCCCTGGCCGGATCCGCATAGGGGATGCCGGGCGAGCTCAGCGACAGGACCGCAACGTCGATGCCGGTCTTGTCCATGAACGCGACACTGTCGTCGATCGACCAAGGGGGAATGTCGACCGTTCCGAGATCGATGCCGCCGGTGAGATCCGGCAGCAACGCGTGGTGGTGAACGTCGACGATGGGACTGCGCTGCGCCATGCTGCTGCCTCCGCCTTGTTTCGAATTCTCGCTGATCGGGGAGGCTAGCGCCGAGCCGGGCGCCTCAGAAGCCGCGGAATTCTGCACGCATCGTCCAAGAATCTTGGCCGCTCGCCGCGCATCGAACGGCACGGCCGGCCGCCGTCGTTCCAGAATCTCGGACGATGCGTTCAACGAACGCCAGGTTCCGCTCAGCCGTGCGACGCCCTACCTCGTGACGCTGGGCGCGGCACCATCCGCGTTGCGCAACGAGGGAGCGGCGCGATGACGATCGCAGTTGGGAATATCGTCGAGGCAACGGGCGCGTTGACATTCTCGCCGGTGACGACCGGGGAGCCGTTTGCCATCGGCCCGGGCTTTACCGCCCTGCAGTTCCGCCACGACCAGTTTGCGGCGCGGGCGATGTCGCCGTTCGTCATGGTCGATCATTTTCATATGTCGGAGCCGACCTTCGACGTGCATCCGCACGCCGGCATGTCGGCCGTGACCCTGATGTTCGAGGATACCGAGGGCACCATGGCGAGCCGGGATTCCGTCGGCCACAACGCGGTGTTCGGCGCCGGCGACTTGCATTGGACGCTCGCCGGTCGCGGCATCCTGCATACCCAGGTGCCGGTCGAGCGAACGGCCCGTCTCCACGCGCTGCAGATTTTCGTGAATCTGCCGGCGCGCCTGAAGGATCTGCCCCCAACCTCGTTTCATGTGCGGGCCGGCGATATGCCGGAGATCCGCGGCACCGGATTTCGGCTGCGCGTCGTCGCCGGCGAGCTGGCCGGCCGGAAATCCCCGGCGATGACGCCTGAGCCGATCCTGATGCTCGACGGGGTGCTCGACGCCTCGGCGGATAGGGTGGCGATCCCGCTGCCGGCAAATTGGAACGCCTGGGTATATCTCGTCGACGGGGCCACAAGCATCGACGGCGTGGGCGATCTCGCGGCCGGCCAGGTGGTCTGCGCCAGTGCTGCAGGCGAGGCGGGCCCGCTCGCCTGCAAGACCACCTCGCGCGCCCATTTCGTCGTGCTGGCCGGTCCGCGGATCGACGAACCGGTGATCCAGCGCGGCCCCTTCGTCTTCGACAGCGAGGCGTCGCTGGCACGGGCCCTCGCGGACCTGCACAACGGCCGATTTGGGCAGGTCGCGGACGCGCGCTAGGTACCGCCCAGGCGGGTCAGTGCAGCTTCAGTTTCGGCCGGAGGATCCGGTTGACATGGCCGATTGCGATGAGCGCCAGCCCCTTGACCCAGCCGTGGACGGCCAGGAGATGCATCCGGTACAGCGACAGATAGACCAGCCTTGCAATCCGTCCCTCGACCGCAAGGCGGCCGCCGACGAGATTGCCCATCAGACTGCCGACCGTGGAAAAGCGGCTCAAGGAGACGAGCGAGCCGTGGTCGCGATAAACGAAGGGCACCAGCGGCTGGTTGGCGATCATCCGGTCCAGGTTGCGGGCGACGGTCGCCGCCATCTGATGCGCTGACTGCGCCCGAGGCGGCACCGGGCGTTCGCTGCCGGGCATCTTGTAGAAGCAGCAATCGCCAAGCGCGAAGATGCGGTCGTCCAGCGTGGTCTGCAGGGTCGGCCGGACAAGGAGCTGCCGCGACGGGCTCGTCTCGAGGCCGCCCACACCCTGAAGCAGGTCGGCCCCGCGCACCCCTGCAGCCCACACCATGAGGTCGCACGGAATCTGCTCGGCCGATGCGATGATCGCCGCTTCCGAGACAGCGGTGACCGCGCGGCCGACCAGGACCCTGACGCCGAGCTTCTCGAGCTCCGCCTGCGCCGCGGCCGCAAGCCCCTCGGGCAGCGCCGGCAGCAGGCGCGGGCCGGCCTCCAGCAGCACGACCTTGAGCCGCGTCTCGTCGAAGGCTTCGAGCCCCTCGTCACGGAGCGCGTGCGCGGCGTTGTAGAGTTCCGCCGCGAGTTCGACGCCGGTCGCGCCGCCGCCGACGATGCCGATCCTGACATAGGCCTCAGCCTCAGCACCGGCGCTCATGGCCCGCGACACGCGCAGGCAATGATTGAGCAGCCTGTCGCGGAAGCGGTCGGCGGCCGCCTGATCGTCGAGGAAGATGCAATGCTCGCGAACCCCCGGCGTGCCGAAATCGTTCGTGATCGAGCCGACCGCGATCACCAGGTAGTCGTAGGCGATCGTGTGGCGGCCGATCAGCTCCGTGCCGTCGTCATCCAGCAGCGGCGCAATCGTTATCGTCCGGGCCTCACGCTCGATACTTTCCAAGCTGCCGTGGCAGAAGCGATAGCCCCAGCGGTGGCCGTGGCTCCGATAGCTGACTTCATCGAGATTCGCATCGAGCGAGCCCGTGGCGATCTCATGCAGCAGCGGCTTCCAGACATGCGTCCGATTGCGTTCGACGAGGACGACGTCATGCGATCGCCGGCCGTAGCGCGCGCCAAGGCGCCGCGCGAGCTCGAGGCCGCCGGCGCCACCGCCGACGATCACGATCCGCGGCTTGTTTACCGTCGTGGCCGCGGCGGCGGGAATTTCCGGCCGCTCGATGTCGTCCTGCCCTTCGGCCCGTTGAAGCTTCGCGCTGACCTCGGTCATGTTTACCTCCATCGGCGTGCCAACATTGCGTCGATAGTGGCCTGCGGTCGGCCGGACCTCGCCGCCGAACAAGGCGGCAAGTGACGGTAGCGTAAAGCTGCATGAGCGGGAACACGAACAGGCCCTCGCCGCGACACAGGAAGACGAGGCTCGCGGTGGATGACCTCGCGCAGGTCGTCACGCGGCGAACGCTGCCCTCGTGCCGGCCAGGCTTTCCATGAGGAAGGCGATGAGCGGCCGCACCAGGTCGGCCTCGGCCGTCTCCTCGCCGATCAGCACGATCTCGGTCATCGGCAGCGTCGGCCAATGGCTGGGCACCTCGAGGATCTGCAGCCCCTCCTGCACGAAGGACCGGCCAAGGATGGTGATGCCGAGGCCGCCAGCGACGGCGGCTTGAATCCCCATCAGGCTGCTGGCCGTGCAGGACGCGACCCAGGGCTGATGCACGGAATCGAGCGTCTGGATCATGAGGTCGCGATAGGTGCAGGGCGGCGTCAGCAGGACCAGTTGGGCGGGTTCATTGAAATCCACCGCGCACCCGGTCGCCGCGAGCCAGACCAAGGGCTCGCGCCAGACGACCCGGCCGCGCTGGGCGGCGCCGTCCTTCTTGGCGATCACCACGTCGAGCGCGCCGCCGTCATAGGCGGTGAGCAGGTCGCAGCTCAGGCCCGTCATCAGCTCCAGATGCACGCCGGGATAGAGCCGGCGAAACCGTGCCAGCAGGCCCGGCAGTTGCCGCGGCACGAAATCCTCGGAGATGCCGAGGCGCAGCGTGCCGACCGCAGCAGGCGCCAGCATGCTGCGCACCGCCATGTCATTGAGCTCGAGCATCCGCCGAGCCGTCACCAGCAGCTGCTCGCCGTCGCGCGTCAGGCGCAGCGACCGGCTCGTGCGCTCGAACAGGCGGTGGCCCAGCAGGTCTTCGAGCCGGATGATCTTCTGGCTGACCGCCGACTGCGACCGCCCGACGATGTCGGACGCCGCCGTGAAGCCGCCGGCTTCGGCCACGGCGACGAAGGCGCGCAGCAGGTCGATCTCGAGGTCCGGATACCGCATGGCTGTCCATCGGGATATCAAATCGATATGGCAAACCTATGCGTTTTGCTTATTCGGCACAACCGCCCGATGGGAGGTCGAAAGCGCCCGTCTTCTGGATGCCGAGCGCTTTCTTTGGGTTGAGATGTTGCCGGCCGTCAGCCGATGACGCCCGCATAAGGCAGCCCCGCGGCCTTGAGGGCGGCGACCCCGTCGATCAGCCCCTGCATCGGCGCCTCGGACAGGATCTCGAGCACGACAGCGCCCGTGTAGCCGCGCTGGCCGAGCAGGTTTGCGATCGCCGTGAAATCGATCTCGCCCGAACCGATCGGATCATGGCGCCATTGCCCCTTGGGACTGTCCGATAGGTGGATCACGCCGAGACGCGGCCACAGCCGATCAAGCCCCGCGACCGGGTCTTCGCCGATGGCGAAGGCATTGGCCACGTCATAGATCACCTGAACCGAACCGTAGCCCTCGTCATGGAGGAACCGGTCGATCGTCGCGGCATCGGCCAGCAGGCCCTGCGGATGGTTTTCCAGCATGACGTCGAGGCGGCACCGCTCGGCCGCCGCGTGGATCCGGGCGAAGGCGGGGCGAAACACCTCCATCAGCTGTAGATTGGCCCGGGCGAGCAGCGCATGGCGCCGCCCGGAGCCGACGCAGATCCCGCGCGCGCCGAGCTCCGCCGCGCGATCGATGGTTCGGACATAGGCGTCGACCGCGAAATCGACCACATCCTTGGCCGGACTCGCCAGGTTGATGTCGCTGCTGGCGAGGTCGAGCGCCAGCAGCGTGAGGCCGTGGCGCTCGAGGATGGTGCGAAGCCGCCGCGTGCGGGCGGCATCCGACACCCAAGGATCGAAGTGCGGGGGCGTCGCCATGAGCTGCACCTGGCGGAAGCCGGCAGCGCCGATCCGGTCGATCGCCTCTTCCGGCGCCGCCTGCCAGACGAAACCGAACGTATGGGCCCCCAGCACGGCGATGGTCATGTCAGCGCGCCCTCTGCTGGTAATATTCCACCGTGCGCCGGATGCCCTCGCGAAGGCTCATCTGCGGCAGGTCGCCCAGCACCTGCCGAAGCTCGCCCTCCTCGACGTCGGACGCGAACGGCAGCACCGGCCCGCGGATGCCGATCGCCGCATCGGGGACGACGGCGCGGATCGCGGCCACGACCGCCTCGTTCGACGCGACCTCGCCCACGAGATTGAACACATGCGCACCATCGGGCGTGCGATCGAGGGCCGCTTCATAGGCGGCCGCCACGTCGTCGACATGGACGAGCCCCGCGGCCCCAGAATAGGGAATGTCGTAGGCCTCGCCGCGCGCCGCCGCCAGGCAGGCGAGCGACGGGCCGGCGGTCAGCCCCGTCTCGCGTCCCGGCCCATAGACAATGTAGGGGCGGAAGCCGACGCTCGGCAGCCCCGCGTCGTGCCAATAGGCGCGGGCGCTGCCTTCGCAGGCGAGCTTGAAGGCGCCGTAATGGGTGACCGGATACGGACGCCGGCCGTCGCCCGGCCCGTAGACCCCGGCGCTGCTGGTATAGACGATCCGCCGGATGCCAAGCGCCTCAGCCACGCCGAACACGTGCAGCGTGCCGAGCAGGTTCACCTGGGCGCCGAGCACCGGGTCGGCCTGACACGCCGGCGTCAGCACGCCGGCCAGATGCACAATGCCGTCGCACCCTTCGGCCGCGGCCTGAACGTCCCGCGGCGCCGCGATGTCGCCCTGGCGCCAGTCGACCCTGTCGGCGACCGCAGCGCCGGCGATGTCGCGGACGAGCGCCGGATCGCAATTGCGATCGAAGATACGGATATCGTCACCGCGCGCCGCCAGTCGGCGCACGATCGCGGCGCCCATAAAGCCGCTGCCGCCCGTCACCAATATCCGCATGCGCTCCCCCCCGATATGCTCGTGCCCGGATCAGGCCTCGCGGTCGTCGTAGATCGTCACCTTCGACCGGCCGCCCGGGCCGTAGAGGCCGGGCGACGCGATCGTCGCCAAAGCCAGCTCCTCAGCCGCATTGAGCAGCCGCTCGGCGAATTCCAGCATGCGCTCTTCGGTCAGGCGGAATTCCGGCCCGGCGATGGCGACCGTGCCGGTCACCTCGCCGGTGTTGGGGTGGCGGATCGGTGCTGCGATCGCGTTGGTACCCCGCGAATAGGTCTGCATGACCAGGCCGAAGCCGCGCTTGCGTGCCTTGCGCAGATAGCGCAGCACCGCCTCCATCGTTTCCGGCGCGCGCGGCCCGTATTCCCGGCGCGAGCCCAGCCCCTGGCGTTCGATGAGCGCGATCGCCTCGGCCTCGGGCAGGCAGGAGAGCCAGGCATGCCCGCTGGCCGAGCAGGACAGCCGCCCGGCCTGCCCCATGTCCGGGTCGTAGCGCAGCCCGTGCGGCGAGCCCTGCGCTTTGGCCACCCAGACCAACTCCTTGCCGTCGATCATGCCGAGGCGCACCAGCTCGCCCACTTCGCGGGCGAGCTGGTCGAGGATCGGCTGGGCAAAATCGGAAATGCCGCTGCCGCTGAGGAAGGTGAAGGCGAGCGAAGCGATCTTCGCGGTCAGCTGGTAGGCGCCCTGCTGGCGCTCCTGCCGCACATAGCCGTGCTCGACGAGGCTGGCGAGCACCCGATGGGTGGCGCTACGCGGGATATGCAGCGTGTCCGCGATCTCGAACAGCAGCATGCCGTGCGCATTGTTGGCCAGAAGCTCGAGCACGCCCAGCGTCCGCTCGAGCAGGCCGCTCGGACCGCCACTGGCTTCCGCCGGCGACGGGTCGGTAGGCGGTTGGTTGGTCGGCGATCGGTTGGTAAGGGCTCCGTACGGCATGGCCTTCGTTCCTAGTCGAGAGCCACCATTCGCTGGGTTCGTGCCGCCTCGTGGACCGCCATCGTGGCGCGCAAGGTCAGCATGCCGTCCGCCGCAGGGATGAGCGGGGCATCTTCGTTGCGCACGACCCGGCAGAGATGGTGGAGTTGCTCCATATAAGGATCGCCCCGCGTGAAGGCGACCGTTTCCCGAGTGATCGGCGTGAACCAGCTCTTCGTTCCGTCGTAGCGCCAGTGCTCGAGCGTCGGCAGCGCCAGCGATCCCTCGGTGCCCGCAATGAAATGCGTCTGCACCGGCACCGGTTGCGGCGGGTAATTGGGGCTTTCGCCCGACGCAAGATCCCAACTCCAGGGTGTCGCAGCACTGTCGCTCAGGCTTACCGTCACGAGCGCACCGTTCACGAGCCGCAGCAGCACCGCCACCGTGTCCTCGACCTCGAAGCCGCGGATGGCGTTCGAGGTGAGCGCCTGGACCGTCGCGATCTCGCCGCACAGGTGGCGGATGAGATCGATCTCGTGGATGAGATTGATCAGGATGGGCCCGCCGCCCGCGGTCCGCCGCCAGGCGAGGTCGAAATATTCCGGCGGCTTCACGAAGGTGTAGAGCACGGACGCGTTGGTCAGCCGACCAAGAGCGCCGCCGGCAATCATCTCGTGTGCCTGCCGAATGATCGGATTGTAGCGCCGGTGATGCCCGACCAGGATCGGCACACGGGCCTCATCGGAGGCGGCGGCAATCGCTGCCGCGTCTTCGAGCGTGCTGGCGATCGGCTTCTCCACGATCGCCGGAATGCCCCGCTCGATGCACGCGAGCGCCATCGCGCGGTGCGTGGCGTTCGGCGTGGCGATGATCGCCGCGTCCGGCCGCACGTGATCCAGCAGTTGGGCGGCATCACTGCTCCAGGGCACGCCCAGGCGCTCGGCAAGCGCCCGCCCCTCCGCCGCCGGCTCCGCGATTCCGGCGAGCCTGCAGGCGTCTATGCGACCGATCGTTTCAATGTGCGCGCGGCCGATGGCCCCGGCCCCGATGACCGCAATGGTGAGTTCGGACATGAGCGCGCTCCCTCCCTTTGCCTCCAGTCCTGATCCTCTGCCGCGTCGACGTCAAGCAATTTTGGAATCGGATTCCAGTTTTGAAAACTGTTATTGGAATCGAATTCCAGTCGTGTTAAGCCGGATGAGGATCAAGGGAGCGACAGTTCCGCGGCCGCCGGCGCCGATCCGAACGACCGGCAATTTTGGGGAGGGGTTCCATGACGGAGAAGATTGAAGAGCCGAAAGGCCTGGTGATCGGCCGACGTGAGCTGATGCTGGGCGCGACCGGCCTCGCCGCCACCCGCCTTGCCATGCCCTATATCGGCCGGGCGGAAGCTGCCGAGCCGATCAAGATCGGCATGATCTGGGCCAAGACAGGACAGATCGTCGACCAGGCGGAGTATCTGGCCCAGGGTGGCATGCTGGCGCTGGAGCAGCGCGGCAGCATGCTCTTGGGCCGGCCGGCGGAGATCGTCTGGCTCGACGAGCCCAATCCGCAGGGTGCCCAGCAGAGTGCCGAGCGGCTGGTCGGCGAGCACAAGGTCGTGGGCATGGTAGGTGGTGCCCTCTCCTCCTTCGCGCTCGCGATCTCGTCGGTCGCGAAGAAGTCCAAGGTGCCCTATATCGCCGCCAATGCAGCGGCTGGCGAAATCACCGGCAAGTCCTGCAACCGCTACACCTTCCGCCTGCAGCCGCCGGTCGACGTGCATACCCGCGTGCTCGCCCCCTATTGCGCGGCAATCGGCAAGAAATGGTATCTGCTGACGGCGTCCTACGCTTTCGGCCAGGACATCAAGCGGGCGTTCAACGACTATATCGTCGCCAACGGCGGCACGGTCGTCGGCGCCGACGAAGTGCCGGTCGGGACACCCGACTACAGCTCGTTCATCCTGAAGATCCGCGCGGCGAAGCCCGACGTCGTGATCGGCGGCATCTCGGCCGGCGACCTCACGACGTTCCTCAAGCAATGGAACGAGCTCGGCATGAAGGGCAAGATCCCGTTCGCCGAGATCTCGGTCGGCAATACCGACCTCTGGGGCGTCGGCCCCGACGCGGCCGACGGGCTCTACACCATCACCTGGTGGTACAAGAACCCGAACAATCCGCCGGAAGAACAGGCAATGGCGGCGGCCTACGAGAAGAAATACAACCGGCCGGCCGCCGACAAGACCTGGATGGGCTGGCTCGGCATGAAGTCGCTGCTGGACGCGATCGAGATGGCAAAGTCGACCGACCCTGCCGCGATCGTGAAGGCGCTCGAGAGCTGGAAGGTCAAGCGCGGCGATCTCGACGTCGGCTACCGGCCGTTCGATCACCAGATGATCAACCGGCTGCTCGTCGCCGGCATCCATCCGAAGATCACCGACAAGTGGGACTATTTCGACGTGAAGGCCGAGCTGCCGAAGACGCTCGCCGACATCGAGCAGGCGTTCGGCTCTGAGGCCAACAGCGCCTGCAAGATGGATTCGATCTAGCCTCACCCGCTCGTTCGTCGACGGCTTGGGCAGGCGGCCGCGGTTCTTTCCCGCCGCAGCCGCTCCCCATGCCCCCGCTCTCCCGAAAGGACTTGGGCGATGCTCGACATGGTCCTGTCCCAGGCCGCCAACGGCCTGGTCTTAGGCTTTCTCTACGTGCTGATCGCGATCGGCCTTTCGATCATCTTCGGCATGCTGGGCATCGTGAATTTCGCGCACGGCTCGTTCTTCGCCGTCGGCGCCTATCTCGCTTATGCCCTGACATTGCAGTTCGGCTGGGTCGGCACGCTTGCGGCCCCGGTCCTGACCGGCGTGATCGGCATCGCGGTCGAGGTCGTGCTCATCCGATGGCTCTACGGCAAGGAGCCGCTCCTGGGCCTGATCCTGACCTTCGCGCTCGCCCTTTTGGCGGAGGCGGTGCTGCGCCTCATATTCGGCGGTGCCGCCGTGCCGTTCGCCGCCCCCAAGTTCCTCGCCGGCTTCATCGAATACGGCCCGATCCTCATCACCAAGTACCGCATGTTCGTGCTGGTCGTGACCGCGCTGGCGCTCGTCGCCTTCTGGGCGTTCTTGAGCTACACCGCCTACGGCCGCATCATCCGCGCCGGGTCGCGCGACCCGGAGATGGTCGGGCTGCTCGGCATCAACCTGCCGATCGTGTTCAGCGGCGTGTTCGGCATGGGCTGCCTCTTGGCCGGGCTCGCCGGCATGCTGGCGGCCCCGCTCTGGACCGTCACCCCCTCGATGGCCGCGGGCGCCATCATGCCGGCCTTCGTCATCGTCACGATCGGCGGCCTCGGCTCCTACGCCGGCGCCATCGTCGCGGGCCTGCTGGTCGGCATCACCACGTCCATGACCATCCAGTTCCAGCCGGAATGGTCGGGGGCTGCCATGTACATCCTGATGGCGCTGATCCTGCTGGTCCGGCCGCGCGGCCTGTTCGGCGAGCGGTGGGAGCGGTTCGAATGAGCCCCGCCATGATCCGCCACCCGGCGCTCACCGTCGCCGGCATCCTCGTGCTGCTGACCTTGGGCTGGCTTGCGATCGGCGCGCCGATCTCGCTCATCACCGAGATCGCGATCTACACGCTCTACGGCGCCGGCGTGAACCTGCTCGTGGGCTATACCGGCCTGGTGCCGTTCGGCGCCTCGGTCTTCTTCGGCTCGGCCAGCTACGCGGCCGCCTTCTTCATCCTCGGCGGCTACGGCAATGACCTGGCCGCGCTTGTTTTCTCGGTCCTGTTCTCGGTCGTGCTGGCGCTGCTGATCGGCGCGCTGATCCTGCGGCGCAAAGGGCTCTATTTCTCGCTGCTGACCCTCGCCTTCTCGCAGATCGCCTTCGAGGTCGCATTCAAATGGACGGCGGTCACCGGCGGCGAGAACGGGCTGCAGGGCGTCGCCCGGTCGAGCTTCCCGAGCGACTTGGGCTTCCACGCCTTCGTCGTCGCGACCGTGACGCTCGGCATGGCGCTGCTCTGGCGCATCGCCCATTCGCCGTTCGGCCGCACGCTGCAGGCGGTGCGCGATAACGAGCACCGGGCCCTCAGCCTCGGCTACGACGTCTATCGCATCCGGCTCGGCGGCTTCGTCTTGACCGGCGGCTTCGTGGGCTATTGCGGTGCGTTGCTGACGCTGATGCTGCAAGGCGTCTACGCCACCAACCTCAATTGGCAGCACGCGGGCGACTCCCTGCTCATGACCGTGCTGGGTGGCGTCCACCATTTCCTGGGCCCGCTCTGGGGCGCCATCGCCTTCATCCTGCTCGAAGACCGGCTCTCGGCCTTCACCGAGAACTGGTGGCTCGTCTTCGCGCCGATCCTGATGCTGTTCGCGCTCTTGTCGCCGGAGGGCATGCAGGGCCTGGCGCAGCGCCTCGTGGGAGGGGCGCGCTGGGGCCGCCAGCGCTGGACCCTGGTACGCAACACGATCCCCGCCCGCCCGGCCGAGATCGTGCCGTTCGAGAGTGCAGCAAGCGGCATCGACCCAGATCAGCCGATCCTGCGGGTCAAGGGGCTGAGCAAGCAGTTCGGCAGCCTGGTGACCGCGCGCGACATCGACCTCGAGATCCGGCCGTTCGTGCTGCACAGCATCATCGGTCCGAACGGTGCCGGCAAGACCACGTTCTTCAACATGCTCTCGGGCGCCTTGGCACCGACCGCCGGCCAGATCCTGTTCGAAGGCCGGGACATCACCCGGCTGCCCATGCATGTCCGTGCGCGCCTCGGCATCGGGCGGTCGTTCCAGATCCTGTCGATCTTCCAGAACCTGAGCGTGTTCGAGAATGTCCGCATCGCCGTGCAGGCCCATCGGCGGGGTGCCGGCGGCCTTTTCGCCGACGCCCATGCCGATGCCGGGATCAACGCGCGCACCTGGTCGATCCTGGACGCGGTCGGCCTCGCCGACCAGGCGGCGGAACCCTGCCTCAACCTGCCGCACGGCGCCAAGCGGCTCTTGGAGATCGGCATCACGCTCGCGATCGACTCCAAGCTCTTGCTGCTGGATGAGCCGCTGGCCGGCCTTGCCGAGGCCGACCGGATCGTCGTCGCCGACCTCATCAAGCGACTGTCGGAGAAGCATGCGGTCGTGCTGATCGAGCATGACATCGACCGGGTGCTCGCGATCTCGGACCGCGTCTCGGTGCTGCATCAGGGCCGCATGATCGCCGACGGCCGGCCGGTCGAGGTCGCGAAGCACCCGGACGTGATCGCCGCCTACCTGGGCGCCGCCAAGGACGAAGCGGCGCCGACGGCCACGGTCGAGCGCCTGGTCCGTGCCGAGGCCCCGGCGCTCTTGGAGGCGAAAGGGCTCGCCGCCGGTTATGGCGGCAGCACGGTCCTGAACGGCATCGATCTCACCATCCACGAGGGCGAGGCCGTGGCGCTGCTCGGCCGCAATGGCGTCGGCAAGACGACGACGCTCAAGACCTTGAGCGGCACGCTCGCGATCGCCCAGGGCGAGCTCCTGTTCGGCGGACGGCGGCTCAACGGCCTCAAGCCCTATGAGATCAACCGCCTCGGCATCTCGCTCGTGCCCGAGGGGCGCCGGCTGTTCCCGAACCTGACGGTGCTGGAAAATCTCCAGCTGGCGACGCGACCGGGCGGCATCGGCATCGAAGAGGTCTTCACGCTGTTCCCACGCCTCAGCACCCGGCAAAAGGCCAAGGCCGAGAACCTGTCGGGCGGCGAGCGCCAGATGGTCGCGATCGCCCGGGCACTCGTCGTGCCGAGCCGCCTCATCCTGCTCGACGAGCCGTTCGAGGGCCTCGCCCCGGCCGTGGTCAAGGAGGTGATGGAGGCGCTCGTCAAGCTGCGCGGCAAGGTCGCGATGGTGATCGTCGAGCACCATGCGGAAAGCGTGCTGCCCATCGTCGACCGCGCCTATGTCCTGGTGAACGGCCAGGTCGCGTTCGCGGGCGAGGCCGCCGCCCTCGAACAGGATGCCGATCTGCAAGCACGTCTTCTTGGCGTGGTCCAGGGCGAAGAGCTCGAGGCCACCCTCCAACGCGCGGCGATCTGATCCGGAGCGAAACCCATGAACCTGACCGGTGCCACCCGCCTCAATGTCATCCTGGGCGATCCCATCGCCCAGGTGAAATCGCCGAACGGTGTGACCCAGGCCTTCGCCGACCGGGGCCACGACGGGCTGCTGGCGCCGGTTCAGGTCGGCGTCGAGGATCTTGGCGCGTTCCTCGCCGTCGCCGACCGGCTGAAGAACCTGGACGGGATCATCGTCACCGTCCCGCATAAGTTCGCCTGCTTCAAACATTGCCGGAGCGCCTCGGAGCGCGCGGATTTCCTCGGCGCGGTCAACATCATGCGCCGCCGCCCGGAGGGCGGCTGGCATGGCGACATGGTGGATGGGCTGGGCTTCGTCGGCGCCGTGCGGGCCCAAGGCTATGAGCCCGAGGGCAAGCGTGCGCTCCTGGTCGGCGCGGGCGGCGCCGGTTCGGCGATCGCCTTGGCGCTCGTCGAAGCCGGCGTGCGCGAACTCGCCATCCACGATGCCGATCACAAGCGCCGCGACGATCTCATCCAGCGCCTCAATGCCCTCGGTCGGGCGACGGTCGAGGCCGGATCGCCCGATCCGACCGGTTACGACCTCGTCGCGAACGCGACGCCGGCCGGCATGCGGCCGGGCGATCCGCTGCCGGTCGACGCAGGCAAGCTCACGCCCGACACCTTCGTCGGCTGCGTCATCACCGTCCCCGCCGTCTCGCCGCTGATCGACGCCGCCCGCCGCCGCGGCTGCCCGACCTCGACCGGCACCGAGATGTATCAGGCGCTGCAGTCGGCGATGGTCGACTTCCTGCTGGCGCCCCAGGCCGCGTCACCCCTGGCCGCGTCCGAGAGGGCGTGATGTTCAAGACGCTCGACGCCATTACCGACGAAGCCGGCTACGACATTGTCGTGGTCGGTGCCGGCGCCGGCGGCATGGCGGCCGCCCTCTTTGCCGCGATCGAGGGCCGGCGGGTGCTGCTGGTCGAGCGGACCGAATATGTCGGCGGCACCAGCGCGCTGTCGGCCGCGACGACCTGGGTCCCGAACACGACGCATGCGGCCGCTTTCCCGGACAAGGACAGCCGGGAGAACGCCCGCCGGTTCCTCGATGCCGTCGTCGGCAATCATTCGTCCGCAGCCCTCCGCGAAGCATTCCTCGACAGCGGCCCCGCGGCAATCGCGACGCTCGAGGCCCAGTCCGACGTCCGGTTTCGTCCCTACGCGACCCATCCGGACTACGAGCAGCAGGCGGAGGGGGCGACGCTCCGCGGCCGCGCGCTCGAGCCGGTGCCGTTCGACGGCCGGGCGCTTGGGCAGAGCCTCGGGCGCATCCGGCCGCCCATTCCGGAATTCACGCTGTTCGGCGGCATGATGGTCGACCGCACCGACATCAATCATCTGCTGAACCTCAAGCGGTCCTGGAAATCCGCCCGCCATGTGGCGAAGATCCTGACGCGGTACGGCCTCGACCGGCTGTCGGACCCGCGGGGCTCCCGCCTCGTCATGGGCAATGCGCTCATCGGCCGGATGCTGCTGTCGCTCGAAAAGCGCGGCGTGGAGATCCTGACCGGCATCTCGGTCGAGGATCTTGTGACCGAGCGCGGTCGGGTGACGGGCGTAGTGCTCGCGGCCGACGGGCTCGCGCGCCGGGTGCGCGCCTCGGCCGGCGTCGTGCTCGCGGCCGGCGGCTTCAACCGGCACCCGGCACGCCGGGCGGAACTGCTGCCGGCGGGCGCCCTCCACAGTCCCGCGGCGCCCGGCCACACCGGCGCCATGCAGGACCTAGCGCTCAAGCTCGGCGCCCGGCTGGGTGAGGGCAACCTCGACAATGCGTTCTGGGCGCCGGTTTCCGTGCGGCGCCGCGCCGACGGCAGCACCGCCGTCTTCCCGCATTTCGTGATGGACCGCAGCAAGCCCGGCACGGTCTGCGTCGATCAGACCGGCCGGCGCTTCGTCAACGAATCCTGCTCCTACCATCTCTTTGCGCGCGCGATGTTCGAGCGCAACCGGACCACGCCCGCGATCCCGTGCTTCATCGTGACCGACGCGGTCGGCATCCGGAAATACGGCCTCGGCATGGTGCGTCTGGGCACGCGGAACCTGGCTCCCTTCCTCGCCGACGGCTATCTGGTCGAGGGCCGGACGGTCGCCGAGCTCGCCGGCAAGCTCGACATCCCGCCCGGCGCGCTCGAAGAGACCGTGGCCGCGATGAACCGCCATGCCGCGACCGGCGTCGATCCGGAATTCGGCCGCGGCACCACGGCCTATCACCGCGTGAACGGTGATGCCGCGGTCGGCCCGAACCCGACGCTCGGGCCGATCGCCGTCACCCCCTTCTACGCCGTGCGCCTCTACCCCGGCGACATCGGCGCCGCAACCGGGCTCGTGATCGACGAATGGGCGCGCGTCACCAAGGCCGACGATCAGCCCATCCCCGGCCTCTATGCCTGCGGCAATGAGGCGAACTCGATCATGGGCGGGACCTATCCGGGGCCGGGCATCACCATCGGGCCGGCCATCACCTTCGCCTATCGGGCGATCCGCCATGCGCTCGGCCGGGCCGAGGCGCGCGATGCCGCGTGAGCAGCAGAATTCGCCCCCGTCCGGGGACGCGATCCGGCTCTGCGACCTGCTCGTTGTCGGCTCCGGTGCCGCGGGCCTCTCGACCGCCGTCACCGCCGCGATCCTCGGGCTCGACGTCATCGTGCTCGAGAAGGAACGGCTGCTCGGCGGCACCAGCGCCTGGTCGGGCGGCTGGCTCTGGATCCCGCGCAACCCGCTGGCCCAGGCCGCCGGCATCGTCGAGGACTTGGGTCACCCCAGGACCTATCTGCGCCATGAATTGGGCGACGGGTACGACGCGGCCCGCATCGACATGTTCCTGGAGCAAGGGCCGCGCATGGTGTCGTTCTTCGAGCGCGAGACTGCGCTTGCCTTCATCGACGGCAATGTCATGCCGGATTTCCACGGCCACGTGCCGGGCGCCGGGACCGGCGGGCGATCGGTCTGCGCGGCGCCGTTCGATGGCCGCGAACTCGGCGCCCGCCTCCACGACCTGAAGCCGCCACTGGACGAGATCGCGCCCTTTGGCATGGGCATCGCGTCGGGCGCTGATCTGCGCCACTTCCTCGACGCGACCACGGCCTGGCGCTCGTTCGTCCATGTGGCGCGGCGTCTCCTGCGGCACGGCTGGGATCTGTGGCGCTACGGGCGCGGCACGCATCTCGTCAACGGCAACGCCTTGGTGGCACGGCTGTTGAAATCGGCCGACGACTTGGGCGTCCGCATCATCAAGGCGACGCCGGTGCAAGACCTGCTGGTCGAGCGGGGCCGAGTCGTGGGCGCCCGGGCGCTGGTCGACGGCACCCTGCAGGAGATCCGGGCGCGGCGCGGCGTCGTGCTGGCGGCGGGCGGCTTTCCGCACGACACGGCGCGCAAGGCCAAGCTGTTCCCGCATGCCCCGACCGGCCGCGAGCATTGGTCGGCCGCCCCCGAAAGCAATACCGGCGACGGCATCCGCTTGGGCGAACGCGCCGGCGGCGTCATGCGCACGGATCTCACCCAGGCCGGCGCCTGGGCGCCCGTGTCGCTGGTACCCCATGCCGACGGCTCGATCGGCCGCTACCCGCACCTGATCGAGCGGGCGAAGCCCGGCCTGATCATGGTCGACCGGACCGGCCGCCGCTTCGCCAACGAGGCGGATTCCTATCACGACGTCATGACCGCCCTGTTTGCGGCCACGCCTGCCGACCAACCGGCCGAGGCCTGGGCACTCTGCGACCGGGCCTTCATCCGGCGCTATGGCCTGGGCCGCGTGCGGCCTTGGCCGTTTCCCCAGCGGCCCTGGCTCGCCAACGGCTATCTCAAACGAGGGAAGACCATCGCGGCACTGGCCGCTGCCTGCGGCCTCGACCCCGAGGCACTCGTGCGCACGGTCGAGGACTACAATCGCTTCGCCGTCCGCGGCGAGGACCCGGCGTTCGACCGTGGCGGCACGCCCTACAACCGCATCCAGGGCGAGGCCCGGCATCGGCCCAACCCGTGCGTGGCACCGCTCGCCGCCGGCCCGTTCTATGCCGTGAAGATCGCCGCCGGCAGCCTCGGCACCTTCGCCGGCCTCAAGACCGACGCTTACGCCCGCGTGCTCGACGCGCAGTCGCGGCCGATCGACGGGCTCTACGCGGTCGGCAACGACATGGCGAGCGTCATGGCCGGGCGCTATCCGGCCGGCGGCATCACGCTTGGGCCCGCCATGACCTTCGGCTATGTCGCCGCCCATCACGCGAGCGGCATCCCGCTCGACAACAATCGATCCACGATCACGACGATCGGAGACGAGCATGCTCTATGAAATCGCCACCCTCTCGATCCGCTTTGGCACGGCCGCGCAGGCGGTCGCCGGCATTGCCGATTATGTGAAAGCACCCGACGCGCTGGGCCGCCTCCTCGGCTGCTGGACGACCGACATTGGCGACCTTAACCAGATTCTGGTTCTGCGCGGCTTCGACGGCGCCGCGTCGCTCATCGCCGAGCGCGAGCGCGCGCTCGGCACGACGAACCCGTTCGGCTGCGGCGCCGCCATCACCGCGCTGACGTTCGACAGCTACGCGCCCTTCCCGTTCCTGCCGCCGGTCGAGCCCGGCAAGTACGGCAGCGTCTACGAGATCCGCACGTATCGCCTGAAGCATGGCGGCGTGCCGCCGACCATCGCCGCTTGGGCGGCGGCCATGCCGGCCCGCGGCCGGCTGTCGCCGCTGACGCTGGCGATGTACGCGCTCGACGGGCCGCCGCGCTTCACGCACATCTGGCCCTACGCCAGCCTCGACGCACGCGCCGCCATCCGCAGCGATGCCGTCGCCCAAGGCATCTGGCCGCCCAAGGGCGGGCCCGACTGGCTGACCGGCGAGATGCGCTCCGTCATCGGTCTGCCGACCGCGATCTCACCCCTGTCCTGATGCCGCACACAGGATCCCGCCATGCCGCGCGCCTATTCGCTTGCCTATTTGACAACTGCCCCGCTGGCCCCGCCGGACGCGCTGCAGCTCGCGCAGAAGCTCGGCTATCAGATGATCGGTGTCCGCATCGCGCCCGCCGCACCGGGCGGCGATTTCTCACCGCTCATCGAGGATGCCGCCCTGCTGCGTGAGACCGTGGCGCAGATCAAGGCCACCGGCGTCACGGTCTATGACGTCGAGATCGCGCGGCTCAACGCCGATTTCCGCGTCGAGCAGTTCCGGGATTTTCTCGAGACCGCCGGCAAACTCGGCGCGCGGGCGATCCTCGTCGCCGGCGACGATCCGGTTGAGGAACGGCTCACGCAGTCCTACGCGGCGTTCTGCGATGCGGCCCGGGACTACGGCCTGACCGCCGATCTCGAGTTCATGCCGTGGACGTCGGTGCCGGATGCCAAGAGCGCGCTCCGGATCGCCACCACGGCCGACCGGCCGAACGGGCGTGTCCTGATCGACGCGCTGCACGCCGCGCGGTCGTCGACGACGCTCGCCGATCTCGCGGCCATCCCGCGCGAGCGGCTCGGCTATGCCCAGCTGTGCGACGCGCCGGGCGAAATCCCGACGACGAACGAGGGCCTGATCCACACGGCGCGCTGCGCCCGGCTGCTGCCCGGCGAAGGCGGCATCGATCTCGTCGGCATCCTGCGCCAGCTGCCTGACGACCTGCCGCTCAGCCTCGAGATCCCGAACGACGAGCGCCTGCCGGTGGTCGGCCCGGAAGCCTGGGCGCGAGAAGCGCTCGCCACGGCGAGACGCGTGGCCGCGAGGGCTGCCGAGCAGGGAGAGACGCCATGAACCGGATCGATCTCGACGGGCGCATCGCCCTCATCACCGGCGGTTGCGGCGGCATCGGGCAGGCGGTGCGGCGCCGCTTCCTCGAGTCCGGCGCTACCACCGTCACCTGGGATCTTGCCGAGGAGGCCGACGACCGCATCGACGTGACCGACGAGGCGGCCGTGGCAGCAGGGATGGACCGCCTGCTCGGGCGCTTCGGTCGGCTCGACATCCTGGTCAATGCCGCCGGCATCACCGGCCCGACCGTGCCGATCGAACATTACACGCTCGCCCAATGGCGTCGCACGATCGACGTCAACCTGACCAGCACGTTTCTCAGCTGCCGGGCCGCCGTCGCCCCGATGCGCCGGCAGAACACCGGGCGGATCGTCAACCTGGCCTCGATCGCCGGCAAGGAGGGCAATGCCCAGATGACCGGCTATTCCGCCGCCAAGGCCGGCGTGATCGCGCTCACCAAGGCACTCGGCAAGGAACTGGCCGGCACGGAAATCCGCGTGAATGCGCT
Organism: Aliidongia dinghuensis; assembly: GCF_014643535.1. Classification (NCBI taxonomy): domain Bacteria; kingdom Pseudomonadati; phylum Pseudomonadota; class Alphaproteobacteria; order Rhodospirillales; family Dongiaceae; genus Aliidongia; species Aliidongia dinghuensis. The sequence continues at coordinate 19,719 of NZ_BMJQ01000002.1, read as the reverse complement.
CGCCCCCGCCGTCATCGCAACCGAGCTCACCAAGCAGATGTCGCCGGAGACCTATGCGGCAGTAATGGCCAAGATCCCCGTCGGACGCGCCGGACGGCCCGAGGAGGTCGCGGCCATGATCGCGTGGCTCGCGTCCGACGAATGCTCGTTCTCGACCGGCGCGACCTTCGACCTGTCCGGCGGCCGAGCGACCTATTGAGGGGCGCGGAGCTTACGAGAAGCCAGGCCGCGGGATCACGTTCATGATGGTGCGGGTGAAGCCGCCGTCGACGACGATCTCGTCGCCGGTAACGTAGCTGGCCCTGGCACTCGCCAGGAAGACCACGGCGTTGGCGATGTCCGCGGGCTCGCCGATGCGTCGGACCGGCACCAGCGCCTGCCGGGCTTCGAGCACGCCCGGCGCGTCATAGAACGGCTGAGACATGGGCGTGCGGATGAGGCCAGGGCTCACCACGTTGCTGCGCACGCCGCGCGGCCCCCATTCGGTCGCGAGTTGCTGCGACAGCATGACGATGCCGGCCTTGCTGACGCTGTAGGCGCCGCTCGCCCCCTGCGGCGCGCTGGCGGCGATCGAGGCAATATGGACCAGGCTGCCGGCGCCGCGCGCCAGCATCTGGGCGCCGAACGCCTGGGCGCTGAGGAAATAGCCGGTCAGGTTGACCGAGAGCGTCGCGTGCCACGCCTCGGCCGTGAGCTCGTCCATCCCGCCGGGGCTCAACAGGCCGGCATTGTTGACCAGGATATCGGTGGGACCGAGTGCTATCTGCACACGCTCGGCTGTCGCCGCGATCTCTTCCGCCACGGCGAGATCGCAGCCGATCGCAACGGCCCGGCCGCCCCCCGCCTCGATCTCCGCGACGATCGGCCGGCAGGCTGCCTCCTGCCGATCGATGAGCGCCACCGCGGCGCCCACGTCGGCGAGGGCGAGCGCGATGCCGCGCCCGATGCCACCCGCGGCCCCGGTGACGACGGCGACCTGTCCCGTGAGATCGATCCAGCGCATCGGCCGCCTCACCGATCGTTCCGATCGAGCGACGGCATCGCCGCGCGTCGGATCAGCCGGTTTTCCTGGGCGACGATCAGATCGGCCGAGGCCTGGAGATAGGCCGGCCAGTCCGCGTCCTGGTCGCGCGCGGCGTGCAGGCGCTCGAACTCGCCCATATCGTCGAAGCCCCAGAGATGGACGACCTGGTTCAAGGGCCCGACCGCGCTCGTGAAGATGCCGAGCGGCCGGCCGAGGTACCGGAGCTGCACGGGCATGGCCAGCCGGTCGAACACTTCCAGGAACTCCGGCATCTTGCGCAGGCGGATCGTATAGGTTCTGAGGTCGACGATCGCGGATTCGTAGGACATCGTGCCTTCGCTCCCCTCAAGCCTTGACGAGCGGGCAGCCGCCCTCGGCGATCGGGCGGAACGCCTCTTCGGCCGAGAGGGTCGAGACCAGCTTGTAGACGTCGCCCGGGCCGTGGCTCTCCTCCGGCTTCTTCACCTCGAACAGATAGGCCGGATGAATCTTGCGCCCGTCTGCCCGGATGCTGCCCTTGCCGAAGCAATCGTCATCGGTCGGCATGCGCTTCATCAGGTCGACCACGTCGCGGCCCGACGCCTTGGCGCGCGCCACGCCCAGCGCCTTCACGGCCTTCAGGTAATGGAGCACGCACGAATAGTCGCCGGCCTGGCTCATGTTCGGGAACACCTTTGGCCCAAGCTTCGGCTTCACCCGGTTCATGAAGGCGCGGGTCCGCTCGTTCAGGTCCCAGTAGAAGGTCTCAGTCAGCGACAGGCCCTTGGCGGTGTTGAGCCCCATCGCCACCACGTCGGTAACATAGCCGACCATGGCGGCCATGCGCAGGCCGCCGGCCTCCAGGCCGAACTCCTGGGCCTGCTTCAGGCAGGTGACGAGCTCGGTGCCCGAATTGGCGAAGGCCACGACGTCAGCGCCGCTGCTCTGGGCCTGGACCAGGAACGAGGAGAAGTCGGTCGTGGTGCCCAAGGGATAGCGCACGGCGCCCAACACCTCGCCACCCGCCGCCTGGACGAATTTCGACGCATCCGCCTCGGCGGCATGGCCGAAAGCATAGTCGGCCGTGATGAAGAACCATTTCTTGCCACCCGAGCGGACGAGCGAGGTCGCGGTCGAATGGGCGAGGCACCAGGAATCCCAGGACCAATGCACCTGATTGGCGCTGCAGGCGGAACCGGTCAGGTCCGAGCTGCCGGCGGTCGTGATGAGGGCGACCTTGTTCTTTTCCTCGAGGATGCCGCGCGCACCTAGCGCAATCGCGCTGTTGCCGACATTCTCGATCATGTCGACACCGCCCTGGTCGAACCATTGCCGGATGATGGCGAGGCCGACGTCGGGCTTGTTCTGGTGGTCGGCGACCACGAGCTCGACCTTGATGTCGGGATTCTCAGCCATGAACTCGGCGACCGCCTGCTGGGCGCAGGCAACCGTGGTCGGGCCCGACACGTCGCGATAGACACCGGACATGTCGGTAATGACGCCGATCTTGATGGTCTTGGCCTCCTCCGCCCGGCCGAAGCGGGTCGGCATCAGGGCCGCCGCGGCGAGCCCGGATCCGATGAACAGGCGTCGATCAAGTTGCATAGGCTTCCTCCCTCGATTGGTCTTGGTTTGTCGTCGCGCCCTGCGCGCTCAGTGGAGCGGCAGGCCGACGTAGTTCTCGGCGATGGTGCGGGCGGCCGCGGGCGAGCTCGTGACCATGTCGAGCTCCGCCACTTGGCGGCGCCGGTCGAACTCGCTCGCATCGGCGAAGCGATGCAGCATCGACGTCATCCACCAGGAGAAATGCTGGGCCCGCCAGATGCGGCGGAGCGCCGTCGCCGAATAGGCCTCGAGCCCGTCAGCCGTGCCGGCGGTGTAGAAGCGCTCGAGCGCGCGCGACAACACGAAGACGTCGGCGACCGCCAGGTTGAGCCCCTTGGCGCCAGTCGGCGGCACCGTGTGCGCCGCGTCGCCGGCGATGAACAGGCGCCCTGACTGCATCGGCTGGCGCACATAGCTGCGCATCGGCACGACGCCCTTCTGGAAGATCCGGCCTTCCTTGAGCCGGAAGCCGTTGCCGGATACCCGCGCCTGCAGTTCGGCCCAGATGCGGTCCTCGGACCAGTCGTCCGGGTTCTCGGCCGGATCGCATTGGAAATACATGCGCTGAACGCCCGGCGAGCGGGTCGAGATCAGCGCGAAGCCGCGGTCGTGACGCGCATAGATGAGCTCGTCCGACGAGGGCGGCGCCTCGGCCAGGATGCCGAACCAGCCGAACGGATAAATCCGCTGATAATCCTCGCGCTCGCCCGCCGGCATCGCCTCGCGCGACGGGCCGTAGGAGCCGTCGCAGCCGGCGATGAAATCGGCCGCGAGCTCGCAGAGCGCGCCATCGGGCGCCATGAACCGCACCCGGGGCGCTTGCCCGATATCGAGGATCTGGGCGTCGGCCGCCTCGAACACGATCTCCCCACCCGCGGCGAGCCGGGCCGCGATCAGGTCCTTCAGCACCTCGTGCTGCGGATAGACCGTGACCGAGCGGCCGCCCGTCAGGTTGTAGAGATCGATCCGGCGGCCCTCGCCGCCGAAGCGGAACTCGAAGCCGTGATGGTTGAAGCCTTGGCACTTAAGCCGCTCGCCGACGCCGGTTTCGACCATCAGGTCGACCGTGTTCTGCTCCAGCACGCCGGCGCGGATGGTCGTCTCGATCTGTTCGCGGCTGCGCCGGTCGAGCACGACCGAGCGGATGCCGGCAAGGTGCAGCAGATGGGACAGCATCAGGCCGGCCGGCCCGGCGCCGATGATCGCGACCTGGGTCTTGAGCGCGCGCATCAGAGCGCCCTCCCCGCCAGGTGGCAGCCGGTAATATAGCCGAACGTCATGATCGGCCCGAGCGTGATGCCGGCGCCCGGATAATTGCCTCCCATGACGCTCGCCCGGTCGTTGCCGACGGCGTAGAGCCCGGCGATCGGCGCCGAGCCGGCGCCCAGCACCCGTCCAAGCGGGTCGGTCTGAAGCCCGTCGAACGTGCCGAGATCACCCATGACGAGTTTGAGCGCGTAATAGGGCCCGGCCCCGATCGGCGCCACGTTCGGATTGGGCTTATGCTCCGGATCGCCGAGGTAGCGGTTGAACGCCGTCGAGCCGCGGCCGAACGCCGGGTCCTCGCCGCGCACGGCGCCGAGATTGTAGTCTTTCACCGTCTGCTCGAGCCCTGCGGCGTCGATGCCGGCCGCCTTCGCGAGCGCCGCCAGCGTACCGCCGGTCTTGAGATAGCCGTTCCGCGTATAGAGCTGGATCGGTACCGGCGCCGGCTTCGCATAGCCGAGGCCGTACTTGCGGATCGTCGCATGGTCGCAGATGAGCCAGGCCGCGGCCTCGCCATTGGCTTCGCTGTCGCGGATCATGGCGGCACCGGTGTCGTGGTAGGAGTTGGATTCGTTGGTGAAGCGCCGGCCGTGCCGGTTGACCGCAATGATGCCCGGCTTGTAGCGGTCGACCAGATGAGGGAAGACCCCGGTCCGGCCGCCGCCGAGCGGCACCTCGGACACGGGCATCCAGGCGGCCGCGTTCGGGAAGCGGATCTCGAACGCCGCCCCCGCCGCCTCGGCCATGCGGATGCCGTCGCCGGTATTGCCGGCCGGAGTCGGCGAGAGATGCCGGCTGCCGCGGGCAACATGGGGATAGGCGCGGGCGATCCGTTCCGGATCATGGGGGAAGCCGCCGCAGGCGAGCACGACCGCGCGGCGCGCCCTGATCGTTTCCTCTCCTGACGCAGCCTTCACGACCAGGCCACGCACGGCTCCATCCTCGATGAGCAGCCGCTCAGCCGCCGTGCCGGTACGGATCGGGATGCCGAGATCGAGGGCGGTCTTGGCGAGCCGCGCGACCAGCGCGTTGCCGCTGGTGATCTGCACGCCGCGGCGATAGAGCGCCAGGTCCTTCAAGTGCGAGGCAAGCCGGCGGCCGACATAGATCGCCGACTTGAGGGAGCGCGTCGCCTTGAAGAAATGCTTCAGGTCCTCGTTCGAGGAATTGAACATCATGCCGATGAAGGTGATCGTCTCGAGCGGCGGCCGGAGCCGCGTGATCTCCGGGCCCAGCCGGCGGGCATCGTAGGGGGCTGCCGTGACGGAGCGGCCGATCAGGGCACCGCCCTCGACATCCGGGTGATAGTCGGGATAGCCCGACAGCACGAACTTCGCCTCGGTCTCGCGCTCGAAGAACTCAAGCATGCGCGGCCCGGCGTCGAGGAAGGTCTCGACCGCCTCCTCATCGAAATAATTGCCGGCTTCGTGCCGAAGGTAGGTGCGCGCGGCCGCGCGGCTGTCCTTGATCCCGGCCTTGCGGGCATGCGGGTTGCCGGGGATCCACAGTACGCCGCCGGAAAAGGCCGTGGTGCCGCCGAAGAATTCCTCCTTCTCGATCACGACCACGTCGAGGCCGCCCTTCCTGGCGGTGATCGCGGTCGAGAGACCGCCGGCCCCGGATCCCACGACCAGGACGTCGCAGTCGAGCGAACCCACACGCTCTTCGGCCATACTTCGCTTCCTCCCACCCGACGATGTGGATCAGCGCCGCGCCGAAACCCCGGCGACGTTCGAGCCCGATCCCTTGTCGATTGCGGTAGAACGGTAGCGGCGCCACGACCGGCTCGACAATGGACTTTTCTCGATTCCTGTTGTACTTTTCATCATATTGTTTGAGTGGAAAGCTGATGAGAAATGCGCAGCGCGGAGCCTATCCCTCGCTACTATCTTTACGGCGAAGCGCCGGACGACGTTGAACTTTTCTTCCTGCACGTCGAAGTGATTCATCGGCGAAGCGGCGCAAACAATTGGATTATTCGTGCACATGCGCATCCGGATCATCACCAGATCCTGCTCGTGAGCAAGGGCGGCGGCACGCTGCGTGTCGACGAGACGGAATGGCATTTCGAGGCACCGGCCCTGCTGGTGATACCGGCGCTCAGCGTGCATGCGATTGAATTCCGGGCCGGCTCCGACGGCTTCGTCATCACGGTCTCGACCGATTTCCTGACCGCGGCGATCGAGGGCGACGAGGCGCTTGGCACCGCTTTCTCCGGCCGGGCGCGCTGCGTCTATAACGAGCTCGGCAAGATCCAGAGCCTGGTCGATGCGTTTCAAGCGGTCGCGCGCGAGTTCGTCTGGCAGGCGCCCGGCCGGCGCATCGCCATCAAGGCGCATCTGCAGCGCATCCTGATCACACTCGCCCGGCTGCAGTCGGCAAGCGCGCAGGAGGACGGTAGCCTGCATCGGCGCGACAGCGAGATCGTCGTGCGCTATCGCGAGCTGGTCGAGCGCGAGTTCCGCCAGCAGCCGGACCTGTCGGCCGTCGCCAAGGCGCTGGGCGTTACGACGGCGCGGCTCAACCAGGCCTGCCGCTCCGTCACGGGCAAGACGGCGCTCACCGTCATGCATGACCGTCTCATGATCGAGGCGAAGCGGGCGCTGCTCTATACCGGCATGACCGCGGCCGAGATCGCCTGGTCCATGGGCTTCGCCGACCCGGCCTATTTCAACCGCTTCTTCTCGCGCCGCGCCGGCCTCTCGCCGGGCGCCTTCCGCGCGTCCAAGGGGCTTGGGCCGAACGCTGCTACGGCCCGAGCCGGCTGATCGCCGGAAAGTCCAAGAGGAAACGGGAAAAGTCCATTGCCCGGCCGGACCGGGCAGCCCCTAGATCGCGAGCGGGAAGCAATGCGACAGGAGGAATGCCATGGGCGGTCGGAACACCGTCATCATCACCGGTGCCGCCGATGGCATCGGCTGGGCGACCGCGCAGAAATTCGCCGAGGCCGGCTATAGGCTGGCGTTGCTCGACCTGCGCGAGGCCGAGGTTCAGGCCCGCGCGGCCGAGCTTGGGCCTCAGCACTTGGGCCTGCGCTGCGACGTCGCGGCCGAGGCGGAGGTCAAGGCTGCGGTCGACACCGTGGCCCGGCGCTATGGCCGGATCGACGCGGTCGTCAACAATGCCGGCATCGGCAATCCCCATATCCCGACGTTGGAGCAGACGCTCGAGAGTTTCGAGCGCGTGCTGCACATCCATCTCTCGGGCACGTTCCTCGTGTCGCGCGAGGCGGCGCGGATCATGATGGCGGGTGACGGCGGCGCCATCGTCAACGTGAGCTCGATCGCCGGCATTACCGGCCTGCCGCGGCGCAACGCCTATGGCGCCGCCAAGGCCGGCATCGTCGCCATGACTCGCTCGATGGCGTGCGAATGGGCCGGCCGGGGCATCCGCGTCAATGCGGTCGCCCCCGGCTTCACCCTGACCGCGCTCGTTGAGAAACTGGAGCAGGACGGCTCGATCGATATCCGGCGGCTCGAGCGGCGCATCCCGATGGGGCGGCTTGCCCGGCCGGCGGAGATCGCCGACACGATCCTGTTCCTCTGCTCGCCCGCGGCCAGCTACGTGACCGGCGCCATGCTGAGCGTGGACGGCGGCTGGGCCGCGTTCGGCGACGCGGGAGACGCCGCCGATCCCCACTCCGAACCGCGACCTCAGTCCCTGGGGATGTGAACCACCCGCAGGTTGTTGGTCGTCCCCGCCTGGGCGAAGGGGATGCCGGCAACCACGACCATCAGATCGTCGGGGCGCGCGAACTCCTCGGTCTGGCCGATGGCGCAGGCGTGGTCCACCATCTCCTCGTAGGTATGGATATCCTCGGAGAGCACGCTGTGGGCGCCCCAGAGCAGGCAGAGGCGCCGGGAGACGGCCTCGTTCGCAGTGATCGCGAGGATCGGCACGGCCGGACGCTTACGCGCGATACGTGCTGCCGTGGTCCCGCTGGACGTGAACGCCACGATGGCCGCGGATTGGATGACGTCCGCCAGGCCGGCCGCCGCCGCAGCGACCGCGTGCGGCGCCGTCTTCTCCTCGTCGGGGGCCGAGGCGTCGATGATCGAGCGATAGAGCTTGTGGTGCTCGGTGCTGCGGATGATCCGGTCCATCATCTCGACGGCTTCGACCGGATAGGAACCGCTGGCGGATTCCGCCGACAGCATGACGGCATCGGCGCCGTCGTAGATCGCGGTTGCCACGTCCGACGCCTCCGCGCGCGTCGGGGTGGGTGCCGCGACCATGGAATCGAGCATCTGGGTCGCGACGATCACCGGCTTCACCGCCAGCCGGCAGGCGCGCACCAGTTCCTTCTGGCGGCCCGGCACATCCTCATGCGGGATCTCGACGCCCAGGTCGCCGCGCGCGACCATCACCGCGTCGGACAGGCGGATGATGTCGTCGATGCGTTCGAGCGCCGAAGGCTTCTCGATCTTCGCCATCAGCGCCGCCCGATCGCCGATCAGCCCGCGCGCCTCCAACAGGTCCGCGGGCTTCTGGACGAAGGACAGCGCCACCCAGTCGACGCCCAGGTCGAGCCCGAAGGCGAGGTCGGCGCGATCCTTGGCGGTCAGCGGCGACAGGTCGAGCACCGTGCCGGGCAGGTTGACGCCCTTGCGATTGGAGATCGCACCGCCGAAGATCACCTTGGCCTCGATGAAATCATCGCCAAGCCGGGTGACGGCAACGCGCACGCGGCCGTCGTCGATCATCAGGTGATCGCCCGGCATGATCGCCGCAAAGATCTCCGGATGGGGCAGCGGGATCGCGTTGCGGTCCCCGTCGGTGCCGGACGGCACGAAGCGAATCGTCTCGCCGGCCGCGACGGTGATCTTGCCGTCCCGAATCGTCCCGACGCGGATCTTCGGTCCCTGGAGATCCTGGAGGATGCCGATCGGCCGACCGAGCTCGGTCTCGAGCGCGCGGATGGCGCGGTGCACCTTGGCGTGGTCATCGTGCGTGCCATGGCTGAAATTCAGGCGGAACGTATCGACGCCGGCCAGGAACAGCCGCTTCAGCATATCGGGCGACGCGCTCGCCGGTCCGACGGTGGCAACGATCTTGGCATGGCGGTGACGACGCATGTCTTTTCGGCCACGCGGGCCGCCTCCTTGGGTGGTGTTCGGGAGCGCCGACCCGTCAGGTGACCAGCACGGCGCGGATGTCGTTCACGTTGGTGAGCGTCGGGCCGGTGACGACGAGGTCACCGACGGCGCGGAAGAAACTATAGCTGTCGTGCCCTGCCAGCAAGGCGCGAGCATCGAGGCCGGCCGCCCGGCCGCGATGCAGAGTGTCCGGCGTGACGATGGCGCCGGCCGCATCCTCGGTCCCGTCGATCCCGTCGCTGTCGCCTGCGATGGCCCAGACGCCCGCCTCGCCCGCCATCGCCACGGCGAAGCCCAGCAGGAATTCCGTGTTGCGGCCGCCGCGCCCCGCGGGGCCACGACCAATGGTCACCGTCGTCTCCCCGCCGGACAGGATGACCGCGGGGCCGGCAACGGGCAGGCCGTTGGTCCGGACCGACCGGGCGATGCCGGCCATGACCGTGCCGAGCTCCCGGCTTTCCCCTTCGAGCGCGTCGCCCAGGACGAGCGGCGTCAGCCCCTCGCACCGCGCGGCATCGGCCGCCGCGGCAAGTGCCAGCTGGGGTGCGGCGATCAACCGGACGTCACTCGCGCGCTCACCCGGCTTCGGCGTCTCGCGCCCCTCCTCAAGCACGGCGCAGGCCGCGGGCGGCAGGTCGATGGCATAGCGCGCGACGATCTCCCGCACGTCGGCGAGCGTGCTTGGATCAGGCACGGTCGGCCCGGAAGCGATCGCCGCCGGATCGTCTCCCGGCACATCGCTGATCACCAGCGTGACCAGGCGAGCCGGCCGCGCCGCGGCGGCGAGGTGCCCGCCCTTGATCCCCGACAGGTGCTTGCGCACCGTGTTCATCTCCGCGATGGTCGCACCGCTGGCCAGCAGTGCGCGATTGACGGCCTGCTTGTCGGCGAGCGTCATGCGGCCGGCCGGCAGGGTCATGAGTGCGGAGCCGCCGCCGGAGATGAGCGCCACCACCAGGTCATCGGGACCGAGGCCGCCGACGGCATCGAGGATGCTTCGCGCCGCCCGTTCGCTCCGGTCATCAGGCACCGGGTGGGACGCCTCGATGATCTCGATTCGCCCCGCCGGCACGGCGTGGCCCTCGCGGGTGACGACCACGCCCGTGAGGTCCACGTCGCGCCAGGCGGCGTCGAGCGCTGCCGCCATCGCCGCCGAGGCCTTGCCGGCCCCGACCACGACGCAGCGTCCCCTGGGCTTTTCAGGCAAATGGCGCAGCACCGCGGCACCCGCATCGGCGCTCGCCACGGCCGCATCGAAGATCCGCCGCAACGCCGCCCGCGCCGTCGCATCGTCCCAGGGTCCGCCCATTGCCCGATCCCCGCTCAGACGTTCGAGCTGTGGATGGCATCCACGACGGCAGCCGTCACCTCGGCCGTCGTGGCGGTGCCGCCGACGTCAGGGGTCAGGATGCCGGCGGCGCACACCCGCTCGACAGCGCGCATCAAGCGTGCCGACGCCTCGGCCTCGCCCAGGTGGTCGAGCATCTGCGCCGCGGTCCAGAACGAGGCGACCGGGTTGGCGATGCCCTTGCCGGTAATATCGAAGGCCGAGCCATGGATTGGCTCGAACATCGACGGGAAGCGGCGTTCCGGGTCGATGTTGCCGGTCGGTGCCACCCCCAGGCTGCCGGCAAGCGCGCCAGCGAGATCCGACAGGATGTCGGCATGCAGGTTGGTGGCGACGATCGTGTCCAGGCTCTGCGGCTTCAGCGTCATGCGCACGGTCATGGCGTCGACCAGCATCTTGTCCCAGGTGACGTCCGGGAATTCCTGAGATACCTCGGCCGCGATCTCGTCCCACATCACCATGCCGTGCCGCTGGGCATTGGACTTGGTCACGACGGTCAGCAGCTTGCGCGGCCGGGCCTGCGCCAGCTTGAAGGCGTAGCGCATGATGCGGGTGACGCCGACGCGGGTGAAGATCGCAACCTCGGTCGCGACCTCTTCCGGCAGGCCGCGATGGGCGCGCCCGCCGTGGCCGGCATACTCGCCCTCCGAATTCTCGCGGACGATCACCCAGTCGAGGTCACCCTCGCCGACATGGCGCAGGGGCGAGGTGACGCCCGGCAGGATCCGGGTCGGCCGCACGTTGGCATATTGGTCGAAGCCCTGGCAGATCGGCAGGCGCAACCCCCAGAGCGTCACATGGTCCGGCACGTCGGGCGCACCCACGGCGCCGAAGTAGATCGCGTCGAACGGCTTCAGCGTCTTAAGCCCGTCCGCCGGCATCATGACGCCGTGCTTCTTGTAGTAGTCCGATCCCCAGTCGAAGGTCGTGACATTGAACTTCGCCTCGCCCAGCCGCTGCTCGAGGGCCTTCAAGACCGTGGTGCCGGCGGCGATGACCTCGGGGCCGATGCCGTCGGCGGGGATGGCTGCAATCGTGTATTCGCGCATGGTGGAACTACCTCTGGTTCGATGGGGCTCTGGTTCGATGGGATCGGGATCAATGTCGGGTGACGGGTTCGGCGACGCGCCGCTTCCGGTGGGCGCGTGACAGGGCGAGCGTCAGGATGGCAGAGAGTGCCGGCAAGACGGCGACGAAATAGAGCCCGTAGACGAAGCTGCCGGTCAGGTCCTTGATCCAGCCGATCATGGCGGGGCCGACGAAGCCGCCGAGATTGCCGATGGAGTTGATGGTGGCGATGCCGGCCGCGGCCGCCGGGCCCGACAGGAAGATCGTCGGCATGCTCCAGAGCGGCGGCTTGGCCGCGCTGATGCCGATGTTGACGAGTGTCAGCGCCAGCAGCACCGGGACCACCGTGGCAGCAGACCCGGCCCATACCAGGCCGACGGAGGCGAGCAGGCAGGCCGCGACCACGTGCCAGGTCCGTTCGCCGGTGCGGTCCGAATGGCGGGCCCACAGCACCATGGCGAGCACCGCGACGATGGCCGGGATCGCGTTCAGGAATCCCACCTGGAGCGACGTCAGGCCGAATTGCTTGATGATCATCGGCGACCAGATGCCGAGCGTGTAGAGGCCGGCCGAGGTGCCGAAATACACCAGCGACAAGGCCAGCACGCGACCGTCCGCCAAGCCGCGCCAGACACTGTGGCTCGCGGTCGCCGCCTTGCTCGCCCGCTCGGCGTTCATGGTATTGACCAGCCAGGCACGCTCCTCGTCGGCGAGCCATGTCGCCTTCTCCGGACGATCGGTCATGTAGAACAGGACGACGACGCCCAGGATGACAGCCGGTGCCGCCTCGGCCAGGAACATCCACTGCCAGCCGGCGAGGCCCAAGAGACCATGCAGCTCCAGCAGCGCCCCGGAGACGGGCGAGCCGAGTGCCGTCGACAACGGTGCCGCCGCCATGAAGAGCGCCGTGACGGCGGCGCGGCGGCGCGGCGGAAACCAGTAGCTGAGATAGAGGATGATGCCGGGAAAGAAGCCCGCTTCCGCGGCGCCCAGCAGGAAGCGCAGAACATAGAAGCCGGTGCTGCCCTGAACGAATGCCATGGTGCCCGACACCAGGCCCCAGGTGATCATGACCCGGGCGATCCAGATCCGGGCGCCGACCTTGTCGAGGATCAGGTTGGACGGAACCTCGAACAGGAAATAGCCGAGGAAGAAGATCCCGGCGCCGAACCCGAAGACCGTCGGCGAGAATCCCAGCTCCTTGTTCATCGTCAGTGCTGCAAAGCCGATATTCACGCGATCGATGAACGCGATGAAATACAGCAGCATGATGAAAGGAACGATGCGCAGCGTAATCTTGCGCAATACGCGCAGCTCGAGCGTGCCGTCCATCGGACGCTTCCTCCATATACTGTTACTTTATTGGGTGGCGACGCTATTTGTCTGCGCGGCTCCGGCAGATTTCGCCGCCGAACCGGAATGAAGTCAATTCGCGTGCGATTATACAAAAAAATCATATAATCGCCCGGCAGGAGGGCCGGACGATGGACTTGCACCAGCTCCGCTGCTTCGTCGCGGTGGCGGAGGAACTGCATTTCGGGCGTGCGGCGCAGCGGCTTGGCATGCTGCCGTCGGCGCTCGGGCGCCACATCCGCCTACTGGAAGAGGATCTGGGTTCCCGTCTCCTGGCACGGACCACGCGGAACGTGGCACTGACCGAGGACGGTGCAACGCTGCTCGATGAGGCGCGGGCATTGCTGCTTCAGGCCGACGACCTTGCGGCACGCTTCCGCGCGCAGGGGCGCCAGCAAACGGCGCTGCTCCGGGTCGGCGCCATCGACAGTGCGGCGGCCGGCTTGCTGCCGCTGCTGCTGCACGATTTCCGCGAACGCCATCCCGAGATCGTCGTGCAGCTGGTGGAGGACAAGACGATCCGCCTTCTGCCGCGCCTGTTGTCCGGGCGGCTCGACCTCGCGTTCGTCCGTCCGCCGGAGAGCCCCGACAAGCGGCTCGAATTCCTGTTCCTGTTCCACGAGACGGTCGTCGTGGCCGTGCCGGCCCGGCATCCGCTGGCGCGCCGCGACCGGCTCGCGATCGCGGATCTGGCCGATCAGCCGCTCATCGTGCCCGAGCGGCGGTCACGGCCGCACAGCCACGACCTGACCGTCAAGCTGTTCGCCGAAGCGGGGCTGCAGCCGCGCATCGCGCAGCTGGCCGAGGAGAAGCAGACGATCATCAACCTGGTCGGCGCCGGGCTGGGGGCGGCGATCGTGCCGAAATGGACCGCGCGCATGGCGACGGAGAGCGTGCGCTTCATCCCGCTGGATGCGCAGGGTGCCGGCGGTCGAGACCGCCTGCCGCTGGCGGCGGCCTGGCTGCACGACGCGCGCGACGCGGTCCGCGACCGGATGCTGGCCACGCTGCGCGCCGGCCTCGCCGCCTATGCCGAGCAGGCTTGAGGCCGTCCGCCATCACCATTGACTGACCTCACGATCATGTACTAATAGGAGTTACATGAAACGCGATAGTCGATTGTCGGGCGTGCTCCATGTGCTGCTGCACATGGCGGAGCACGAGGGACCGATCACCTCGGAGGTGCTCGCCCGGGCGATGCAGACGAACCCCGTCGTGATCCGGCGGATCATGGCGGGACTGCGGGGGCAAGGTTATGTGCGCTCGGAAAAGGGGCATGGCGGCGGCTGGTCGCTCGCCTGCGATCTAGGCGCGATCACGTTGCGCGACATCTACGACGCGCTCGGCTGTCCATCGCTTCTGGCGATCGGCAACCGGACCGAGGCGCCGGGCTGCCTCGTCGAGCAGGCGGTCAACGCGGCGCTCGACACGGCCTTCCATGATGCGGAAGCGCTGCTGCTCGCCCGCCTCGGCGATGTGACACTCGCCGCCTTGAGCGCCGATTTCCACGCGCGCCTGGAGCGCCGATCAAAAGACGCCAGAACGGGAGAGGGGCATGACAGCTGAGATCGCGGATGGCGCCGAGCACTTCCTGCGCGCGTTTTCGGACCCGGAAGCCGTCGCCCGCTACGCCGAAGGGCCGCGTCGGTTCGTTCCCGGCCTGGAGGCGCTGCACCGCATGACGGGCGTTCTTCTGGCCGAGCAAGCGCCCGCGAATGCGAAGGTGCTCGTGCTGGGCGCGGGCGGCGGGCTGGAGTTGAGCGCCTTGGCCGAAGCCCAGCCCGGCTGGACCTTTGTCGGCGTCGATCCCTCGCGGGAAATGCTGCAGTTGGCCGAGCGGACGCTCGGACCCCGCATGGCGCAGGTCGAGCTGATCGAGGGCTATATCGATGACGCGCCCGACGGCCCGTTCGACGCGGCGACCTGCCTGCTCACGCTCCACTTTCTTGCGGCACCGGCACGGCAAAAAACGGTCCGCGCGATCCACCGCCGGCTCCGGCCCGGCGCGCCCTTCGTGGCCGCCCACGGCAGCTTCCCGCAGGATCCGGAGGAGCGCGCGCTTTGGCTGGACCGCTACGCCGCTTACGCAATCGCCTCCGGCGCCGACCCCGAACAGGCTGGAAGCGCTCGGGCGGCCGTGGACGCGATGGCTCCCATGCTGAGCCCTGAACAGGATGAGGCGATCCTGCACGATGGCGGCTTTCGGAACGTTCGCCCGTTCTTCGCCGCATTCACCTGGCGCGGCTGGATCGCCCATGCCTAGAGCACGATCCTTGAGCGTTCAGGCGGAGAGAGGCGCGATGCCTTCCCGTCTCTCTCCGCCCCCTTTCGGCCGAGGCTCGATCAGGCGGCGTCGTAGCCCACGATGCCCTTGATCTCCAGGAACTCCTCCAGGCCGAACTCGGCATACTCGCGGCCGTTGCCCGACTGCTTGTAGCCGCCGAACGGCGCACCCGCGTCCCAGGCCGGATAGTTGATGTAGACGTTGCCGGAGCGCATGCGGGCGGCAACGCGCCGGGCGCGCGCGAGATCGCCCGACTGGACGTAGGAGGCGAGGCCGTAGGGCGTGTCGTTGGCGAGCCGGATCGCCTCCTCTTCGCTCTCGTAGGAGAGGATCGACAGCACCGGCCCGAAGATCTCCTCGCGTGCGATCGTCATCTCCGGGCGGACGTGGCCGAACACCGTCGGGCGCACGTAGTAGCCGCGGTTCAGCCCCTCGGGCCGGCCAGGGCCGCCGGTGACGAGCGTGGCACCCTCGGCGATGCCGCTTTCGATCAGGCGTTGGATCTTGTCGAACTGCACCTGGCTCACGACCGGGCCCAGCACCGTGTCGGCCGCGTCGGGCGGGCCAACACGGAAGGTCTCGGCCGCCGCCTTGGCGATCTCGAGCGCTTCATCGTGCCGGGCGAGCGGCACGAACATGCGGGTCGGCGCGTTGCACGACTGCCCGCTGTTGCCGTAGCAGCCGGCGACGCCGCGCGTGACCGCGTGACGGAGATCGGCATCGTCGAGGATGATGTTGGCCGACTTGCCCCCGAGTTCCTGGTGCACGCGCTTCACCGTATCGGCCGCGGCTTTCGCGACCAGGATGCCGGCCCGGGTCGAGCCGGTGAAGGACACCATGTCGACGTCCGGATGACGCGCGATCGCCTCGCCCACGGTCGGGCCGTCACCGTTCACGAGGTTGAAGACACCCTTGGGCACGCCCGCCTCGTGCAGCACCTCGGCGAACAGGATGCCGTTGATGGGGGCCACCTCGCTCGGCTTCAGCACCATGGTGCAGCCGGCGGCGAGCGCCGGCGCCACCTTGCAGACGATCTGGTTGATCGGCCAGTTCCAGGGCGTGATCATGCCGACGACGCCGATCGGCTCCCTGGTGACGAGCGTCGTGCCGGCGAGCCGGTCGAACTCATAAGACTCGAGCGCCTCGATCATCTTGGTGAGATGCGCCGTGCCCATGCCGGCCTGCGACGTCTTCGCGAGCTTCTGGGGCGCGCCCATCTCGCGCGAGAGTGCGGCTGCGACCTCGTCGTAGCGGCTCTTGTAGACCTCGAGCACGCGCCTCAAGAGCTGGAGCCGCTCGGCCTTGCTGGCGCGCGCGAAAGCCGGAAAGGCGGCCTTGGCGGCCGCGACGGCGCGGTCGACGTCGGCTTCGCTGCCGAGCGAAATCTTGGTGAAGGCCTCTTCCGTCGCGGGATCGATCACGTCCAGCGTGCGCGGGATCACCGGATCGACCCAGGCGCCGTCGATATAGAACTGCAATTCGTGCGACATGACATTCTCCCGGAGTGGACATGGCCGGACGGCCGGAACGAAGCGCTATATTTGAATGAATATAGCGAATAATGCGAGAGGACCGATAGCCGCAAGAAGCACGACGGGTAAGCGGTCGGCGGCGAGCTTGGTGTTCGACCGAACCTATCGCCTCAGCGCGCTTCAGGGCCGTATAGTCGATCTTTGCCTGATGACGGCGGTCGAGGGGGAATTTTCGGAAAGATGGCTAGCGCTGCCGCCACGTCCGCGCGCGAGGACGGCGCAATCATGACGGGGCGCACGCTCGAGCAGGAGCGCAACCGCGTGGCGCTCACCGGCCCGCTCGTGCTGTTCGACGGCGTCTGCAACCTGTGCCACGGCGTCGTCCAGTTCCTCTTGCCGCGTGACCGGGCCGGCCGGCTCTATTTCGCGCCGATGCAGTCCGCGACCGGCCAGCAGGTCCTGGGCCGGCACAAGCTGCCGCTCGATGACTGGGACAGTTTCGTCTTCCTGGACGAGGGTCGGATCTATCTGAAATCCGCGGCGATCTTTCGGATTGCGCGATCCTTGCCGTGGCCCTGGCGGCTGCTGTGGGTCTTTCGATTCCTGCCCAGGCCAGGCGCCGACTGGCTTTACGACCGGGTCGCGCGGAACCGCTATGCGCTGTTCGGCAAGCGGCAGCAATGCATGGTTCCCGACGCAAAATCGCGCGCAAGGTTCCTCGTCTAGGCGTTGAGACCAACGTCCGCTATCCGGCAAAGGCCCGGGGTTGGCTCGGCGGCAACGCTGCCGGTTTTCCGCGGGCTATGCGGACCCTGGAAAACCGGCGCGTGCCGCCCTGCCACCAAAGAGATCGCGGCGCCCTACTTGTAGATCGAGCTGTTGGGCGCGACCGGCGGCGTTGCAGCCGGCGTCGTCGCAGCCGGTTGGGCGCCAACCTGGGCGGTTGGGCTGCCCTGTACCGGCGGATTGCCTTGGGCGGGCGCGCTGCCCTGCACAGGAGGAGCGCTCTGGGCGAGGTCGGTGAGCGGCACAGGATCGAGGCCCAGCGCGGTCTTGGTCGGGGCATCGAGCTGGCCGGTCGAAGCCATGCTGTTCGCCTGCTGGAAATTGCGCACTGCCGTGCTCGTCGCAGGTCCCCAGCGCCCATCGACGTTATTGCGCACGTAGAACCCCTGATCGTGCAAGCGCTGCTGCGCCCGTAAAACCAGGTCTGTCGATGCGGCCCGCTCGGCCGCCGGTCCCGTCTCGGTTCTCCAGGCCCCGTCCGGTTCAAGGCAGGCGACCCCCTCGACCGGCTGGGTCTGCCCGTCGATCATCGCCTGGCTGCTCACGAACCGGCAGGTGCGAGGTCCGCCTCCGGCCGCCGCCCCTTGTTGGGCAGCACCCTGGCGCGCGCTGGCGCCCTGGGGTGAAGCCTGCCGGTGTGAGGGGCAGCCCTCGACCTGGCGGCCGGCATAGCCGCCGGCGAGCGCGCCGCCGACGACGCCGACCCCAGTCATCACGCCCTTACCGGCCCCCCCGCCGAACTGGCTGCCAAGCAGGCCGCCGCCCACGGCACCGAGGACGCTGCCGACCACATTCCCCGTCGAGCCGCTGAGCGGGCCGCCGCCGCAGTCCGCGGCCGACGCTTGTCCGGGATGGAGGAGAAAAGCTGCCGAAACCAGCAAGGCCGTCATTGCAAGACGGCTCTGCACGATGTGCGGCCAAATATGGGTCTTCATGGAAGTCTCCGTGCGGTCGTCCGGTGACCACAAGCCACACCGTAAACGCCTCTGAAGACGCAAAGTTGCAGTTGGGACAGCACCAAAAAAGAATCAAAAGAGAGGCATTTTCCGCGCGTCGTTCAATCGACGGCGGCGACGCGAGCGATCGTTCCGGACGCCGCCGAATGCCCGATCGGCTGGGCTGTGCTGCGGCGGCAAATTGCGCCACAGCTTGGTCATTAGGTCTTTCAAGCGCCATCGGCCTAAGATTCCGCCCTTGAACCGAGCCCCCCCGCCGGACCGCCGATACGTCCCTGTCGGCAGCTTCCGAGGATAGGGCAGGATCGGATGCCGGAATGGAGAGACACGTGCATAAGACATCTGTAGCGGCGCTCGTCGCCGGGCTTCTCCTTCTGCAAGCCGGATGCGCCGATCAGCCAAGCGGGAACAGCGTCGCATCGACTTCAGCCGGACCTTCTACGGCATCTTCTGCCGGCGCCGATGCCTCGTCGGCCCATCCGCAAAGCCCGGCGACGCAAGCGCCGGCGACGCTGGCACCGGCCGCAACGGGCCAATCCAGCGGCAGCGAACGATCCCTCTTCTCGGTCGGCACATGGTCTGCCATCGGCGCCGGGGCCTTAGCCATCGCGGGCATCGCACTCGCGGTGTTCTGAGTGCGGCGGCCTGCGTCGAGCGCGCCTTCCTGGTGCACTGCTCATAGCGCGGAATGCACTCCGGGACAAAATCGATGCGGGTGAGACGCTGGTCTCACCCGCATCGTCTATCCAGCGTTCAATCTTTGGTCGCGATTCGACGTCGGCACCTGCTTGACAGTCGCCGCTGCGGTACGAGAACTAGGGTTGACGGCGCCCGCGCTTCCTCCTCTCTAGGTCACTGGCAGCAGGAGGAGCCCGATGCGGCACCTCTGTCAGGCGGCGAAGACCGTCGGCTTCAATTTTCGTCCCGTGCAGTTCGAGCAGGAGTTGCGATGATGGATTTTCACCGCGATGGTCGTCGGTTCCTGAAATCAATGACACTCATTGTCTGTATGACGGGCGGCCTCGCGGCATGTGCCGGCGCCGACTTCCGGCCGGTTGTCGACATGACGGGCCATACCCAGGCGGAATACGAGCAGGATCTCGCGATGTGCCAAGACCAGGCCCGCAGCGTGCGCAATAACGGCGACCTGGCGGAAGATGCCGGGCTTGGCGCGGTCGCCGGCGCCGCGGGCGGGGCGGTGCTCGGCGCGATCACCGGCAATGCCGGAACCGGCGCCGGCATCGGCGCCTTGACAGGCTTGGTCGGCGGCGGGGGGCACAAGGAAGCGGAGACGGAGGAGCGTGAGCAGCGAATCATCACGAACTGCATGCGCGCCCATGGGTTCAATGTTTACGGCTAGAGCGGTTTGCGACCTGAGTGATTCGAGGATTCCCAAAGGCGCGTGATCGTGATTCCCTACGATGGGAGGTGGGTCACGATGACGAAGCCGCTATCCGTTGATTTGAGGGGCCGTGTCGCGCG